>JAEUHA010000295.1 GCA_016793535.1 Opitutaceae bacterium | reverse complement strand
ACCGCCGGCCGGGGACTTGACGCTCCAGGTGATCCGGGCGGCTTTGTCGTTCGGCGTGTTGATGTAACCTGCGCCGGTATAGCCTGTGCCCTTGGCCTCGAACATCACCGGATCGCAGATGCCCGGCTCCAACTCCTGCAGGGTTATGCTCGTGATGGACTTCGAGGCCGCGTGAGCAACGAGAGCGCTGGCGAGCGCGAACGCGAATGCGACGGGCAACCGGGGAGAGAAGGCCTTCATCGGGTGGAAAAGGTGCAGCACTGAAGATTACGCGGAAAACACCGCGGCAGCGGCGCGTGAGTGTCGGCGATCATTTCGTCGCGGCAAAATGTCGGGCGCGCCACGCGTGATAATCCTGCGCGAGGAGGCTGGCGGCCCACGTGCCATGATAGTCGTAGCCGCTGCGACGTTCGTAGCCGACCTTGGCGTAGTCGTAGTTGAACACCGAATCGCGATCGAGGAAGAGCGGGCGATGGGTGCCGAGTTCGTAGAAGCGGGCCCAGAGCGGGGGCGCGGCGGGATCGTTGACGAGGCGCCGCTCCGTGCGGCCGTCCGGGCCAAGAATACGGTCGAGTCGGGCACCCTTGATCTGGACGGCCCGCAACCACGCGACCGCCCCTTCGATGGCGGCCACGATCTCCCGGTTCGGCTTTTCGACCGACATCAGGAATCGCACAATCTCGGCGGTCTCGCCGCCGGAGAGCGAGGGTGGCTCGTAGGCGCGCGCCCAGGCGGGAGCGAGTGTGCGTTCGTCGTGCTGCGCGCACCACGCGGTGAGTTTTCCGTCCTGCTTGATCTGGGACTTCAGGATGCAATCGATCCCGCGCTGCACGGCGGTGGCGGCTTTCGCGCGACGGTCGGTGTCCACGAACGCGTAAGGCGATTGGCCTGCGGCGACATCGCGCACGATGATCAGCACGCGGATCATCGCACCGTCGTTGTAGGTGATGCGGTCGTAATACTCTCCGCGTAAGGGAAAGAACTGCGGCCAGCCGCCGTTGGGATACTGCGCGGCGAAAATGTAATCCAAGCCGCGGAGAAACGATTCGCGGTAGCGCGCGTCGCCGGTTGCCTGCACCATGCGGGCGAGGAACTCCATCGGCAACGTGGTCGCATCGTTGTCGAAGCTGTTCGCGCGGCCTCGTCCCTCCGGCGGAATGTCTTCCGGCGAGCGCGGTGCGACGGCGAGATTGGTGCTCTTGGGCCAGCCACCCTGGGGCGACTGGTACTGCACGACGCTATCGGCGATGGCGCGGGCCGCGGCGGAGTCATACCACCCGGCCTCTTGTCGGAGGACGTCCTGGCCCCAGCGCGTGATCCCCTCGGCTCCGTGGACGGCTCCGCAAAGGATGGGGAGCGCGGCGAGGACGGCGGCGACAAGCGGGTGGGGAAGGCGTGATTTCATGTGCAGGCAGTGCGCCGGAGCGAAACGTCGCCGCCGGGCAGGCGGCGCGGGTCAGGGCACCACGTTTACGATCACGCGCTGGTAGCGTGTGAGGCGCGGCGTGCCGTGGTCGGTGACGGCGAGGATGATGTGCATCGTGCCGAGTCGCAGCACCCGGCTCGTGGGCACCGTGAACCAGGCCTTGGGCTGGTCGAAGTTCTGGATCGCCACGGGCTGGCCGGTCCGCGCGTTGGACGTCGTGAACGTGCCGGCCTCGCCGTAATAGAACCACTCGTACGAGAGCGCGTGGCCGTCGGGATCACTGGAGCCCTCGGCGCTGAGGTCGACGCGCTGGCCGGGTTTGGCCGTGAGTGCGGCGGCGTGTCCCAGTTTCGGCACCGGTGGATGATTCGCCTCGGCGTAGGGCTTGATCGTCCAGTCGATGCGCGCCGCGAAATCGTTCTGGAACGCCGACCGCCAGCGCCAGAGGGTCGCATGGTTGCTGGTGTGCCAGTTGCCGTCGACGCCGCGCACTTCGTCGTCCGCATCCGTCCAGAGGGGCCGCGTCTCCGGTTCCTGAAACCAGCGTTGCGTGCGCGGCGTGTAGAATTCGTAACGGCCGCCCCAGCCGCCCCAGTCGGGATGCTCCGGCGCGTTGAGTCCGTTGCGCACCAGGCCGAGGAAGCTCGGCGTATCGCCTTCCATCAGGAACTCCGTGTGTGGATGCTGCGCCCCCAGCGGGCCTTTCCGGCGGATGTGGGTGTCGAGCCAGGGATTGTCGACGAGACTGAAGTCCGCGCCGGTGAAACGCGCGTGGAACTTGTCGCCGCTGATGCCGCTCCACGTGGCGAAATGGTACGCCCCGCCGGCGTGAATCCCGGGGCTGGCGATATAGAAGAGCGACGGAAACGTCTTCCGAATCCACGGCCCGGAGTCGTCCTGATCGGAGATGGTGTACACGCGGAGCTTGCCGACGAATTTCGCCAGGGCCTCGGGGGTCCGCGTGGCGCGGACTTTCCAGAGGGCCTGCGCGAGGACGTTGGGTCCGCCCCAGACCGGCACCCAGAGCGGACGCGGGTCGTCGCGGTCGGCCGCCTGGATGAGCAGGTCGGATCCGGACGAGTCCATGCCCTCGCCGACCGCGTGCATTCCGTAGTCGGCCCGGCCCTCGCGGACGACCGCGAGCAGGTTCTCCGCCGACGGGTAGCCGGGCTCATGTTGCTCCAGGTTGTCGCGAACCTTGCCGTACGCCTCGACGATCAGGCGGATGCGCGCGGCGGCGGTGCGCTTCTGCTGGTGAATCGACGTCGTGGCGACGAGGCCCTCGATGTCGAAATGGTTCGCGTAGGTCAGGAAGCGCACCAGCGACTGGGCGTCGTCGGGTTCGTTCTCGATGTCGGTGAGGACAAGGACGCGGACTTTCTCCGCGGCCGCGAAACCGACGTCGGGGGCGAGCAGGCAGGCGAGCGCGAGGGCGAGGCAGCGGTAGAGTTTCATGGTGGCATCGTGGGGCGCGGCGACGGGAGGAAGCGACGAGTCATGGGCGCGTGGGCGCGACTGAGCGGCAGCGTTCGAGTCGGGCCGCGAAATCGCGGAGGAACGACTCGCGCCACTGGCTGATGGTGCGTGCGCCTTGGTGGATGCCCTCGGCTGCCTCGGGTGACGGATCATCCGTCCACCAATTCGCCCAGCGCGGATCGGGCGTGAGCGCCGCCGCCGGAGCCGGAGGGAAGACCGTGATCTCGCCGCGGCTGCCTTCGAGCGAGGGGATGTTGCCGGCGATCGTGTAGCGATAGATCTTGGCGTCCTTCGGACAGAAGCGGAAACGGATTGAGCCCGTGCCGTCGACGTGCCCGGCGAGACGCTGATTCTCGATTACCATCACGGCCGCGGGAGCGGCTGGCGGGTTGGCTCCGAGCGGCAGCACGAGTTCGAGGATGCCGAAATGCTCCATCCGATCCGCCGCCGTGGTGATCCGGTTGAACTGCACGTAGGGCCGCGTCCAAGCCCGCACATAACGACCGCCCCAACCGGGTTGAAATGGCATCTCAGGATTGCCGCGGAGCAGCCAGCTGAACGTCGGCGTGTCGCCCATTTTCAGGGACGTGCGTTTCTGACCCTCGAAAATGATCCCGTGCGCGAAGAACTCACCGAGCGCGCCCCGGCCGGCGGCGCGCTTTTCGGCAAAGGCGTCGGCGGAAAAATCGCCCTCCTGATAGCCGCCGACGAACCAGCCGCGGTACGTCGAGTTCGACTCGATCATCCACAAGGACGTATGCTGCGTCGCGATGTAGTGATAAGCGTCGGGGCTCCACTTTTTGTTGGGGCCGCCGATGAAGTGCACGCGCAGCTTGGGCAGAATGTCCGGGGCATCGTGCAGCGCCTGGGCGAGGTCTTCGATGCCACCCCAGATCAAGACGTGGAGCGGACGCGGATCGGCGCGGCGCGCGCATTGGATGATCCAGTCCGAGCCTTCGGTCGCTCGCCGTACGCCGGCGTAAGGAGCGATCTCCGTCTCGCCTTGCTTGGTGATCGCGCGGAGCGCGGCCGGCGTCGGGTAGCGCTCCGAGTGGCTGCGAAGGTTCGGGTAGTCGCGCTCGTAGTGCGCGAGGACCTGAAGGATGTGTTCCTTACGGCCCGGGCCGTACGGCGACGAGATGAGGCCCTCGAGGTCGAGCACGTCCGCGTAGAGCAACACGTGGACGAGCGATTGGAAGTCGTCGAAGTCGGTGCCGCCGATGTCGGTG
>JAEUHA010000264.1 GCA_016793535.1 Opitutaceae bacterium | reverse complement strand
TGGAGTTCCTCGTTCGAGAATTGCGCGTTTGCTCAGCACCGGCGCCCTGGACCTTGAGTTCGATCCCGTTTCGGGTGCAAATCGAGAAGTGCGCGCCTTGCTCCCCCGCAACGATGGCGCCGTCTTCCTCGCGGGACTTTTTGACCAATATCAGGGCACCGGTGCCAACGGCGTCGTTGCCGTTCTCGCAAACGGTCTGGCCACAAGAGTGAACTATCTCCCCCCCGCCGCATCCGTTGGTGCCGGGGGCACCGCCCGCTTTGTCGCGGAAGCCACCGGCACCGGTACCCTCACCTACCAGTGGTACAAGAACGGCGTGGCCATCCCGGGGGCCACCGGCCCGACCCTCACCGTGCCCAACGTCGATACCACGAACCAGGGCACCTATACCGTCCAGGTCACCTCTTCCACGGGCAGTTCCACCAGTGCCGACACCACCCTCACCGTCGCTGCCGCGGGGGTCAGTTCCATCGTCAACCTCGCAGGCCGAGCCGATGCCGGCGTCGATGACACTGCGCTCGTCACCGGCTTTGTCATCAGTGGCTCCGGCTCCAAGCAGATCCTGCTCCGGGCCGCGGGGCCTGCGTTGGGTCAGTTCGGCGTCGAGGGTGTCATGCCCAATCCCCGGGTCCGTTTGTTCAAAGGCCCGGTTGAGATCGGGGCCAACCGCGAGTGGGAGCCCGGCGTTGCGTCCACCGTCGCCCGGCTGGCCGCCTGTCCCTTTCCTTCCGGCAGTCTCGATGCCGCGCTCCTTACTCAACTCGAGCCCGGTGGCTACACCGCCGTCGTCGATGACGAGTCCAGCCGCTCCGGCGTCGTTCTCGCCGAGGTCTACGACGCCGATCCCAATCCCCTCACCGCCTCCGCCCGGCTCGACAACCTCTCCCTTCGCGCCCGCGTCGGCGCTGGCGACAAGATCCTCATCCCCGGCGTCGTCGTCTCCGGCAATGTTCCCCGCACCCTCCTCTTCCGCGGCGTCGGACCTCGTCTCGTCGACTTCGGCATCCCGGAAAACTCCGTCCTCCTCGATCCCGTCATCACCCTCACCCGCGGCGACGGCTCCGTCGTCGCCTCCAACGATGATTGGTCCCTCTCGGCCAACGCCCCCGAGATCCGCCTCGTCGCCGAACAGGTCGGCGCCTTCTCCCTCCTCCCCGGCGCCAGGGACTCCGCTCTTCTCGTCTCCGTTCCTCCTGGTCAGTACACCCTCTCCTGCTCCGGCAAGAACTCCTCCGAAGGCGTCGCTCTCGTCGAAGTCTACTTCGTGCCGTGAGCGTCCGGCGTCATGTCAATCAAGCGCCGGTCAAGCCGGCGCCCAGGCGCCGACTCCGACCACTTCCTCGACCGCGGCTTGCTCGTCGGGGAGCTCGTTGAGCGGGGCGAAGCGTTCGGAGGAGAATCCGAGCTCCTGCTCGCCTTGATGGAACGGGTCGCGCGGGTTCTTCAGCTCTTCGAGCAGCAGCCCGACGGTCGCGGAGTCACCGCCCTTGACGATCTTCTCCCGGCCGAGAAACACCTCCCGCACCGTGTAGATGTTGTCCTTCACCGGGAGCTGCTTGTAGAGCGCCCGGATCGTGGGAGTGAAGGTATCGTTGATGCAGACGACTTTCTGGCCCTTGACCATGTGGCCTGAGGTTTAAGGGCCGGCGGGGAAACTGCAAAAGAAGAATCGGGCGGTCTGGCGGGCGAGCATCTTCGGGTCGGGCAAACGCCAAGTCATTCAAACCGCTGGCCCACGGAACACACGGACCACACGGAAGAGGATCGAGTTTCCGTGTAGTCCGTGTGTTCCGTGGGCAATCCAAGATCCCTCGTTTACGAGGGGAGCCCGCCGTCGGCCGATTTACCCGTCCGTCTTTGACGTCGCAGTCTTCCTCCTGCATCGTCCGGAACAATCCCACCATGTGTGCCGCCACCCCTTCCTCCCCGGCCGCGAAGGCCCAGCGCAACGCCGACCGCAAATCGAACGCCGGTTCCACGCCTGATCCCTGGGAGGCATGTGTCCGACTCGAGTACGGCGGCGACCGCAGCCTGGCGTGGAGTGTCCGCGAGGAGCTGCTCGCGACGCCGCGCGAAGGCTGGCCGCAGGCGGAGGAACGGCTGCTCAAGGCCCTCGCGCTGCCCGGCGGCACGGAGGCGGGGCGGGCGTTCGTCTGCCAGATGCTCGCGCTGGTCGGGACCGCCAAGAGCGTGCCGGCGCTCGCCGCGTTGTTGAAGGACGCGAAGTTCACCGAGTCGGCGCGCTACGCCCTCGATGCGATCCCCGGACCGGAGGCCTCGGCCGCCCTGCGCGACGGGCTCGGCGCCGTCGAGGGCCGCGCCAAGGCGGGCATGATCGGCAGCATTGCGCTGCGGGGTGACACGTCGGCCCGCTACTCGCTCGCGGCCATCAAGGGCAATCCGTCCGAGCCGGCGATCGTCCGCGAAGCCGCCACCCGCGCCCTCGAACACCTCGCCAACGCCAAAGCCTGACCCGCCATGAACCCCGTTTTCCCGCTCAGCCGCCGCCGCTTCCTCCAACAGTCGGGCCTCGCCACCGCGGTCGCCGCGGCGCCGTTCATCCTGCCGTCCGGCCTGCGCGGCCAAAACGCGCCCAGCAAGAAGATCACCGTCGGCATCGTCGGCGCGGGCAACATCTCCGACAGCCACTTCGGTCCGCTCCTCGGCGACCCGGAGAACGTGCGGATCCTCGCCGTGTGCGACGTCGACAAGGAGCGGCGCGACGACAGCGCCGCCCGCGTGAACCAGACCTACGGCAACCAGGACTGCACGGCGTACGGCGATTTCCGCGAACTCAACCGCCGCACCGACATCGACACGGTGTTCGTCTGCACGCCGGATCACTGGCACGCGCTGGTCGCGATCGACGCGATGCGGAACGGCAAGGACGTGTACGTCGAGAAGCCCCTCACGCTCACGATCCAGGAAGGCCGGGCCCTCGTGGCGGCGGCGCGGAAATACAATCGCGTCGCGCAGCACGGCACGCAGCACCGCTCGATGAAGCGGTTCCACGACGTCGCCGAGTTCGTGCGCAACCAGGGCCTCGGCCGGCTCGAGCGCATCGACTGCTTCATCCCGCCGAACAACCGGCACGTCGGCGCCACGTGGAAGCCGGAGCCGGTGCCGGCGGGGCTCGACTGGGACATGTGGCTGGGGCCGGCGCCCTGGCGGCCGTACACGTCCTTGGGTTGCCACTACAACTTCCGCTTCATTTCCGAGAGCGCCTACGGCCAGGTGACCAACTGGGGTGCGCACTACCTCGACATCGGCCAGTGGGCGCTCGACATGGACGGCAGCGGGCCGGTCGAGGTCGAGGGCCGCGGCGAGTTCCCGAGCTCGGGCCTGTTCACGAACGCGACGAAGGTGGACTTCACGGTGCGCTACGCAAACGGCGTGCCGATGCACTGCCGCACGCGCTTCGAGGGCGGCGGCACGGTGCGTTTCGTCGGCGAGCGCGGCTGGCTCGACATCGCGCGCAACAAGATGAGCGCCTCGAGCAACGACCTGCTCCGCGAGATGCAGGCGCCGGGAAAAAAGATCCAGCTCCCGCTGAGCAACAATCATCACGAGAACTTCTTCGCCTGCGTGCGCTCGCGGCAGCGGCCGATCGCCGACGTCGAGCTCGGTCACCGCACGACGACCGTGTGCAATCTCGGCCAGATCGGCATGGTGCTCGGTCGCAAGCTGCGCTGGGACCCGGTCAAGGAGGAGTTCGTCGGCGACGACATGGCGAACCGGCTCCGCGGCCGGGCGATGCGGTCGCCGTGGGCGCTGACGTGAGCGCGCGCGGGCGGGCCCGCGCGCGAGTTGAGAGTTGAGAGCTGAGAGTTGAGAGACAGGGCCATTAAGGGGTGCGTCCGAACGCTCCAATCCACTGGATAAAGTCCTTCACCCGCCTTCGAGCTGACGATGGTTCGTCTCTCAACTCTCAGCTCTCAACTCTCAACTCCTCCGCCCCCTCACTCGATCCGTCCCTCGTCGAAATCAATCAGGTCCGGGACGCTCTTGATGTCGTCGACCCGGTCGGCGCAGCCCATGTTGGTGAGCGCTTCCTTCAGGAAATCGCGGCCGGCGGTCGTCATGCCCATCTGCACGAGCTTGCGGTTCCATTGCGCGGCGCGCACGTCGGCCGGCAGCAGCTGTTTCAGCTTCGCCTCGACCTCCGCGTCGCTCGACGACTCCAGGACAATGCGCTCCACGGCCGCGGGCTCGATGCCGAGGTGCTGGGAAATAAAACGGTCGCAGCCGCGCTTGTAGTTTTTCGCATAGCTCGGCGGCAGCGCGCCGTGCTCCTTCACGTAGCGGCACTTTGCCAGGAAGCGCGGGAGGTAGAGCAAGCCCGTCGCCGCGTGCGGCAGGTACGGCGACGGCAGCGTCGTCAGGACTTCGCCAGTGGAACCGGGAATGGGTTTCGAGGGCACGACTGAACGTCACGAACGGAATCGTGTCGCGCAAGACTTCCCCCCCTGGGAGCGCGGACGTCCTCGTCCGCACGGAATGAACCTGCGGACGAGGAC
>JAEUHA010000147.1 GCA_016793535.1 Opitutaceae bacterium | reverse complement strand
TCGTTGATGACGTCGTTGAGCAGCGCCGAGTTGGTCTGCAGCGCGAACAGCTCCGGCCGGCTGCGCCGCAGAACGTCGAGCCGCGCGAGGTCCGGGTACTGGTAGATCGGGAGCGCGCCGAAGACCTTGTAGTCGGTGCGTTCGAGGATGCTCGCGTATGGGAAGCCGCCGGCGTTCGAACCCGTCTGGTCGACGATCGATGCCTGGTCCTGCTCCTTGACGTTGGAACGGAACTTCCCGCCGAACTTCAGGGCGCCGGCGACCTTCGTGCCGGCGAACTTGCGCTCGACGTCGATCCGGGCGCTGGACGCCTTCTCGGCCGCGTCGCGCGGCGAGTAGGTGAGGTCACCGCGGTTGATGGCGGAAATGTCGTACGGATCCTTGCCGTTGAGAATGGTGTAGACCGGCTTCCACCGGATCGTCTGGTCGTAGCCGAACTGGTAACCGGGGTTGCGGATGACGTAGGCGAGGGAACGGTCGCGGTTCGAGACGTTGTTCGAGCGAAAGACATCGAACGACACCGTTGTATCCGACATCTGGTGACTCCCGCCGAACGAGGCGCCGTAGACGTCGTTGTCCGAGACGCTGAGGTCGTTCTGGTAGCGCAGCTCGTTGGTGACCGTGGCAACGCTGCGCCCGGTGTTGTAGGTCGCCTCGGCGATGCTCTTGGTCCCGGTCGCCGCGTTGAAATTGTGGTTCGAGTTGACGTAGTAGCGGGCGCGCGGCTTCTCGGCGTCGACGTTGTTGTGCCGGTAGAATGGCCGCAGGTAGAGTGACGTTTGCATGCCCAGGCGGTAGTCGAGCGCGAGGTTGGCGCTGAGGGACCGCGTCTCGCGGTAGTTCGTCTGCGGGGCGGCGTTGGTGTGGAAATAGAGCGGCGCCGCGAGGGCGAGGGCCGGCTCGAACTGCGGCCGCAGCACGGCGTAGTCCTTGTCGAGGTTGTCGTAGTCACGCGACGTCTCCGACCACGCGAGGTTGAGTCCGACGCCGAGGTTCCGCTGGCCGCCGCCCACGCTGAAGAGGTCGAGGTAGTTCAGCGAGGCGTTGTAGTTCCACTTCTCGCGCATGTCGTAATAGAGGCCGCCGGCCGTGAGCTCGACCGTGCGGCCGTCGCGCTGGAAGGCGGAGCGGGAGACGACGTTGATGATGCCGCCGAGGGCGTCGCCATCGCGGTCGGGGGTGGCGGCCTTGATGACCTCGATGTTGCTGACGGCGTCCGCGTTGAGCTGGCCGACGGAAAACGCGCGGGAGTTGCCCGAGGTCGGCATGCGGTTGCCGTCGACCTGGACGGAATTGTACTTGGCCTCGAGGCCGCGGATGTTGACGCCCGCCGGTTCGCCGTCCTCGCCCTCGTTTACGCTCAAGCCCGGCAACTGCTGCAGGGTGAAGCCGAGGTTGCCGCCGAGGTTGGTGTTGAATGTCTCCTCGGACACGATGTTCACCAGGCCGCTGGCGGTCTTCTGCTGGTTGATAGCGAGCGCCTGGCCTCGTACCGACTCCGCCACGGTGAACGCTTCGAGCTTGAGCGCCTCGCTGGCGAGCTCGACATCGAGCGCAGCGGTGGCGCCGGCTGCGATCACGACATCGCGGCGGAGGACGTCGAGGCCGACGTACTCGACCTGAATCCGGCGGGCCCCGGCGGGCAGGCCGGACAGGCTGTAGCGGCCGTTGGCGTCGGTGTACGCGACGGCGGTCGTGCCTTCGGCGCGAACGACGGCGCCCTGCAGCGAGTGGCCGGTGCGGCCGTCGGATACGCGGCCGTTCAGGGTGCCGGTGGACTGCGCGACTGTGGCGGCCGGGAGCAGCGCCAGGGCGAAGAGAACGCCGGCAAGACAGCCGGCGAACGAACGGAACGGGAGGAGTACTTTCATGGTATGGTGAAGGCGGCTTCGAAGCCTGGGTCGACCTTACCACGTGCCCGTGGCGGACGGGTGGCGCGGCGGCCACAATCGCGTGACAAGCCCCTCCGGGCCGACTGCCGCATGGCGATGTCTCCAAAATGTAACTACACCGTCATGACACTGCGACACGGCTGAGTTCTAATCGGGAGAAAGGAACGCACCTCCCCAATCACCAAACCGTGAAACTCGCCCTCGTCACCGAAACGTTCCCGCCGGAAATCAACGGCGTGGCGATGACCTTCGGAATCATCGTGCGCGAACTCGGCCGGCGCGGGCATGCCGTCCGCGTGTATCGGCCGCGCCGGCACGACCTCCCGGCCGCCGGCGCGCCGGCTGACTTCGAGCAGGTGCCGCTGCCGGGCATGCCAATCCCGCGCTATCCGCTGCTGCGGCTCGGGCTGCCGGCCCACGGCCGCTTGCGCCGGGAGTGGACCGCGGGACGGCCCGACCTGGTGCATGTGGCAACGGAAGGTCCGCTCGGCGCATCGGCGGTTACCGTGGCGCGGGCGCTCGGGATTCCCGTCACCTCGAGTTTTCACACCAACTTCCACGCGTACACTCGCCACTACGGTTTCGGCCTCCTCAGGCGGCCTGTCCTGGCCTGGCTGCGACGCGTGCACAACCGCACGCGCCGGACTTTTGCGCCGACGGCCGAGCTTTGCGCCGAACTCTCCGCGCTCGGCTTCGAAAACGTCGCCGTGTTGTCGCGCGGCGTGGACACCTGGCAGTTTCATCCCGCGCGCCGGGCCGTGGCGCTCCGGGCAAAGTGGGGCGCGGGTGAGGAGGATCCGGTTGTGATTCACGCCGGTCGCATGGCCGCGGAAAAGAACTACGATCTCCTGCTCCGGTCGTTTGACGCCATGCGGCAGGCAAACCCGCGCTGCCGCTTCGTCCTCGTCGGCGACGGGCCGCTGCGGGCGCGACTCCAGCGGGAGAATCCCGCGTATGTCTTCACGGGGTTCATTGCCCGCGGGGAACTCGCGCAGCACTACGCCTCCGCGGACATCTACATCCACGCCAGCCTGACGGAGACCTTCGGGAACGTCCTGACCGAGGCGATGGCGAGCGGGCTGGCCGTCGCCGGCTTCGATTACGCGGCGGCGCAGCAGTTCGTCCGACACGGCGAAAACGGCCTGGCGGTGCCTTGCGACCAGCCCGACGCGCTGGTGGAGGCGGCCGTGCACCTTGCCACCGATCCCCTGCTTCGGGCCCAAGTGCGCCCGGCGGCCCGGGTGGCCGTCGAGTCACAGTCCTGGGAGAATGTCATCGGCCGCTTCGAAGCCGATCTGCTGGCGGTCGCGCGGGCGGGTCTGCCGGCAACGGAGCCGGTCATCGCATGAGCGGCCGCGTCCTCATCCTGACCGCTGGCTTCGGCGAGGGTCACAATGCGGCCGCCCGGTCGCTCGCGGCGGCGTTCGATGCGCGGCAAGGTCCGGGCGCGGCACGCGTGGCGGATGTGTTCGCCCTGGCGGGGCCACGCGGCAATGCCCTGGCCCGCCGGTCGTACCTGGGCCTGATCAACCGCGCGCCGTGGCTGTGGCGTGCGGCGTATGGCTGGATGCACCGGTCGGCGCTGCTGCCGGGACTCCTCCGCTCGCTGCGGCGGGAGCGCCACGTCCTGGCCCGGCTCCTCGCGGAGGAGGCGCCGGTCGCAGTCTGTTCGACGTATCCGGTTTACGCCTACCTGCTGCAGGCGCTGGCCCGGGAGCGGCCGCTTGGCGTGCCGTGCTTCAGCGTCGTCACCGATTCCATCAGCATCAACTCCGTCTGGTGGCGGGCGGGCGCCGACGGCTGGTTCGTGCCGAACGACGAGTCGGCGGCGGTCATGCGCGAGGCGGGCGTCGACGAGCGCCGGTTGCAGGTGGCCGGCTTTCCCGTGCCGGCGTTCTTTGCCGCGCACGAAAACGAGCTCGCGCCACCCGACCTCGCGGCGGGCGCGAATCCGCGCGTGCTCTACATCATCAACTCCCGGACTCCGGCGGCCGAGGACACCGCCCGGTTGCTCCTGCAGGAAACCGGCTGGGACGTGACGTGCACCGTGGGCCGCAACCGGCGGCTGCAGCGGGAACTGGAGGAGCTGGCCTCGTCCCGCAGTGCCGGCACGCGGATCCTCGGCTGGACCGACGAGATTCCGCGGCTGCTGATGACGCACCATGTGGTGATCAGCAAAGCCGGCGGCGCGACCACGCAGGAGGCGCTGGCCGCCCGCTGCCCGATGATCGTGAACCAGATCGTGCCCGGACAGGAGGAGGGAAACTACGAGCTGCTCCGCCGCCACGGCATTGGTGCGCTCGCCCTCACGCCCAGTGCCGTCAAATGGGAATTGCAGGGCGCCTTTGCGCACGGCGGCCGCGGCTGGAGGCACTGGCGCCGGGCCCTCGAGCCCCTGGCACGTCCGCGGGCGGCGGCCGACATCGCGGCGGCTGTGCTGGCCGGCAGCGGATCATTCGCGACCGAGGAACCCATTCCGCTCCCGCATCGGGCGGCGGCTGCTTCCGCATGAAGACCTGCTTCATCTTCAATCCCCACTCCGGCCGCAACCGGCGTCGGCCCCGGCTGGCCGGCGCGATTCGCGATTTCATCGCGGCGCGCGCGCTCGACGCGAACCTGGCGGTCACGGAAGGGCCGGGTCACGCCACCGAACTCGCCCGTGCCGCCGTGCAGTCCGGCCATGAGGTGGTCGTCGCCGTCGGCGGCGATGGCACCATGAACGAGGTGGCGCAGGGTCTGCTCCATTCCCCCGCGGCCCTCGCGCTCGTGCCCTGCGGTTCGGGCAACGGCCTCGCCCTCCACCTCGGGCTGCCGCGCTCACCGCGCGGGGCCCTCGAGCTGGCGACCGGTCCGGGCAGTCGTATCGTGGCGGTCGATACGGGGACGGCGAACGGGCGGCCGTTCTTCAATGCCATGGGCCTCGGTCTCGACGCGGACGTCAGCCGCCGCTTCAACGGTCTCACCCGCCGCGGGCTGCCGGCGTACGCCCGCGTCGCGTTCGCGGCGCTGCGCGAGCTGCGCGGCGAGCGCTGCCGGATTTCCTGCGGTGCGCAGGGCGAGACGCTCGACGTGCTGCTCGTGGCGGTGGCCAACTCCGACCAGTACGGGAACCATGCCCGGATCGCGCCCGGTGCCCGGGTGGACGACGGGCGGCTCGACCTTGTCGCCGTGAAGTCGGTCGGCCTGCTGCGCGCGGCGGCGCTCGTCCCGCGGCTTTTTCTCGGCAACGTCGACCGCAGTCCGCACGTGCTGCGCCTCACGGGTCCGCGCTTCGTCATCGAGCGGCTGCAGCCGGGCCTGATCCACACCGACGGTGAAACCCACGTGACCGGAGCCCGGGTCGAGGTGACGGTGCAGCCCCGCAGCCTGCGGGTCGTCATCCCCGTGGCCTCGGGCGCGGTCGCGCCGAACGTGCCGGCGGCGGCCCGCTTTGCCCTGCAACTGCCATGAAACTCCACGTCCGAACGGTCATCCTCTCCGATGTGCACCTGGGCACCGCGGACTCGAAGGTGGGCGAGGTGAACCACTTTCTCCGGCACGTCCGGTGCGACAAACTGATCCTCAACGGCGACATCATCGACGGCTGGCAGCTGCGCCGCGGCGGCAGCTGGACCAAGGCGCACACGCGCTTCATCCGGATCGTGCTGAAGAAACTCGAGAAGCGCGACACCCAGGTCGTCTACCTGCGCGGCAATCACGACGACATTCTCTCCAGTTTCCTCCCGCTCGACTTCGAGAATCTCAGCGTGGTCGAGGACTATGTGCATGAAGGGCCGCGCGGCCGCTACCTGGTCCTGCACGGGGACATCTTCGACACCGTGACGAAGAACTTCGTGTTTCTCGCCCACCTCGGCGACTGGGGCTACCGCGCGCTCCTGCGGCTGAACCGACTGTACAACGCCTGGCGCGCCTGGCGCGGCAAGGAGTACTGGTCGTTGAGCCGCGCGATCAAGGCCCGGGTGAAGGAGGCCGTGAGCCACATCTCGAACTTCGAGGAGCACATCGTCCAGCTGGCCCGCCAGCGCGGGTGCGCGGGCGTGATGTGCGGACACATTCACACCGCCGCCGACAAGATGCTGGGTGGCGTCCATTACCTGAACTCCGGCGATTGGGTGGAGTCGCTCACCGCGATCGTCGAGCACTGGGACGGCCGGTTTGAGCTGATCCACTACACGGATTTCATCCGTGAGTATCCGGTTCGTGGTGACGAAGCGATCGAGTCGGCGGAGCTGTCGCAGGTGGGGCCGTAGTTGGCCCCCATTCCTGGGAGCGCGGACGGCCCCCTCTGCCCTCAGAACCCAGCGGACGGGGAAGTCCGCGCTCCCAGCGGGCGGGACGAGATT
>JAEUHA010000128.1 GCA_016793535.1 Opitutaceae bacterium | reverse complement strand
CACCCCGCCTACACGACGCGCCACGCGAGCTACCGCCGCGAGAGCACGTCGACCACGGGGGCGGCGATGCGGGCGTCGGTGGCGGGGAAGTTCTCCCCGAGCAGCGCCGCCACCGTCGCGGCCACCTGGGCCGAGATCACGGGCGGCGTGTCGGTGCGCTCGCCGCGCGGCGCGGTGTCCGGTCCCAGCACGGCCAGCCAGGTCTCGTTGGAACCCGGTGTCTTCTTGTTGTGGTCCTTCCAGTCCTGGGGCGTGCGACCGCGGCCGTGATCGACCGTGATCAGGAGCGTGGTGCTGCCGCGGTACTGCTCGAGCGCCTGCAACCGCTCCCAAAGTTCGCGCACGAAGCGGTCGCAGCGGCGGATCGAGTCCAGGTAGGCCCCGTAACGGCGCGCGTGCGCGTTGGTGTCGGGCTCACCCAGCGCCACGTACAGCACGCGCGGCCGCACCACGGCGATCATCTCGAGCGCCGCGCGGAACCCGAAGCCGTCGTAATGCTCGTCGTTCGCCTTCGTGGGAATGTCCTCCATCCAGCGCGCGATCTCGGCGAAGACCGGGGACTTCGGCGCGAGGGCGGCGTGCGCCGAACCCGAGACCCAGAGCGGCAGGCGGCTGCGGCCGACGTTCACGATCGCCGGAAAGATCTGCCAGGTCGTGCACCCGGCAACCCGGCCGGCGAAACCGGGGCGGCCGTTCAGCCACTCGAGCACGGTGACGTTGCGGTTCGGGATGGGGAGGTTGGACGTGACGAGCGGATCGGCGAAGCCGCACAGCAGCTCGTTGTACCCGGGATAGGAGAACCACTCGCTGTTCGCCACCTGCATCGGGGACCCGCGGTCGCGGTTGCCGAAGATCTGTCCGCGCGCCGCGATCTCGCCCCAGAGAAACGGCATCAGCTTCCGGCGGCGTTCCTCCACCGTCGGCGCCAGCCAGGTCTCCCGCGTCGCCTTGATCTGGTTCTCGGGCACGCCGCCGCCCGCGAGGTCGATGTACGCCTCGTCCGCACCGCGAAACACTTCCTGCCACCGCAGGCCGTCCAGCGTCACGACCAGGACATTGCGCGTGGCGTTTTGCGCAAACGCCGACCCGCCGAGCAGCACGAACAAAAGCAACAGGGGTTTCATCGTCACGAGCAACCCTTCGATGTCGGGCGGAAAGTCGAGGCTGGAATTGGGTCCCCGGGAGCGCAGCCGTCCCCGGCCGCGCGCCCAGGAATCACTCGCCTGCTCTCGCCAAGCGCTCGGACCCCGTTATGGTTTCTTCACCATGACCACCGTCGCCACCTGCTCCAACCCCGCCGAGGCCATGCTGCTGAAGTCCGTGCTGGAGGCGAACGACATCGCCGCCTACGTCCCCGGCGAACTCACGGCCCAGGCCTCGCCGGATTTCAGCGGCGCGGGCATCCGCGTCGAAGTCGAGGACGAGCATGCCGAGGAGGCCCGCCGGCTGCTCGCGGAGGCCGAGCGGGCCTTCGCCAGCGAAGGCGAGAAGACGGAAGACGACGACAGCGCGCCCTAAGGCACGTCGCTCCGGATGTAGGCGGGGTGCCCCCACCCCGCGCCGATCCGCTTCGCGCACCCTTTCCCGAACCCTTTCCCGCGGGGTGAGGGCACCCCGCCTACATGGCGTAAACCCGCACCTCAAAGATGCGGGCGTGGTCCAGCCCATTCGTCGCCTCGACCACGATCCGCAGCGCGCGGGTCGCCACCGGCTCCGCCAGCCGGTGCGCGCGACGCCGCTGGTAGTTTCCCTGCTCGCGGTGCACGACGGACCAGCCGGCGGGCGTCTCCACCTCGATGCGGTAGTCCCGCACGGTCTCCGGCTGGGGCGCGCCCCAGTGCATGCGGCGCGTGTATCCGTCGGCCTGTGACAGCGTGAGGAACCGGTGCTGGCCGGTGTCGAAGATCAGCTGCACCTCCCGCACCGCCGCCGGCGCGGCCCAGCGCAGCTCCAGCCACGCCGGCAGCCCCGCCTGCGGGTCGCTCATCCAGCGATGCGTGCCGGGGAAAGCCCGGTCGGGCGGGGCGCTCGTGTAGAGCGCGTGCACCTTTCCGGTTTCCAGTTCCTGCAGGACGTTCTGCCATTGGTTGCCGTGCGGCGCCTCCGCTGCGACCGGAATCGCCGGGCCGTGGACCGCGCGCGTCTGGCCCGAAAGAACCTGGCGCGCCTCGCCCCCCGGTTGTTCGCTCGAGGCGCGGACGACGGCAAGGCGCGCGAGGTCGTGACCGTCGGCGTTCCGCACCCCGACGAGGTAGGCGTCATCGCGCACGAGCCTCTGCTGGATCTGTTCGAGCAGCGCCGCGTCACCCGCGATCGCCGCCGGCTCGACCCCGGCGCGCAGGGCCAGCGCCGCCGCCGTGCCGACGCCCTGGCCGACTGCGGCGCAGGTGGCCATCACGCGCGTGGAGGCGAACGCGAGATGGGTCGCGGAGAGGTTCCGGCCGGCAAAGAACAGATTGCGCACCGCGGGGCTCACGCAGCTCCGCAGCGGGATGTCGTAGAGCCAGGGCAGGTGGTTTTGCGTGCACGGCGCCACGTCCGGCGCATCGACGCCTTCGGGCGGATGCGTGTCGATCGGCCACCCGCCGAACGCGATCGCATCGGGAAAGGCCCGCGACGCGAACAGATCGCCTTCCGTCAACACGTGCTGGCCGACGAACCGGCGGCTTTCGCGCTTGCCCGGCACGAAACCGATCCAGTCGAGCGCCCAGTGGGCGACGTCGAGGCCCGACTCGTTCTTGATGTGGTTCCACACGCCGAGCGTGATCGCGAGCAGTTCGTCGCGGATCCGTTCGTTGTCCTTGAGCGTATCGAGACAGCCGCCCCACTCGATCCACCAGTAGCCGTACTCAAGGCCGAGGTCGGAGCCGGATTTCCCGAACGGACGCAGCGTGAAGTCGCCCGCCTTGAACCGGCGTATCCACGGCGGTGCGACGTACGGCATCGGCCGGTCGTGCCGCCGGGCCTGGAAGAGGATCGTCGAGCCAAGCGTCTTCGCATCGCCTGCCGCCGGCGCCAGCCGTTCGCCGAACTCGGCGCGCCCCTCGCGTCCGCGCCGGAACGCCGCCCCGGCTTCCACTCCGAGCCGGCCATCGCCCGTGCAATCGGCGAACATCGCGGCCGCGATCACAAACCGGTCCTCGGTCGAGGATCGTTCCGCGACGACTTCGGTGATCCGGCCCGCCTCGACCCGCGCACCGACGACGGTCGTGTTGAGCAGTAGCGTGAGGTTCGGCTCGGCGCGGCAGAGTTCATACAGGATCAGGTCGGCGACCGCCGGCGACCGCTGCGGGTTGCGCACCGCGAGCTCGAGCCGGATCTCCTCGATCAGCCCGCCTTCGCGCGGCTCCAGCACCAACGGCAGTCCGGCGTGCAGTCCGGTTGCGCCGACCATGTGCATGCGAATCTCGCTCGACGCGTTGCCACCGAGCACGGACCGGTCCTGCACGAGAGTGACCTTGGTGCCCAGCCGGGCCGCGGCGAGCGCCACGCAGAGGCCCGACATGCCGCCGCCCGCGACGAGCAGTTCCGTGTCCAGGTGGTGCGCGGTGACGACGCTCATGGCTTCCGGTTCTGAAAACTTCGGGCCGCCGCGTCGATGATCAACGGCAGCGCCCGCTCGACCAGCGCGAACTCGTGTCCGCCCTCGAGCCAGTGCACCTCGGCCGCGAGCTGTTTCGCCGCCAGCGCGGCGAGGAAGTTCTCGTTCATCGTCCGCTCAAACCCCCGCGTGGCCAGCACGAGCGCAAGGCGCGCGCCGCGCAAAGCCTCGACCGCGGGCAGCGGATTCAGGGTCGCCCACACTGTCGGATCCGCCGTGAACCGCGCCACCGGCACGCGGTAGTTCTGCCCTTCCGGCAGCGTTTCCGCCCGGGGAAAGTCGAGCAGTCCGATCACGCTGCCGACAAAGCCGAACGCGCCGGGATGCGTCTGCGCGAAACGCACCGCGCCGTAACCGCCCATCGACCAGCCCGCGATGCCGCGCTGGGACGCCGCGTCCGAAACCGGAAGCGTGCGGTTCGTCCACGCCACGACTTCCTCGAGCCAGGTGTGGTAGCGATCCCCGGGTTGCGCCGGCGAATCAAGGTACCAGCCGTCCTCGCCCTGCGGCAGCACGATGAAGAACGGCGCGCCCAACACCACCGCGCGCGTGGCCGGCGCCGCGGGCGCTTCGAGCAGGGAGCGGTGATGCCGGCCGCGGCCGTGCAGGAAGAACAACACGGGGAGCTCGCGCGCCGGCGCCGCGGACGTACCGGCCTCCGGCGTGATCACCGTCACCGGCAAACTCCGCCCGAGCGCCGCGCTCGGGACCTGGTGGAACGAGATGCGGTCGCTGGCGGTGAGGAGCGGGGCGAACAGCAGGGCAAGGAACCAGGCAAAAAGGATTCGTCGTTGTGGGCGGGGTGCCCCCACCCCGCGGCCTTTCCGTTTCGCAGACACGCTCGGCGGGGCGAGGGCACCCCGCCTACTGGGGAGGATCCTGCCGGACGGTGTCACTTCACGTCGGCCCAGCGATAATCCAGACGGACGATATCCGGCGGGCGCGCGTTCAGGCCCTTGTAGGTGATCACCTGCATCCGGGCATCGTCGCCTTCACCGGTAAACACCGGCACGGCATAGTAACCGTCGGTCACTTTCTGGTGGTCGGGATTGTCGAGGATCACACACGCGGTGACCGCGAGCGTCTCGAGATCGAAGCGAATCAGGCAAAGCTGCATCTCGCTCGGGCCGGCGCCGCGGTCGGCCGCCGTGCCGGTCGGCCGCGTATAGTTGCGCCCGATCAGGTAACCGTGGCCATCCCGCGCAAAGAGCCGGGGCCGGCCGACGATGCTGTTCACAAACGGGTATTTTCCCGTCACGTCGGCCTGGTGGCGCACCCGGAACTGGGCGTCGGTCCGGTGCAGCCGCGCAATCCGGTCGTAGCCGCGCGTGGTCACGATGAAGCCGTCCCGATGCCGCATGAACCCGCTCTCGTTGCCCCGGATGCCGCCGAACTCGTCGGTCAGGTTCCGCACGAAACTCCACGAGCGGCCGGAATCCTCCGAGCGGATCACGTCCACGCTCCAGCGTCCGCCGGGCTTATGGTACCCGAACGCCATGATCAGCTGCAGGGTCGTCCGGCCCTCGACGATGAACTCGAACGGATAGCCGTATTGGACGCCGGCGACCGGCGCCATCGTGACGGCGGCATCGAAGGCGTTGCGCGCGGGATTCCAGCGCAGCGTTTCCGCGCCGGCGCGGTAATGCCGGCCGTCCCAGCCGACCTCCTGCACATCGATGCACAGGTCGATCGCGCCGTCCGGCTGGCGCACGAATTCACCCATCTGATACAGCTTCGGTCCCGGCGCGGGCAGACGCTGCACCAGGTGCGTGGCGCCGGTCGCCAGGGAGTGGCGCACGACTTCCATGGCGGCGCCGGCGTCGGTGGCATGGCTGCGGCCGGCCTTGTAGCAGACCCAGATCTCGTCGGCCGACATCCGCAGCACGGTGGGAAATGCGAGGTACCGGTACTCGGCCGGCTGGGCGGCCGAGGCGGTGACCATGGTCACGCTCCGGGGCGGCACGACCCGGAGCGCCGGATCGGCGGCGCTGGCAGAGGCAACGAGGGCGAGGACGAACAACCAGCCGGGGTGACGACGCTTCATGGCTCGATGCGGGCAGGCTTCCAGTGGTATACCAGAAGTCAATGCCGCAATGCCCCGCCCGCCGCTGCGCCCGGGCCCCGCAGGGCCCGGGTGGCGGGGCCGGTTCCCCCACCCGGGGCGGACGCAGGAAACCCTTGCCGTGGTATACCACTCCTGACTTCATCACGCCGATCCCCGATGGCGTCCTCTCCCATCCCCGACCCGCCGGCCGCCGCCGCGGCCCGTTATCCGCGCGTGATGCTCGGCACCTGCGTGGTGCCCTGGCGGCCGGACGGCACCTGCGACGAGGCGCTCTTCCGGCGCACGGTGCAGCACGCGGTGGAGACACTGGGGCCGCACCAGTACATCTTCGGCACGGCGGGCGAGGGTTATGCGGTCACCGACCGGCAGTTCGCCACGATCGGGCGGGTCTTTGTCGATGCGATGCGCGCAGCGGGCGGCGAGCCGATGGTCGGGGTGATCAGCCTGGCGCTGGGCACCGTGCAGGAGCGCATTGCACAGGCGCTCGACTGGGGCGTGCGCGAGTTTCAGATTTCGCTGCCGGCCTGGGGGGCGCTGGAGGACACGGAGCTGGACCGGTTTTTCGCCGCGACCTGCGGCCGCTTTCCCGCCGCGCGCTTCCTGCACTACAACCTGGCGCGGGCGAAGCGTGTGCTCACCGGTGCGGATTACGCACGGCTGGCGGCGCGGCATCCGAACCTCGTCGCGATCAAGATGGGCGGCGAGAACGTGCCCGCGCTGCGCGATGTCGCGGCGGCGGCCGACGCCGCAGGCGTGCGCTGCTTCTTCACCGAGTTCGGCTACCAGGCGCTGGCGGACACCCGTCGGTGCGGGCTGTTGTGCTCGTTCGGCGGATGCGAGCCCGGCCTCGCCCGGCGGTGGTTTGCCGCGTCGACTCCGGAGCGCGCCGCGCTCGAGCCCGTGTTCCGGGCCCTTCACGCCGCGGCGAAGTCAGCCCTCGCGGGGGGGACGTATATGGACGGCGCGTACGACAAGCTGTACGTGAAGCGGCATTTTCCCGAGTTCCCCCTCGACCTGCTGCCGCCTTACCGGGGCGCGACCGAGGCACAGTACGCGCGCTTCCTCTCCGCGTGCCAGGCGGCCCTTGCAACCGTGCCGCCTTCTCCTGTTTCCCTCTCATGAGCGTGTCCCGCCTGAAAACATCTGCTCCGCACCTGATCGCGGCGATGGTGACTCCCTTCACCCCCGCCGGCGACATCGACCGTCCGAGCCTCGAGCGCCTGGTCACGTTTCTGCAGCGCGGCGGCATTGACGAATTCTTCCTCGTGGGGTCGACCGGCGAGTCACCGCTGCTCGACGAGTCGGACCGGCTCGCGATCGTCGAGACCGTGCGGCGGGCGGCGCCCCAGGCGCAGATCTACGCCGGCGTGAGCGGGCTCGGTCACCGCCACGCGGTGCGCAACGCGCGCGAGATGCAGCACGCGGGAGCGGACGTGGCGGTGCTGATGAGTCCGTTCTTCGTCGCGCTCGATCAGGAGCAGCTCGTCAACTACTGCACGCGCGTCGCCGACGGCAGTCCGCTGCCGCTAGCCGTGTATCATCACCTGCGCATGCCGACGCCGTTCGCCGTGCCCACGGTCGCACGGCTGGCCCGGCATCCGAACATCGTGGCGTTGAAGGACACCAACGGCGGTGACGCCAACCGCTGCGCCGAGATCCTGGCCGCGACGGCCGGCCGGCCGCTGCGCTTCCTGCAGGGCGTGGAAAAGCTGGTGCTGCCGACCCTCGAGGCCGGCGGTCACGGGTGTGTCGTCGCGCAAGGCTGCATCGCGCCGCACTGGTATCGCGCGCTCTTCACCGCGTGGCAGGCGGGCCACCTGGCGGAGGCACGGGCGCTGCAGGAGCGGATCACGGGGCTGTGGACGCTCTTCACGCGTCCCGAGGTGAGGCAGTCGTTCAACCATTTCCTGCACACGCTCAAGCTGCCGCTGCAGCAGCGGGGCGTGCTCGCCACGACGGGAGGCGCGCTGCCGGGCATCGTGTTTGAACCGGCGTTCGAGGAGATGATCACGGCCTTCATGCGGGAACACCTCGACGTCGAACCCGCGCCGGCGGCTCGGTGACGCCCGTGCGCGCCCGCTCTCCGCTGCAATTTCGCGCAACCGGGCTCGCCACAGCCGGGCGCGTCCCGTAGCAACGCCCGCCATGGCAAGCGATTCGTGGTACCGGCAAACCCGCTGGCGGGTGGCGCTCTTCCTGTCCGCCTCCGCCGCGATGAACTACGCGGATCGCGCGTCGATGTCGGCCGTGCTGCCGGCGATCCGCAGCGACCTCGGCATCTCCGACGTCTCGCTGGGCCTGCTCGGTTCCGTGTTCTTGTGGAGCTACGCGATCGGCTCGCCGATTGCGGGCAGCCTGGCGGACCGGTTTTCGCGGACGCGGCTCGTCGTAGGCAGCCTGGTCGCATGGAGCGCCGTGACGGCGCTGATGGGGCTGGCGAACGGTTTTCCCATGCTGCTCGCGCTGCGGTTTGCGCTCGGCGTGTCGGAGTGCCTTTTCCTGCCCGCGGCGATCGCACTCATTGCGGAGTATCACGGGCCCGAGACCCGGGCGCGGGCCTTGAGTCTGATTTCGATCGGCGTGAACACCGGCATGGTGCTGGGCGGAAGTTTCGCCGGCTACATGGCCCAGCACTATGGCTGGCGCTCGGGGTTCTGGGTGCTCGGCATCGGTGGCATCGTGCTCGCGCTGCTGGCGAAACCGATCGTGCCGCGCTCGCCGCCGATCGCGAAGGCCGCGGTGCAGCGCGCGTCCCTGCTCGAGGCGATCAAGTACCTCTCGCGCGTGCCCACGTATTACGTGCTGCTCACTGAATCGATGCTCTCCGGCCTGGGCCTCTGGATCTTCTTCGGGTGGCTGCCGCTGTATTTCAAGGAGACCTACAACATGACGCTCGCGGCGGCGGGCTTCGCGGGGACGTTCATGCTGCAGATTTCCGTCGTGCTGGGCATCTTCGTGGGCGGCCACCTCTCCGACCGGCTTTCGGCCGGCGCGCCCCACCGCCGGATGCTGCTGTACTCGGTCTTCTATCTCGCGGGCGCACCGTTCCTGCTGCTCTTCCTGGGTGCGCCGAGCTTTCCCGTGATCGCCGCCGGGATCGCGGCGTTCTCTTTCGTACGCGGCATCGGACAGGCGAACGACAACCCGACGCAGTGCGAGATCGTGCCGCCGCAGTTCCGCTCCACGGGCGTCGGTTTCATGAACGCGATCGCCACCGGCGCCGGCGGCATGGGCGTGCTCTTCGCCGGCTTCCTCAAGAGCGAAGTCGGACTCGCGGGCATCTTTGCCGGCATCGCCGGGGTGTTTGTGCTCGCGAGTGTGGTACTGTTCATCGGCTACCGGTTCTTCATCCGTCGCGACATCGCGCGGGCGCAGGCCTGGTCGGCCGCGGCGAACCAGACCTGATCGCAACGCCTCCGGGGAGCTCGTACCCGACCGCCGTGGCGCGCTTCCCAAGTGGCCGGGGGCATCCTGCCCCCCGAAAGGCACCGGCCCGCGTTTCCGGAACAAGCGAGCAAGATGCTGGTGCCACGTTGGCCGACCTTCTCGCCGCTACCGTGCCTCCAATCGCAGGCTCAGGTCGGCCAGGCGAATTTGCTCCGTGGCAGTGACGGTGATGCGGTGGCGTCCGGGTGTGACTTCGTTCGCGGGCACCTCGGCCGTGACGCCGACGTACGGATTCGTCGTGGCCGCGGGCGCGAGGTCCACGTCATTCCACGTCACGCGCACGCCACGCGCCGGAGCAGCCGTGCGCAACTGGAGCCGAGCGCGGAGCGGTCCGCCGGTGCGCAGGTCGTCGCCGACGTAGAGATCGTACGTCCGGCTTCCGCCCGCCGTGATGGTTTCCGGCGCATCGGGCGTCAGGGTCGGCAGCGTGATGTGGGGCTGGGCCGGATAATAGCTGCGCGACGTCGACGCGCCCTGGATGCTCGCGAAATAAACCTTCGGCAGCGGGCGCAGCACCGCCGGGTCACCCAGTTCGCGCCAGAGCGGGGACTTCGGTTCGAAGTGATTGAACATCTGGATGCCGTCGACGCCGGCGGCCCACGCCGCCAGGGCCCGCGCCCGCAGCGCTTCCAGGCTGCTGCGTTCCGCGACGCCCGCCGCATCGCGCACTCGGCTCTCAGCCAGGCAGGCGTAGATCTTTACGCCGAAACGCCGCGCGAGCGCCACGCTCTCGCTCCACGGATTCAGTTGAAAATAGCCACCGGGCACGAGCATGTCCACGGAGCCGTCCGCCAGCCAGCGTTCGAGATCGAGTCCGATCTCGCGGCAGTAGCTGACGGAGTCGGGCGTCTTCACGCTCAGCAGGATGTAACGTCCGCGCCGGCGACCCGCTGCGTCGAGATCCGACCGGATGTCGCGCAGCAGCGCGCTCATCAGGTTCCGTTCCTCGTCGCCGACCGGCTGTTCGGCGGCGGTCTGACGGAAGAACACCGGGTGACGCCAGAAATCGAGCTCGATGCCGTCGAGGTCGTAGTTCGCCGCCACCTCCGCGATCGTGCGGCGCGCGAGGTCGCGCACCTCGGGCCGGCCGTAGTCGACCGCGGTCCACATCCCGCGCTTCGGCGGCGCCTCCTTGGTGCCGAGGAGGAAGCCGCGGTTCTGCTCCTTGAATTTCGGCCAGAGCAGCGGATTCGAGGCATCGTGCGTGTCGTTCATCCGCATCGCCCAGAACACCTCCTGCCCCACTTCCCGGCTGTGCTCGCTCACCACGCGCAACGCATCCGTACCCAGCGGGGCGAGGTCCGGCAGGAGGTTGTTCCGGTACCGGCCCTCGCGGACGAGGAACGGTTCCGCCACCGCCGTGCGGTGGGCAAAGCGCCCGAACGTGCCGCTGGTGGTGTCGAAGACGACCGTGTCAACCTGCGTGCCCACGAGCGGCGTGGTGCGCAGCGCGAGAAAATCCCGCGGCTTCGGCAGCGGTTCGGCCGGCACGCGCGTGTCGCCGCCGCCGTCGTTGTTGAAAATCAGCCGCCGTGGACGGGCCTGCGCAACCGCCCGCGCCACGGCCCGCGACACCTGCGGCAGGTCGAAGCGTATCCGCGCGGCAAACACACGGTTCTTCGCCCCCCACGGGTTGTCGGGCGGGATGATGAGCATCGGCCGGTTGGTCTGCATCCATTCCGCCACCGTCACCCAGGTCTCGTGCTCGCTGATCTGCGTCACGCCGAAATTGCCCAGCCGCGCGCCGTGCTCGGGCACGAGGATCCGTTCGGTCGCGCGCAGCACGACGAGCCGGTCCGGGTCGACCTGCGCCATGAACAGCGGCGCGCGGTGCCGGAAGACGTGGTCGTTGCCGGCGCCGCGGCGCGTGTAGACGAGGAAGAGCGCGTCGCCGTGCGTGACCCAGTGCTGCTGGGTGTTGTAGCTGCCGAGGTCGGTGCCGTCGTCCCAGGTCCAGGCGCGCGGGTCGGTGAAGTTCAATCCGTCGCGGCTCGACGCCACGTACGCGGTCTTGTCGTTGCGCAGGCAGAGGAAGAACCGGTCGCCGAGCCGGACGAGGGACGGCTCGTAGAGGCCGCGGCCACCGGCCTGCCGCAGTTCACCGCCGACCTCGCGCACCGTGACGGTGGTCCCGTCGAACGCGCACTTCATGACGGCGGT
>JAEUHA010000068.1 GCA_016793535.1 Opitutaceae bacterium | reverse complement strand
GCAGCCCGCGCTGCTTGAGGTCCTTGATCAGCCCGGCGGTCGGCTGGTCCGTCTCGCGGCAGCGCGCCCGGAGCTGGCCAGGCAGTCCGCTGTGCGCATCCCAGCCCCGGTGGAAGAGCTGCACGAAGCGCACCCCGCGCTCGCTCAGCCGCCGGGCGATGAGCGCGTTGTAGGCGTACGTGCCGGGCTTGCGCGCCTCCTCGCCGTAGAGCTCGAACGTGCTGGCCGGCTCCTGCGAGATGTCCGTCAGATCCGGCACGGAGGTCTGCATCCGGTACGCCATCTCGTATTGCGCGATGCGCGTCTCGATCTCCGGGTCGCCTGTGACATCGAGCCGCATCCGGTTCAGGGCGCCGAGGTGATCGAGCGTCTTGCGCCGGAGCCCGGCGCTGAAACCCTCCGGATTGTTCAGGTAGAGGACCGGGTCCTGGCCGGAGCGGAAGCGCACTCCCTGGTGCACCGACGGCAGGAAGCCTGCGCCCCAGAGCCGGTCGTAGAGCGGCTGGTCGCCCCGCCCGGACAGCATCGCGACGAACGCGGGCAGGTTGTCGTTCTCGCTGCCGAGTCCGTAGCTGAGCCAGGCGCCAATGCTCGGACGGCCCGCGATCTGAAATCCAGTCTGGAGGAAGGTGATCGCCGGATCGTGATTGATCGCCTCGGTGTGCATCGAGCGGATGAAGCACAGGTCGTCCACCACGCCGGCGAGGTGCGGCATCGCTTCGCTCACCCACGCGCGCGACTGGCCGTGCTGCTGGAACTTGAAGATAGAGCGGGCGACGGGGAACGAGCTCTGCCCGGCGGTCATGCCGGTCAGGCGCTGGCCGTTGAACACCGACGCCGGCGTCTCCTGGCCGTGCAGCGCGTCGAGCTGCGGCTTGTAGTCAAACGTGTCGTGCTGCGCCGGGCCGCCCGACTGGAAAAGATAGATGATGCGTTTCGCGCGCGGGTTCGCGCGAACGAGGCCCGGCAGACCGGCGGCCGCCCGGGCGAGCGTCGGATCGAGCAACGCCGCAAGCGCGAGGCCGCCCATGGCCGCGGTGGCGCGGCCGAGGAACTGGCGGCGGGTGGGACGGAACGCGGCGTGGTAGAGGTCGGAGTTCATGGGCGGGGCTATTCGCGGGTGATGACCTCGTCGAGATTGAGCAGAACATTCGCGAGCGCGGTCGCGGCGGCGAGTTCCACCGGGGGCAGGTTCTTCGCGACGGGCGCCCGGCCCGCCTTCAGGGTCGCGGCGGCGGCCGCCGGATCGGCCGCGAATTCGCGCCGATAGTCGGCGAGTGCGTTCCCGAGCAACGTCAGCTCGGCCGGCGTCGGCGCGCGCGTGGCGACCACCTGAAACGCGAACGCGATGCGGGACGCGTCGGTGTCACCGCCCTCGGCGAGCATCCGCTCCGCCAGCTTCCGCGCCGCGGCGACGAACGTCGGCTCGTTCATCAGGGTCAGGGCCTGGAGCGGTGTGTTCGTGTTCCTGGGTTTGACCGAACAATACTCCCGGTCACCGGCGTCGAGCAGCGCCATCGTCGGCGGCGCGAGCGTGCGCTTCCAATACGTGTACAGGCTGCGGCGATACAAGTCTGCGCCTTTGCCCACGGTGTAGCGGGCGTTGCTCGCCTCCTCCCACAGTCCGTCGGGCTGATAGGCGAACACCGACGGCCCGCCCTGCTGCTCCACGAGGAGGCCGGAAACGAGGAACGCCTGGTCGCGCAGCACGTTGCCGGGCAGGCGAAGCCGCGGGGCGCGCGCGAGCCAGCGGTTGCGGGGATCCTTCTCCCGGTGCGCGGCCGTGATGCTCGAGTCCTGGCGGTACGTCGCGCTCAGCACGATCCGCTTCAGCAGCGCCTTCACGTCCCAGCCGCTCGCGACGAACTCGGCGGCGAGCCAGTCGAGCAGTTCCGGATGCGTCGGCGGCTCGCCCTGCGCGCCGAAGTCCTCGGGCGTCTCGACGAAGCCACGGCCGAAGAGGAGCTGCCAGTGCCGGTTGACCGTCACGCGCGCCGTGAGCGGGTGCTGCGGACTGACGAGCCAGCGGGCCAGCGCGAGCCGGTCGTTCTTCACGCCCGCGGGCAGCGGGGGCAGGACGGCGGGCACGCCGGGCGACACGCGTTCGCCGAGCGCATCGTAGACTCCGCGCACGCGCACGAACGACGGACGACCTTCCGGCAGGTCGCGCATGATCATCGTGGTCGGCAGGCTGTCGTCATAAGCGAGGAGCGCCTTTTCCGCCTGCTGCACGGCCTCCAGCAGGGCCCGCTGGCCCGGATCCGCGCCCTGCTCGAGGAAGGCGAGCCGCAGCAGTTCCCGCTGCGCGGGGGTACGTGCGGCCTCGGGCAGGCGCGCGATCGCCTCCGGCGTTTCCCGCACCGCCAGCCACCGCGCCTCGTCGGGGGAGAGCGTGCGCGTCGTGTAGAAGCGCAGTTCGTCGACCTGCCCGCGCCAGTGGCCGACGTGCTTGCTGTAGCCGACCCGCATGGGCGTGTTCTGCGTCCGTCCAGCCGTATTGCTATTCGTATTGCGAATCACGTTCACCGGCTGCTCCTCGCCGTTCAGGTAGAGCTTCATGCCGGCCGCGCGGCGGGTGCCGTCGTTGGTGAGCGTGACGTGCACCCACTCACCCGGCGTCAGGGTGCGGCGCGATTCGATCGTCGACACGCCGGAGATCCAGCGGGTGTTGATGTTCCACCGCAGGCGGCCGGCCACCATCTCGACGAGGATGCCGTTGCGCATCGTGCCGGCGGCTTCGTTGGACAGCACCGGGCCGGCGTCCACCTGGTCCGGCTTCAGCCAGAATGCGACCGAGAACCGGCCGTTGCCGATCAGCCCGGGGATCGGCGGGAGCTCGAAGTGGCCCTGTTCCGTCAGCGTGGCGGCGTTGCCCTGCAGGCCCGGACGCAATTCGCTGCCGGCCTCGCGGGCGGTCACGTTCTTCTCGACCGCGTCGAACGCAAAATAGTGGTCCAGGCCCAGCCGCAGGGCATGGCCCTTGGGGGAGGCGTCCTGCTCCCACGCCCGCTGCGCGCGCTGCAACCCGGGCTCGGCCTGCTGGAGCGCGGCCTGCGCCTGCTGCACCTTCGCCTGTAGCCCGGCCAGCTTTGTGCGCTGGGGTGCGGTGGGCGTCTTGATCCACGGCTCCGAATTTCCCGGGCGCGTGGCGCGGCCCGATTCGGCGACGTCGTTGAAGTAGTCGACGAGCTGGTAGTACTCCTTCTGGGAAATCGGATCGTACTTGTGGTCGTGGCAGCGCGCGCACCCCACGGTCAGGCCCATCCACACGGTCGCCGTGGTGTCGACGCGGTCCACGGCGTTTTCCAGCAGGTATTCGTCGATCGGGATGCCTTCCTCGGAGTTGTAGCGGTTGTTGCGGTTGAACGCCGTCGCGATGAGCTGCTCGTGCGTGGGGTTGGGCAGGAGGTCGCCGGCGAGCTGTTCGATCGTGAACTGGTCGAACGGCATGTTGGCGTTGAGCGCGTCGATCACCCAGTCGCGCCACCGCCACATCTCGCGCGGGCCGTCGTTTTGATAGCCGTCGGTGTCCGCATACCGCGCCGCCTCGAGCCAGGGCCAGGCCATGCGTTCGCCATAGCGCGGCGAGCGCAGCAGCCGGTCGACGGCCGCATCATACGCGGCGTCGATCCCGCGCGCCTGCACGTCCGCGTGGAACGCCGCCGCCTCGCCGGGCGTCGGCGGCAGGCCGGTGAGGTCGAGGCTCACCCGGCGGAGCAGCGTCGCCGGTGGGGCGGCGGGCGACGGCGTGAGACCGACCTGCGCGAGGCGCTGGCGGATGAAATAGTCGATCGCGTTGCCCGTGGCCGGCGCCTGCCGGATTGGTTCGAAGGCCCAGTGACGCTCGTACGTCGCGCCCTCGACGACCCAGCGGCGCAGGATCTCTTTCTGTGTTCCGGTCAGCCGGTGACTCGAGTCCGGGGGCGGCATCTGCACGTCGGGATCCGCGGAGAGGATGCGCACCAGCGCCTCGCTCGCGGCCGGGTCACCCGGGACGAAGGCGGTGGCGCCCGACTCGAGTGGCCGGGTCGCCGCCTCGCGGACGTCGAGGCGCAGGCCGCCCTTGCGTTTCGCCTGGTCCGGCCCGTGGCAGGCAAAGCAGTTTTCCGAGAGGATCGGCCGGATGTCGCGATTGAACGTCAGGGGTTCGGCCGCACCCACGACCGACGTCCCGAGACCAAACAGGGAACCGCAAAGGAGAAAGGGGATGAACCGAGACATCGTACAGGCGGCGTGACGCCGGGGCGAAACAGAGAGTGGGGTAAGGGGGAAGGCCCGGTGCCGCGCGATCGAGGCACCGTTGGGCAGCAGCGTAGGGCTGCGCCCCGCGAGATCCAGCCATTCTGGAGGAGCGGCTTGGGGCCGCCCGAATGACCGGCCTCCCATCGGTCGCGGTGTAAAGCCGCTCCCCTACACTCAAACGGATCCTCCCGGGGGAAATCGCCTTTGACAGGGCCATCGACGCCGCTTGGTTCGTTCAACCCCCACTCGCGCCGATACCCATTCCGGGCGCGCGCGTTTTCTCCCGATCATGAAGCCGTCCCTCCCGAGCTGTCTTCGTCCGGTATTCTGCGCCGTCCTGCTGTGGCTCGCGATTGCACCGCTTCCCGCCAGTGTGGCGACCGCCACCGGCAGCGTGGAAGGTCGCGTGCTGAACGTCGCATCCGGGCAGTACCTCACCAACGCCCGCATCGCGGTGCAGGGCACCGACCAGGTCGCGTTCACCGACGAAACCGGCACGTTCCGGCTCGCGCGCGTGCCCGCCGGCCCGGTCACGCTCGACGTGTTCTACACGGGACTCGAGCCGCAGCAGGTCCGGCTCGACGTCGGCGCCGGGCAGACCGTCGAGCGCGAGATCGGCCTCACCCTCGCGACGGCCTCCGGCACCGGCGGTACGGTGAAGCTCGATGCCTTCACGGTTTCCTCCGCCCGCGAAACCAACAACGACGCCATCGCGATCAACGAGCAGCGGTTCGCGCCGAACCTGAAGAACGTCGTCGCCGCGGATGCGCTCGGCGACGTGATGGACGGCAACATCGGGGAGTTCCTGAAGTTCATGCCCGGGATCACGGCGGAGTACGATCTCGAGTCGGGCGGCGCGGTGGCCTCGGTATCCGTGCGCGGCTTTCCCACCGCGATGGCCGCAGTCTCCTCGGACGGCGCGCAGATGGCGACAACGGGCAATCCGCAGGGGTCGTCCCGCGTGTTCCAGTTCAACCAGGTTTCGATCAACAACATTTCCCGGCTCGAGGTCACCAAGGTGCCGACGCCGTCGTCGCCCGCGGACTCGATGGCGGGCTCGGTCAACATGGTCACGAAAAGCGCGTTCGAACGGAAGGACGCGCAGTTTCGCTACAGCGTGAGTCTCTCCGCCAACAGCGAGGCGCTCGAGCTGAAGCGGACGCCGCACGTGTCGGACGAGAAGATCTGGAAGATCCGCCCGAGCGCCAGTTTCGACTACACGCTGCCGGTCACGAAAAACTTCGGCCTCGTGCTCACGGGCAACAGCATGAACCGCTACGTGCACCAGGTGCCATTCCGCAAGGTCTACAACGGCAACGCCGCCGGCACCGGCGCCACCTTCGCCCGGCCTTACCTGCAAAATGTCCAGTACGTGTCGGCGCCGCGACTCAACGCCCGCAACTCGGTCGGGCTCCGGGCCGACTGGCGCGTCACGCCCCACGGCGTCCTGTCGTTCAACGTCGAGGGCGGCCGCTTCGAGTCCGACCGCACCTCGGTCGACTACACCTTCAACGTCGGGACCAACGCCACACCGACCCCGGCGACCGGCACGCCGCTGTCGTTCAACGAGACCGCCACGATCGGCGCGACCGGGCGCGGCTCCGTCGTGACCATGGGCACCGCCTCCGTGTATCAGACACTGGATACGCGCGCGGCGAACGTCCGCTACCGCTACGACAACGGCGACTGGCGCGTCGAATCGGGCGTCGGCGCCTCCAAGTCCTACGGCGGGTATCAGGATACCAAGCACGGCCGGTTCCGGCAGCTCGGCATCGCGCTGGCGTTTCCGGTGCGCGTGACGCTGGCCGACGTGGGCGAAATCCAGCCGCACCGGATCGAGGTCTACAATAACGCCAACCAGCGCGTGGATCCCTTCGATCACCGCAACTACGTGCTGAACACCGCCAACTCCACGCCGCGCTACATCGACGATCACATGCAGAACGCGAAGCTCGACGTGCGGAAGAGCCTCGGGTTCCTGCCGTTCCCGGCCGCGCTGCAGACGGGGGCCGCGCACCGTTCCCAGACGCGCGACGTGCGCCGCGAGAGCATCAACTGGACGTACAACGGCCCGGACGGAAATCCCGCCACGCCCGACTCGCCCGCGCCGTACGCGGCGACGACGTACGTCGGCCAGGACGACGGCTACGGCTTCCGCAACGTGCCGTGGATTTCCGAGTACAAGGTGTGGTCCGCGTACCAGCAGAACCCGAACCTCTTCGGCCAGACGCCGGCGCAGGTCGTCGCCGCGGAGACGTTCCGGCTCAACAATTCCGAGTGGCTGCAGGAAGCCGTTTCATCGCTCTACCTGCAGGGCGAGGCCGGCCTGTTCAAGAACCGGCTGCGCGTGCTCACCGGCGTGCGCTACGAAAAGACCGAGACGAAGGGCCAGGGCGTGAGCTTCGACCCCGCGGCGGTCTTCGTCCGCACGGCCTCCGGCGCCTTTGCGCGCAACGCCGCCGGCCAGCGCATCCGCCGGCCCGAGGCCGGCGCCGTCGGTTCGATGGAGGAACTCCGCCTGATCCGGCGCGAACGGGCCCAGGACGCGCAGCGCACGTACGACGGATACTATCCCAGCCTGCACCTCACGTACTCGGCCCGGCAGAACTTCCTGCTGCGGCTCGCCTACGCCCGGACCTACGGCCGCCCGGACTTCACCGAGATCATCCCCAACACCAACATCAACGAGACCGACCTCGACGAAGGCACCGCCGATCCCTCGATCCTGCGCGGCCGTATCACGGTCCGCAATACGGGGCTGCGGCCATGGACGGGCGACAACTACGACTTCTCGGCGGAGTACTACACCGACCAGGGCGGCCTCTTCAGCGCGGGCGTCTTCCGGAAGGAGATCACGGACTTCTTCGGCGACGCGGTGCGGCTGGCGACCGCCGCGGACCTCGCCGAGCTCGACCTCGATCCGCGCTACGTCGGCTGGCAGATCACGACCCAGTACAACCTGCCGGGGAAGGCGCGGGTCACCGGCGTCGAGTTCAACCTGCGGCACTCGCTGCGTCCGCTGGGCGCCTGGGGCCGGCACGTCCAGGCCTTCGTCAACGGCACCAAGCTCCGGCTCGAGGGCAGCCAGGACGCGGACTTCTTCGGCTTCATCCCCGAGAGCGCCAACTGGGGATTCAATGTGCGCTGGAAGCGGATCACGACCGTGCTGAACTGGAACTACCGCGGCAAACAGAAGCGGGGGCAGATGGCCGCCGTGAACGGCTACGAGTACATCACGCGCCGGGTCACGCTCGACACGAGCGCGGAGTACCAGCTCACGCCCCGGCTCTCGCTCTACGGCAACGCCCAGAACATCTTCAACGCGCCCGAGACGCTCCACCGCTACGGCCCGGAAACGCCGCACTACGCGAAGCACCATCGTGAAACCAAGCACGGGGTGCAGATCACGGTCGGGGTGAAGGGCGTGTTCTGATTCGCCCGTCCGTCAAAGGTCTCCCCCAAGTGGCGCGAGCATCCTGCTCGCATCGAGTGGAAGACGCAGACCGGTTCCGCCCCGCGGGCAGGATGCCCGCGCCACGTGGGTAGGCCGCAACGGAAGCCACCCTCGCGCCTTGCGCTCGACACGTTCCCGTCCGCGCCCATCGTCCCCAACCAGTTCCCTGCCCCGCCGCCCGTTGCTCTGCATGACGTTCGCTCCTCCGCCTCCCCGCCTCCGCACCTCCGCGGCCTCGCCGTCCCGACGGCTCCTGCTGCGCGCGACGTTCGCGTTCGCCGCCCTCGCGCTGGCCGGATGCGGCGCGCAGCGGGACGTGAAGATCATCAAGCTCGCCCACGGCCTCGACCAGCAGCACAGCGTGCACAAGGGCATGGTTTACCTGGGCCAGAAGCTGGCGGAGAAGTCGGGCGGCAAGCTCCGGGTGGACGTTTACCCGAGCGGACAACTCGGCAGCGAACGCGAGTGCCTCGAACTCGTGCAGATCGGCGGGCTCGCGATGACCAAGGTGTCCGCGAGCGTGCTCGAGGGGTTCGCGCCCGAGTTCAAGGTGTTCGGCCTGCCGTACCTGTTTCGGGATGACGCGCACAAGACCGCGGTCCTCGACGGCCCGATCGGCCGCGAGATCCTCGCCGCGCCGCAGTCGAAGTTCATGCGCGGGCTTTGCTACTACGACTCGGGCAGCCGCAGTTTCTACACGAAAAAGCCCGTGCGCACGCCGGACGACCTGAAGGGGTTGAAGATCCGCGTGCAGGAAAGCCCGATGGCGTTCGCGCTGATCCGCGCGTTCGGGGCGTCGGCCACGCCGATCGCGTTCGGCGAACTCTACACCGCGCTGCAGCAGGGCGTCGTCGACGGCGCGGAGAACAACCCGCCGAGCTTCCACCTCGCGCGCCACTACGAGGTCTGCAAATACTACTCGCTCGACGAGCACACCAGCGTCCCGGACGTCGTCGTGGTGAGCACGCATTTCTGGCAGAGCCTCAGCCCGCAGGAGCAGAAATGGCTGCAGGAGGCGGCGGACGAGTCCGCGGCCTACCAGCGCAAGCTCTGGACGAGCTCCACCGAGGAGTCGCTGGCCGCGGTGGCGAAGGCCGGGGTCGAGATCATCCGGCCGGACAAGGCGTTGTTCGCGGCCAAGGTGGCCGAGTTGCACGAGACGGCGCGCCAGGACCCGATCGTCGGGCCGCTCGACCGTCGGATCGCGGAGGTGAAGCCATGAAGGCGCTGCGTCACGGCATGGACTGGCTGCTAGGGTCCGCGATCTGCGTGCTGATGGGCGCGATGGTGCTCAACGTGCTCTGGCAGGTGTTCACCCGCTTCGTGCTGCACAATCCCTCGAGCTTCACCGAGGAGGCCGCACGCTACATGATGATCTGGGTCGGCCTGCTCGGGTCGGCGTACGCGACCGGGAAGAAGTCCCACCTCGCGCTCGACCTCATCACGGGCCACCTGCAGGGCGGGCGGAAGCGCGTATCCGAACTCATCATTCACTCGTTCGTGCTGCTGTTTGCACTGACCGTGATGGTGGGCGGTGGCGGCCGGCTGGTGTGGATCCAGCTCTCGCTCGGCCAGCAATCCGCCGCGCTGCAGTTGAAGCTCGGCTACGTCTACCTCGCGGTGCCGCTCGCCGGCGTCTGTATCGTGATCTACAGCCTGTTCGCCCTGGCCGACGCCCTGCGCGGCGAGACCGAGGCGGCGGAGCAATCGGCGGGACTGAACTGACATGAACGAAGCCATCCTCCTCGCCCTGGTGTTCGCGGTGCTGCTCTTCGCCGGCGTGCCGATTTCGTTCGCCATCGGTTCCGCCGCCGTGGCGGCGCTGCTGTTGTCGCTCGACCCCGCGGCCGCGACGACCGTGATCGCGCAACGCATGGCCACCGGGCTCGACAGTTTCGCGCTGCTCGCGATTCCGTTCTTCATTCTCTCGGGCCAGTTGATGAACCGCGGCGGCATCGCCCGCCGGCTGATCGACCTGGCCAAGGTGCTCGTCGGCCGGTTCCCGGGCGGGCTCGCCTACGTGAACGTTCTCGGCAGCATGCTCTTCGGCTCGATTTCCGGCTCGGCGGTCGCCGCCGCGGCCGCGATCGGCGGCACCATGAGCCCGATGATGAAGCGCGAGGGCTACGACCGGGAGTTCAGCGCCTCCGTCAACATCGCCGCCGCACCCATCGGGCTGCTCATCCCGCCGAGCAACATCATGGTCGTCTACTCGCTGGCGAGCGGCGGCGTGTCGATCGCGGCCCTGTTCCTCGCCGGCTACGTGCCGGGCATCCTGCTGGGTGTCGCGCTGATGATCGTCGTCGGCGTGCTGGCGAAGCGCCGCGGCTACCCGGTGGGAGAGAAAACGGGCTTCGCGGCCGGCGTCCGGGCGTTCGTCGCGGCCCTGCCGAGCCTGCTGCTCG
>JAEUHA010000373.1 GCA_016793535.1 Opitutaceae bacterium | reverse complement strand
TGGCGCGCCGAGATGGAGGCCGCGGAACCGCGCGGCCCGTTCCGCAATTATTGAACCCGTCCTTCCGCCCAACGCCTTCCTCCGCCCGCCCATGACTCCCCGTCCGCTTTCCACCCTCCTTGCGTTCGCCGCGCTGTGCTCCGCCGCTCCGGCCCAGACCACCAACCCGCCGCGCTTCACGCCCGAAGTCTCGGAGTTCGTGAAGAACTTCAAGCCCGGCGGGCAGGACTTTGCCGGCCAGGTCAGCGTGCTTCCTCCCGAGGAGAGCATCCGCCGCATGGTGCTGCCAGAGGGCTACGTCGCCGAACTCGTCGCGAGCGAGCCCGCCATCGCGCAGCCAATCGACCTGCGTTTCGACGCCCGCGGCCGGCTCTGGGTCGTGCAGTACAAGCAGTACCCGTTTCCCGCCGGCGTCACGATCACCTCGTACGACCAGTACCTGCGGGCGGAATTCGACCGCGTGCCGCCGCCGCCGCCGCGGCATGTGCGGGGCGCGGACAAGGTGACGATCCTCGAGGACAAGGACGGCGACGGCCGCTTCGAGACGCACAAGCACTTTCTCGAAGGCCTCAACATGGCCACGAGCATTGAATTCGGCCGTGGCGGCGTGTGGGTGCTGCAGTCGCCGCACCTGTTGTTCTATCCCGACCGCAACGGGGACGACGTTCCCGACGGGGACCCCGAGGTGCATCTCTCGGGCTTCGGCCTCGAGGACACGCATTCGCTCGCGAGCAGCCTGCATTTCGGTCCGGACGGATGGCTCTACGGCGCGACCGGTTCCACGACGAATCTCGACATCCAGGGCGTGCGGCTGCTCGGCCAGGGAATCTGGCGCTACCATCCCGACACGCGGGTCTTCGAGATCTGGGCCGAGGGCGGTGGCAACACGCAGAGCCTGGAGTTCGATTCCCGCGGTCGCGTCTATTCCGGCACCAACGGCGGCGGCACGCGCGGCCTGCACTACGTTCAGGGTGCGACCTACCGCAAGGGGTGGACCAAGCACGGCCCCGCGATGAATCCCTTCATCTATGGCTTTTTCGACCAAATGCCGAACGAGGGCTACACGCCCCGGTTTCCGCAGACGTTCATCTTCTACGAGGGCGGCGCGATGCCCGCCCTCGAGGGCCAGATTGTCGTCGGCATGGCGCTGACCAATCGGGTGCAGTCGAGTCAGGTCATTCCGGTGACATCGACGTTTCGCACCAAGGACTCGCTGACGCTCGTGACCACGGACGACAAGGCTTTCCGACCGGTCGACCTGGAGCAGGGGCCGGACGGCGCGATCTACGTCGCCGACTGGGCAGACGTGCGGCTGAGCCATCTCAATCCGATGGATACCTGGGACAAGGCCAATGGCCGCGTGGTGCGGATCCGCGCGAAGAACGCGCCCCGACCCGCCGCGATGGACCTGCGCCAGAAATCGGCCCCGGAACTCATCGCGCTGCTCAGCCATCCCAATCGCGAGCACCGCGAGCACGCGCGGCGGCTGCTCGCGGAGCGGCCTGACGCGAACACCGAGAACCTGCGGGGCATCCTGGCGCGCAACGCACCGGGCGCGCTCGAGGCGCTGTGGGTCCTGAACCTGCGGGGCGAAATCGACGAGCCCGGCCTGCGCGCGACGCTGCGGCATCCGGATGAGCACGTCCGCCGCTGGGCGGTCCGCTTGCTCGGTGACCGCAATCAGGTGGGCGCCGCGACCGCGGCCGAACTCGCCCGGATCGCCGCCACCGAATCCGCGGTGGAGGTGCGCAGCCAGCTCGCGAGCACGGCGAAGCGGCTGCCGGCCGGCCACGCGCTGCCCGTGGTGCGCGCGTTGCTCGCCCGCGACGAAGATGCCGCCGACCAGCACATCCCGCTGCTGCTCTGGTGGGCGATCGAGGGGAAGGCCGAGACGGGCCGCGAGGAGCTGATCGCACTGCTGGAGGATCCCGCGACCTGGAAATCCAGGATCTTCCGCGAGCACATTGCCGAACGGCTGGGGATGCGTTACGCCGCCGATCAGGGGCCGCGCAAGTATTACACGCTCAAGCAGGGTGTCTATTCCGACTGGCTGATCGACCGCGCGCCGGATCACCTGCGTCGCAATCTCGAACAGTGCGGCCGCCTGCTCGCGGCCGCGCCGGGTGACGCCGAGGCGGCGCTGCTGCTGACCGGGATGGCGAAGGGCCTGGTGGGGCCCCGCGTCGAGGGCGCACCGCGCCAGCTCCACGAGATCGTCGCGAAACTGTGGGAGCGGACCCCGCGCTCCGCCGCCATGGTGACGCTCGCCGCGAAACTCGGTCGCGACGACGCGATCGTCGAGGCCGTGGCGCGCGTGCAGGGCGGCAAGCTCAGCGATGCCGACCAGCAGCTCTTCCTCGAACTGTTCGCGTCGACGGCCCCGCCCGCCGCGCTGCCGATCCTCGCGGAGCGCGTGCGCACGGAAAAGGACGAGACGCGGCGCACCCGGAACCTCGCGGCGCTGGCCGGGTTCGACGGCGGGGCGGAGGTCGTGATCGAGTTGTTCCCGACGTTCAGCCCGCGGCTCAAGTCCACCGCGCAGCGCATGCTCAGCGAGAAATCGTCCTGGGCGGCGGTGATGCTCGAGCGGATCAACGCCGGCACCTTCAACCCCGGCGTGCTCAGCGCCGCCAACCTCGCGCTGATTCGCGGCCACCGCGATCCGGGCGTGATGGCGTTGCTCCGGACCTACCAGCAGCGGCACACCGACGACCCGGCGCAGCGCGTGGCGCAGCAGCTTTTTGAAACGGGCAAGAACGCCTACGCGCTCAGCTGCGCGCCCTGTCACCGGGAGGCCGGCGAGGGCACGATCGGTCTCGCCCCGGCGCTGGTCGGCTCGCGCTGGCTGCAGGCGAAGGACGACGCGCTTGTCCGGATCGTCCTCGGCGGGAAGGAAAATCCCGGCCGCGGCCTGATCATGCCGCCGTGGAAGCATCTCGACGACACCCAGGTCGCGGGCGTGCTCACCTTCGTCCGGCGCGAGTTCGGCAACCAGGCGGCCGTCGTCGAACCGGCCAATGTCGCGAAGATCCGCGCGGCCACGGCCGACCGGCAGAAGGCGTGGACTGATGCTGAACTCGACGCCCTGACGAAGACGGCGAAGAAGTGACGCCCGTCTGAGGCGGGGGAAAAGGCGGGGCGAGCGCGCGAGGTGTAGGCGGGGTGCCCTCACCCCGCGGGGAGGGGTTTCGCAACGAATCGACGCGGGGTGAGGGCACCCCGCCTACAGGGGGAACTGGGCCTCCAACGGATCCCAACCAGACTGTCAGATGTCCGCCGCCATTGCTCCGCGGCGGGAGCTCTCTAGCGCTGGAAGGGCTCGTTACCCGTTCCGGCTTCGGCTGGAGCAAACCCCTTGGTTCGTTCCGCGTTCTCTCGTCGCTTCGGTCCTACCCGAATCGGGCCGGGATGGCGCCCGGGCCAATCGCGGGGTTTGCATCGTCCGCGCCCACCGCACCGCCAAACCCAGAGACCCTCATGAACTCGTTACCCCGAATCGCCCGCCTCCTGCCGCGCGCCCTGCTGGCCCTTTGCACGCTGAGCCAGGTGTTGCCCGCCGGGGCGCAGACGGCGCCCGCGGCGGCGGCCACGACCGCCCAGCTCGCCCGCTATGACCTGAACCGCAACGGCCGCCTCGATCCCGAGGAGCAGGCGGCCCTGCGCGCGGACGAGGCGCGGGCGGCGGCGGCCGGCGCCGCGAGCACCACCGGCGGGGAACAGGTGGTCCAGCTCACGCCCTTCGAGGTGAGCGCGGCCAGCGACAAGGGCTACTACGCGTCGAACACCATGTCCGGCACGCGACTCAACTCCCGCATCGAGGACCTCGCCGCCTCGATCACCGTGGTCACGAAGCAGCAGCTGATGGACACGGCGGCGGTGGACATCAACGACATCTTCCTCTACGAGGCGAACACCGAGGGCACGGGGCAGTTCACCGACTTCGTCATCGATCGCGGCAACGTCGTCGACAACGTCGCCGGCAGCCCCCAGACGGCCAATCGCGTGCGCGGCCTCAGCGCGGCCAACATCGCGGTGGGCAATTTCGCGTCCACGAGCGCCATCCCGGTCGACACCTACAACGTCGATGCGGTCGAGATCAGCCGCGGGCCCAACTCGAGCATCTTCGGGCTCGGCGACGCCTCGGGCACGATCAACCTGATCCAGGCGCGGGCCAACCTGACGCGCGAGATCAACTCGTTCTCCGCCCGCGTCGACAGCTACGACGGCTTCCGCTTCACCGCCGACCTGAACCGCCCCCTGCTGCGCGGCGACACCCACGGCGGCATGAAGCTCGCGGCCCGCATCTCCGCCGTGTACGAGGAAAAGGGATACGTGCGCAAGCCGTCGATGGACCGCACCAACCGCGTCACCGCGGCGCTCACCTTCCAGCCCTTCCGCAACACCCGGATCACGGGTTCGTACGAGAGCTACCACAACTTCAACCAGCGGCCGAATGCGACGCCGCCGCGCGACACCGTCGCGTTCTGGCGCGCCGCCGGCAGCCCCACCTGGGTGCCGCTCACGCAGCAGGTGCGGTTGCGCGGCGTGCTGAGCGGCCCGACGGCCGATGCCGCCCTCCCGTTCGGCCTGTTCTCGCACGGCACCGCGATGGTGCGCATCCAGCAGTTCGTGGACCAGGGCCGGGTCGCGCTCCTCACCCGCGGCAACCGGCAGGACAACGCCAATCTCCGCTTCATGGTCAGCGGCACCGACATCCAGCGCGGCGTGCTCAACGGCATCGCGGCGCCGCTCTACAACATGCCGGTGGTCAAGGACCGATCCATCTACGACTACGAGGAGACCAACCTCGTGGCGGCCAACTACGGCTACGTGAAGTCGGATATCTTCAATGCCGAGCTCGAGCAGACGTTCCTCAAGACGGACCGGCACCTGCTCGCGCTGCAGGCCGGCTGGCGGCGGGAGGACACCGACAACATGAGCCGCAATTTCGTCGGCCAGTCGGACGGCGCGCCCTCGACCCTGCAGATCGACGTCACCGAGACGCTGCTCGACGGCTCGCCCAATCCGTTCTTCCTGCGCCCGTTCGTCGGCGGCAACGAGCCGCAGGTGTTCCGGCGGCCCGTGTTCAACGACAACTACCGCGCGACGCTGGCCTACCAGCTGGACCTGCGCAACGAGCCGAACTGGGTCAAATGGGCGGGCCGCCACGCGTTCGCCGCCTACGGCGAGCACCGCCAGCTCCTCGCGGCCCCCAGCGGCCTGCGGTATCGCGACCAGGTGATCAACGTGGGTGACCCCTTCATTCCGGTCGGCACCACCAACATTCCGGGCCGCAACGACGCGCACCTCTTCCCGCGCTACTACCTCGGTGACGCCAACGGGCAGAACGTCGACTACGCTTCGACCCGCCCGGAACCGGGCAACGGCCTCTTCACCTCCCGCGTCTACGACCCGGCCACCGCCACCTGGCGCGATCACACCGTGGACATCCAGGAGATCTATTTCGCGCTCGGCATGCAGAAGCGGAAGATCAACACCCGCGGCCTCGTGTGGCAGGGCTTCCTCTGGAAGGACCGGATCATTCCGACCCTCGGCTGGCGCAAGGATCACCAGTACAGCATCGACGGCCTGGGCCGCCCGATCAACGCGGCCACCGCGCTCTTCGACACCTCCGACCTCTACCGCTACGGCGTGAACAAGCGCTGGACGATGGGCTCGACGCGGCAGAAGGGCGTCGTCGTGAAACCGTTCCTCAACTGGCGGCAGATCGACGAGGCGGTGGCGCGCGGCAATCCGGTCGCCGACATCGTGCGCGGGATGGCGATGCACTACAATGAATCCGACAGCTTCACGCCGGCCGACACGCAGTACAACGTGTTCGGCGACGCGCTCGCCAACCCGACCGGCACGGGCAAGGACTACGGAGTCAGCTTCAACAACATCCTCGGGAGCCGGCTCTCCATGCGTATCAGCAAGTATGAGACGCTGCAGACCGCGGCCCGCGGCACGATCGGCGTCATCTCGACGCGCGCCAACCGCATGGATTTCGGCACCGACGGCTTCAACCTCCAGCGCCAGTCGACGATCTGGTTCCAGACCCTGAATCCGACCTGGACCGTCGCGCAGGTCGAGGCCGCCGTCGCGAACGTCATGGGCATGACGCAGGACCAGATCAATTACATCTCCGGCAAGCCGATCAACGACACGAACTCCGCCGCCTCGAAGGGCTGGGAGGTCGAGGTGAGCTACAATCCGACCCGTTTCTGGACCGTGAAGATGACGGGGGCGCGGCAGCAGGCGATCGATTCCGACCTGTCGCCCAACCTGCAGCGCTATCTCGAGGCGCGGCTGCCGATCTGGCAGAGCGTCCGCATCCCGACGGGCATCGTCCCGACCACCGGCCAACCGCTGCCCAACGCGGGCGAGCGCTGGTGGGACGTGCGCACAAATGATCTGCCGTCGGCGTTCTACACCGGGAACATCCTGGCCCCCCTGAAGCTGGCCATCACCACGCAGGGCAAGCCGAAGCCCCAGACGCGCCAGTACAGCGCCAATTTCATCACGAACTACCGCCTCGCCGGCCTGTTCCCCGAGCACACCTGGCTCAAGAACGTCGGCGTCGGCGGCTCGGCCCGTTACGCGAGCAAGGGAGCGATCGGCTTCCTCGCCGGTGCGCCGGATCCGGACGGCATCGTGCGCTCGCTCGACGGCACCAAGCCCGTCTACGACAAGGCGACCATCAAGGCCGACCTGCTCCTGACGTACGACTTTCGCTTCAACCGCAACAAGGTCCGCGGACGGGTGCAGCTCAACGTGCGCGACGCGCTCGAAAACGGCCGCCTGCAGCGCATCGCCGTCAATCCCGACGGCACGCCCTGGAACTACCGCATCATCGACCCGCGGCAGTTCATCCTCACCACGACGTTCGATCTTTGAGCCGGGGAAAGTCGGCCGGGATCGAAGCGGCGTCGTTGCCGCCGGGGTGACAAGGCAGTCGGGACTGGTTCGCCGGTCCCGCCGCCCTGTCACTTCGTCGGCTTCGGCTGCGGCGTTGCTCCGCGGGGCATGCAGGTCGGCTTTGCGTAACGCGGCGGCGGCGTGGCTTGCGGGCGGTGTGACGGTGACGCAGGCTCGCGGTCATGTCCGCCCGCCACTCCGCCGCCGCCCTGCGCACGTTCGCCACGGATCTGCTCGCCCGCGCCGGGCTGGAAGCTGACAAGGCCGCGGCGGTGGCCGAGGTGCTCGTCGAGGGCGACCTGCTGGGTCACACCACGCACGGGCTGGCGTTGCTGCCCGCGTACCTGGCGGAGGTCGAGAAGGGTACGATGACCCGGGCGGGCGAGCCGGCGGTGGTGGCGGATTTCCCCGCGGCCGTCACCTGGGATGGAAAGCGGCTGCCGGGGCCCTGGCTCGTGTTGCGCGCCCTCGCCCTCGCCGCCACGCGCGCGCGGCAACTGGGGACCGGCACCGTCGTGATCCGCCGGAGCCACCATATCGCCTGCCTCGCGGCCTACCTGCAGCGCGTGACGGACCAGGGCCTGATGGTGCTGCTCACGTGCTCGGATCCCAACGTGTGCAGCGTCGCGCCGTTCGGCGGGCGGCGGGAGGTGTTCACGCCGAATCCGCTCGCGGCCGCCTGGCCGACCGGCGGCGAGCCGGTGATCCTCGATGTGTCGATGTCGATCACGACGAATGCGCTCACCCGCCGGCTGCAGGTGGAGGGGAAGCGTTTCCCCGGGGCGTGGGCGCTGACCGCCGAAGGTCTGCCGACCGATGATCCCGCCGCGCTCGCCACCAAGCCGCCGGGCACGCTGCTGCCGACGGGCGGCGTCGATCACGGCCACAAAGGCTATGCGTTCGCCCTGCTGGTCGAGGCGCTCACCGGCGGGCTCGCCGGTCATGGCCGGGCGGACCCGGGCGAGGGGTGGGGCGCGACCGTGTTCGTGCAGGTGATGGATCCTGCCTGCTTCGGGGGCGCGGCGGAGTTCCGGCGGCAGACGGAGCAGGTGGCGGCGAACTGCCGGGCCACGCCCCCGCGGCCGGGCTTCGAGCGGGTGCGGCTGCCCGGTGAATCCGGTTTGCGGAGACGCGCCGAGCAGCTGGCGGGTGGCGTCGAGTTGCATCCCGGCATCCTGCCCGCGCTGGAGCCGTGGGCGGCGAAACTGAACGTGGCGTTGCCTTGAAGAGGGAGAGACCACGAAACACACGGAAATGTGATCCTGACCTCGCGAAGCAGAGGTTCGAGCGATGCTGGCTGGATGCGCGCAGGCGTTTGGGTTCAGCAAATACAAAAGCCCTCGATCCTCTCGCCCACGGAACACACGGACTACACGGACCCCGGATTTTCTTCCGTGTAATCCGTGTGTTCCGTGGGCCCACCAAAGTTGCCCGTACGGACTGTCCAAACCACTTCCCGGCTGACATCGCGTCCGGTCCGCCGCACACGTGATCTTTCGCACCATGACCCCGCTTCAACTCCGTCGCGCCCGTGAGGCGCTCGCATCCTTTGCCATCGAGACGCCCTCGTGGGGCTTCGCCGATACCGGCACGCGTTTCGGGAAGTTTTTCCAGGACGCCGCCGCGATCGATCTCGGCGACAAGCTGGCCGACGCCGGGCACGTGCATGCGCTCACCGGCTGCTGCCCGACGGTCGCGGTGCATGTGCTGTGGGATTTCAAACCCGGCGAGGACCCGAAGGCGGTCGCCCGGCTGGCGCGCCGGCACGGGGTCAGGATCGGCGCGATCAACCCGAACCTCTTCCAGGATCAGTGCTACAAGTGGGGCTCGTTCGGGCACAACGACCCGGCGGTGCGGGCGCACGCGTTGCAGCACTGCGTCGACTCGGTGGCGATCGGCCAGGCCGTGGGCAGCGAGTACCTGTCGTTGTGGTTCGCCGACGGCATCAATTATCCGGGGCAGGGCTCCATCCGGGAGCGCAAGCGGAACTTCGAGGCGGCGTTGCGCGCCCTGCACGGGAAGCTCGGGCCGAAGCAGACGATGCTCGTCGAATACAAGCCGTTCGAGCCGGCGTTCTACGCGACCGACGTCGCCGACTGGGGCATGGCGCTGCTGCTGGCGAAGAAGGCCGGGCCCCGCGCCAAGGTGCTGGTGGACACGGGGCATCACTACGTCGCGCAGAACATCGAGCAGATCGTGGCGTGGCTGCTCGACGAGGACATGCTCGGCGGCTTCCATTTCAACGATCGTCGCTACGCCGACGACGACCTCACGCTGGGCTCGATCGACCCGTACCAGGTGTTCCGGATCTTCCATGAGATCCACGCCTTCGCGCACGACCGCGGCCGGAGGCCGAAGATCGCGTACATGATCGACCAGTCGCACAACGAGAAGCCGAAGATCGAGGCGACGATCCAGACCGTCGTGATGGCGCAGGAGCTCTACGTGAAGGCGGCGCTCGTCGATCACGACGCCCTGCACCGCGCGCAGGCGAGGAACAACGTGGTCGACGCCGAGCTGATCCTGAAGCGCGCCTTCTTCACCGACGTCGCGCCCGCGCTCGCCGCCTGGCGCAAGGCGAACCGGCTGCCGGCCGACCCGCTGTCCGAGCATCGGAACAGTGGATACGAGCGCCGGGCCGCGGTCGACCGCCGGCGGCGCCGGCAGGAGCTGGGGATCAAGCCGGGCGGCGGCTACGCCTAGTTTGCCTCCCCGGGAGCGCGGACGCCCTCGTCCGCATTCCGATCGATGCGGCCGAGGGCGGCCGCGCTCCCAGGGGGGACGGCCGCGCTCCCTGGCAGGAGAAAACACGCCGCCTACGTCTGCACCGAGAACTTCATCCGCCGCACGATCCGCGAGAGCAGCCACGGGGTGAAGCGCTTGAGGTAGATCCCGGCGACTTCCCAGCCGCCGACGTACACCTCTTCGCGCCGCCGGGCGACCCCGCGCAGGATGGCGCGGGCGCAGCGTTCGGGGCTGATGCCTCGTTCCTGGGCGCCGGCCGGGCCGATCGCTTCGCCACGGGGGCCGAGGGCGTTGGCGGAAACGGCGGTCCGCACGTAGCCGGGACAGACGATCGTGACGTGCAGGCCGTCGCGCCACACCTCCGCGCGCAGGGAGTCGAAGTATCCGTGCAGGGCGTGCTTCGCCGCGGCGTACGTCGAGCGGCCGGGCGTTCCGAGATGCCCCATGACACTGCTGATGACCACGACGTGGCCGGAGCGGCGGGCCCGCATGGAGGTGAGCACGGCCTTGGTCAGCGCGACCGGCCCGAAGTAGTCGACTTCCATCAGTGCCCGCTCCACGTCGAGCCGCGCCTCGGCGGCGTAGGAGCGCTGGCTGACGCCGCCGTTGTTGATGAGCACGTCGATGCCGCCGCAGCACGTGAGGACGCCGGCGACGAGCGCGGGGAAGGTCTCGCTGCGCGTCAGGTCGAGCGGGACGACGATGTGGTCGTCGGGACGCGCGCAGGCGCGACGCACGCGTTCCAGTTCCTCGGCCCGACGGCTCGACAGCACGAGACGGGCTCCGGCCTGGGCGAATGCGAGCGCGGTGGCTTCGCCGATGCCGGACGACGCCCCCGTGATCCAAACGACGCGGCCGGTGAAGTTCACGAGTTACGAGGAAATCAGGCGCAATACACGCCGCCGTTGATGTCGAGCGTGGCGCCGTTGATGAAGCCGTCGAACTCCCCGGCGAGGAACACGGCGGCGCGGGCAACGTCGTCGGCGGTGCCGGCCCGGCCCAGCGGAATGGTCGCGATCGTGGCGTTGGCGGACGCCTCCGTCGTATGCGTGGTGTGGAAGCTCGTCCCGAGGATCAGTCCGGGAGCGAGCGCGTTGACACGGATGCCCTGGGGGCCGAGTTCCGCGGCGAGGGCGCGGGTGAAGGTGAGGACGGCGCCCTTGGCGGTCGAGTAGGCGAGTGAACCGGCATGTCCGCCCTTCCGACCGGCGAGGGACGAGAGGTTCACGATGCTCGCGCCGCCGGCGGATTTCGCGGCGGCGACGAGGTGGGGCACGGCCGCGCGGGTGATCTTCCGCACGCTGCCCACGTTGAGCTGAATCGTCTGCGCCCAGAAGTCGTCGTCGGCCTCGGTGAACGCACGCCGCGCCAGGAGCGAGCCCGCGTTGTTGACCAGCACATCGAGGCCGCCGAGGAACTCCGCCGCCTCCGCGACGACGCGATTGCAGTCCTCGGTGCGGGTGAGGTCGCCGCGCGTGTTGGCGCACTGGCGGCCGAGGGTGGCAGCCTCCCGGACCAAGGCGTGGGCGGCGTCGGCACTGGCGTGATAGTGGAGGAAGACATCGCAGCCGGCCCGCAGGAGCTGGCGGCTGATGGCGAGCCCGATGCCCTGGGCCCCGGCGGTCACGAGGGCGCGTTTCCCGAGGAGTTTGCTCATGACTGGGAGAAGGTTGGAGAGCAGGGGAGGCGGTCAACCCTGGATCCCGGGCGCGGCCTTTTCGCAAGGTCTTGGCTGCTGGTTGACAGGGCGCTTCGGGCCGGGCGGGACTGCCTGTACGGAACGGCATGTGCTTCTGGGTCAACCGCGGATTACGCGGATCACGCGGAGAAGGGAAACATCAGCGCCATCCGCGAGATCCGCGGTCAGTACGCTTGGGCGGCACTCAGCGAGACGTACAATCGCAGGCTCCGGTCGGTATTAAGTAACCGAAAAGGTAATCTTCCGGCGCCGCGCATCGTTCCGCTCTTTTGTGCGTCAAGTTCACTCGCAGGGTTGACCTCCGACCCTTCCTTTGGAACCTTATCAGGACCTCGCCCCCGTGCTGACTGCCCCCGATCGCTTCACCTGCCAGCCGGTGTGCTTCATTTTTATCACCAATCCGCAACAGCCCCTATGAAAAACTGGACACGCAAAGAGTTCATCCATGCTTCGCTCGTCGGCGGCGGCGCCGCCTGCATCGCCGGCAACACCCGGCTCTACGGTCAGACTGCCGCCAAGGGCAGCGCCAACGGAGACGTCCGCGTCGCGGTCGTCGGCATCAATGCCCAGGGCCGTGGGCACATGATGGATTACTGCAACAAGCTGCCCGGTTCGAAGCTCGTGGCGATTTGCGACGTCGATTCCGACGTGCTCGCGAAGCGCAAGGCGGACTGCGAGAAGGTCGGCGTGTCGCCGAAGACCTACGGCGATTACCGGAAGCTGCTCGAAGACAAGTCCATCGACGCGGTGGTCCTCGCCACCCCGAACCACCAGCACTCGCTGCAGACGATCTGGGGCCTGCAGGCCGGCAAGGATGTGTACGTCGAGAAGCCGCTTTCGCACAATGTCTGGGAAGGCCGGCAGGCCGTCGAGGCCGCGAAGAAGTACAACAAGAACATCGTCCAGGCGGGCACGCAGAATCGCTCCTCGCTGGATATCATGGAGTCGATCGCGTACGTCCGCTCCGGCAAGCTCGGCAAGATCCAGTGGGCGCGCGGCCTTTGCTACAAGGAGCGCCTGAGCATCGGCAAGACCACCGGCCCGCAGAAGGTGCTGCCGACGGTTGATTACGATCAATGGACCGGTCCGGCCGATCTCACGCCCCCGCGCCGCAATGGAGCCCGGGGCCCGATTCACTACGACTGGCACTGGTTCTGGAACTACGGTGGCGGCGACATCACCAACCAGGGCATCCACCAGATGGACGTCGCCCGCTGGTTCCTCGGTGAGAAGGGTCTGCCGTCCTCGGTGATGAGTTTCGGCGGCCGCTTCGGCTACGACGACGATGCCGAGACCCCGAATACGCTCATCTCCGTCTTCGGCTACGAGAAGGCTCCGCTGATCTTCGAAGTACGCGGCCTTCCGATGAAGAAGGGCATGAAGGCCATGGATGCCTACCGCGGTTCCCGCGTCGGCGTGATTGTCCAGTGCGAGGGTGGCTACGTGCAGATCACGGAGTCCGGCAACTGCACGATCTACGACAACAACAACACGAAGATCCAGGCCTTCACGAACGGCGGCAACGGCTCCCACCGCGCCAACTTCGTCAAGGCGGTCAAGGAGCGCAAAGTCGTCAATGGCCTCGTGGAAGAGTGCCACTACTCGTCGGCGCTCTGCCACCTCGGCAACGTCTCCTACCTCGTCGGTGCGAGCAAGTCGAACGACGCCCTGGCGGAGTCGATCAAGTCCAGCGCCGTCACGAAGGAGGCCTTCGGCCGGATGCTCGAGCACCTCAAGGCCAACGAGGTCGACGTGACCACGACTCAGACCGTGGTTGGACCGCTCCTGAAGATCGATGCCGCGAAGGAACGCTTCGTCGGTTCGGAAAAGGAGATCGTCGCCGCCGCCAACAAGAGCCCGCTCCTCAAGCGCGAGGGCCGCGGCGCCTACAAGATCCCGGTGATCCAGGCGTCGTCCGTCGCCGCGTCGTAAGGCGGGTTCACTGCTCCGCTCCATTTCAAGCCCCGCGTTTCCCCCGCGGGGCTTTTTTGTGCCCGCGATTGACGCACGGCTCGTCGCGCGGGCGGTGCATCAGGTGCGCTCCTGCGGCCGGATTGATCGCGGCGGAGACACGGCCAAGGCTCGCCTCGGAGCGGCGGGGCGCCTTCGATCAGGCACTATGCATCGAGCCCTGCTTGGTTCCCTTCTGGCGTTGATGGTTTTTGGTCCCGCGGTGGCCGCGGCAGCGCCCAGCGGGGCTCGAGTCCAGGCACTGAAGGTCACGGTGCTGTCGACCATGCTCGCCGACGGCGATGAGCTCGGGGAGTGGGGCTTCGCCGCGCTGGTCGAGGTCGATGGGCGTCGCATCCTCTTTGATACGGGCGCGAAGAGCGATGTCGTGCTGAAGAACCTGCAGACGATGAAGCTCGATCTCGCCGACGTGACCGACGTCGTGCTCAGCCACTGGCACTGGGACCACAACGGCGGCTTCATGACGCTGCGGCGCGAGCTCGCGGCGAAGAACCCCCGCGCGTTGTCCCGCGCCCATGTGGCCCGCGGGTTCTTCGATTCCCGCTTCGGCACGCCGCCGAACGTGGAGCAGAACCAGATGATCCGCGTGCGGCCGGACTACGAGGGGGGCGGGGGCACGTTCGTGATTCATGCCCGGCCGGTCGAGCTGCAGCCCGGCGTCTGGCTGACCGGACCCGTGCCGCGCCGGCATCCCGAGCGCAACTGGAGCGGCAGCACGCGCGTCCGCGCCGCGGACGGCGTGCGCGAGGATACGATCGACGACGACATGGCGCTCGTCGTCGACACGGCGCAGGGGCTCGTCGTGGTGACCGGTTGCGGTCACGCCGGCGTGATCAACATCCTGGAGCACGCGCGCTCGTTCGTGCGCGCCGCGCCGGTACACGCGCTGATCGGCGGCATCCATCTTTTCCGCGCTTCGGACGAGACCCTGTCCTGGACGGCGGGCAAGCTGCGGGAGTTCGAGCTCGGGCACTTCATCGGCGCGCACTGCACCGGCGTGGAGACGGTGTATCGGTTTCGCCGTGACGTCGGCCTCGGCCGCGCCCAGTGCGTGGTCGGGGCGGTGGGCGCCGAATTCGAGCTCGGGCGCGGGATCAACCCGCGCACGATCGCGCGGTAGGACCGACTCCTGGGAGCGCGGACGCCCCCGTCCGCAACGATCGGAAACTGCGGACGAGAACGTCCGCGCTCCCGCCGGGGTCCGCTCTGCGCATCAAACTTTCGGATACTCGTAACCCTTGCGGTACTCGCGCCGGAGCAGCTTGTTCGCGGCCTCGTCGCCGATGATGCGTTCCTTCGCGCCATCCCATTCGATGCTGCGGCCGTGCTTCAGGGAAAGCATGCCGAGCAGGGCCATGTTCGTCGAGAGGTGGACGTCGCCGATGTCGCTGACCGGCTTGCTGCCGGTGCGGATCGCCTGGAGGAAGTCGGCCCAGAGCTCCTTGATGTTCTGGGAGTCGGGGGCGTTGAGCTGGGCGGGTTCGCTGACGACGGGTTCGTTGGCGTTGCTGGGGTAGAAGGTCCAGCCCTTCTGCCAGCCCATGTGGAAGATGCCCTTGGTGCCGTAGAAATAGCACCCGACATTCTCGCCCTTGTCGGTGTTGTTGCCGCCGAAACGCCGGTGTTCCCACTGCACGCTGAGGCGGTCAAACTTGAACGTGGCGAGCTGGTGGTCGGGGGCGTCGGTGGTCTGTTCCTGCGCCGTGTTCACGACCGGGCCGGCGATCGGGCGGCCGCCGGTGGAGTAGATGTGTTTCGGGTATTTTTCGCCGGTGATCCAGAGGATCTGGTCGAGCCAGTGAATGCCCCAGTCGCCGAGGGTGCCATTCGCGTAGTCCAGGTAGTTGCGGAAACCGCGCGGGTGGATGCCGCCCCGGCTGGCGCCGGAGTTGTCGCGTGGATCACCGCCATTGAACGGCCGGAGCGGCGCGGGTCCGCACCAGAGATCCCAGTCGAGCTCCTTTGGCACGGCGACGGTGGGGCGGGGCTTTTCCGGTCCGCCGCCGTAGTGGACGAAGCAGCGCACCATGCCGATCTCGCCGACCTTGCCGGAGCGGATGAAGTCGCGGCCGCTGACGTTGTGCGGCGCGATCCGCCGGTGGGTGCCGACCTGCACGACCCGGTTGGCGGCGCGGGCGGCATTTACCATGGCGCGGCCTTCCATGACCGTGTGGCCGATCGGCTTTTCGACGTAGACGTGGGCGCCGGCCTTGACCGCGGCGATGGTGGGAAGGGCGTGCCAGTGGTCGGGGGTGCCGACGATGACGATCTCGGGCTTCGCCTGGGCTAGCAGCTCGCGGTAATCCTTGTAGGTTTTCGGCGCGTCGCCCGTGCCGGCGCTGACATTCTTCAGCGTGGCTTCGAACTGGCGGGAATCGACGTCGCAGAGCGCGACGATCTCGCACGCGCCGCTCGCCATCGCTTCGCGCAGGATGTTGTTGCCCCACCAGCCGCAGCCGATGAGCGCGGTGCGGAATTTCTTCGCCCCCGCCTTGTCGGCGGCGCGAAGGCTGAACGGTACGGCCGCCAGCGTGGAAGCGGCGGCGGAGCTTTGGAGGAACGTGCGACGATTCATGGGGCGGGTGCGAGAGACCTAAAGGGGAGTTGAGGCGGAGGCAAAGGACAGAATTTGCGTTGGAGACCTCCCACGGAGGGCGGCGAACCATGGATCCGCAGTTGACCTGCGACAGGATCGGGCTCTTGTGGGCCGCGCGGCGTTTGACTTGGGCGCCGACCCTCCTTTGCCATGGGTAGCAGTCCCGTGGCGACGCCGGCAGCGCCCGCCTCTGGGATGATGTCGGTGGATTCCCCCCTTCGCTCCGAGCCATCCAGTGCCGCCTCGTTTTCTTCCTCCCTCTTTCTTGCCCGCGTCCCGCCTCCTCCGTTGGGGGTTTGCCTTGGCCGGAATTTGGCTGTCCGTCATGACCGCCCTGCGGCTGGCGACCTACCTGGTCTTCAACCAGGAGCAGGTGCCCTGGGCGCAGGCGTGGCCGGCGTTCTGGCTGGGATTGCGCTTCGACCTGCGGGTAACCGGGAGCGTGCTGCTCGGTTTGCTGGTGCTCGGGAGCCTGCCGGGCCTCGATCCCTTCCGCAGCACAGGCCGGCGGCGCGGCTGGATCGGCGGGCTGTCCGTCTGGCATGCCGCGCTGGTGATTTTCTACGTCGGTGATTTCCTGCATTACCGTTACCTGAACCAGCGGCTGAACGCCTCGGTGCTCGGCTTCCTCGCGGATGCGCCGATCGCCGCGGGCATGGCGTGGCAGACCTATCCGCTGGTCCGCATCGCGCTCGGCATGGCGGTGGCGGTGGCCGGCCTGGGCTGGCTCGCGGCGTGGCTGCACCGGCGGGTCGACGCACCGCTGACGTTGCCCGGCCGGGCGGTCCGGGTGGCGTGGGCGGGCGCCGCGGTGACTGCGTGCACGATCGGGATCTTCGGCCGGGTCGGACAGTATCCGCTGCGGTGGAGCGACGCCTTTAACCTGCGCAACGACGCGAGCGCGAACCTCGCGCTCAATCCCTTCCAGTCGTTCTTCAGCTCGCTCAGCTTCCGCGCCTCGGGATTCGAGCTGGAACGCGTGCGCGAGCACTATCCGCGCATGGCCGGCTACCTCGGGGTGAAGGCACCCGATGCGACGCGGCTGACGTTCGCCCGGCACGAGCGCGGCGGTCCTCCCCGGGTCGGCCCGGCCGGTGCCCCGCCGCCGAACATCGTGCTGGTGATCTGCGAGTCCTTCAGCGCCTACAAGAGCTCGATGTGGGGCAATCCGCTCGACACCACGCCGTTCTTCGCGGAGCTGACCCGGAAGGGGGTGTTTTTCGACAACTGCTTCACGCCCCACATCGGGACGGCGCGCGGAGTGTGGGCGACGATCACCGGACTGCCCGACGTCGAACCACGCGAGACCGCGAGCCGCAATCCGGCGCTGGTCGACCAGCACACGATCATCAACGACTTCACCGCCCACGAGAAATTCTACTTCCTCGGTGGCAGCACGAGCTGGGCGAACATCCGCGGACTGCTCACGAACAACATCCGGGACCTGCGGCTTTACGAGGAAGGCAGCTACGATTCGCCGCGGATCGACGTGTGGGGCATCAGCGACAAGAACCTCTTCCTCGAGGCCAACGACGTCCTGCGCGCGCAAACCAAGCCGTTCTTCGCCGTCATCCAGACCGCCGACAACCACCGGCCGTACACGATTCCGAAGGAGGACCTGGGTGCGTTCACGAAGGTCAGCGTGCCGCCCGCGGCACTCAAGGCGGCCGGATTCGAGTCGCTCGAGGAGCTGAACGCGTTTCGCTACACGGATTTTGCGTTCCGCACGTTCATCGAGGCGGCGCGGAAGGAGAAATACTTCGAGCGGACCCTCTTCGTTTTCATCGGCGATCATGGCATCGGCGGCAATGCGGGCCGGATGTTCCCGCCCGCCTGGACCGAGCAGAACCTGACCTGCTATCACGTCCCGCTGCTGGTGTACGCGCCGGCGCTGCTCGCCCCGCGGCGGATCAGTGCGGTCGCCTCGATGGTCGATGTCCTGCCGACGATCGCCGGCCTCACGGGCATTGCGTATCGCAATAATGGATTCGGCCGCGACCTGCTGCGGCAGCAGGAGATCGATGGCGGCCGTTCCAACGCCGCGTTCGTCATCGACCAGGGCAGCCGCTCCATCGGCGTCGTCCGCGGTTCCCATTTCGGCCAGCTCCACCGCGAGAGCGGCCGTGCCGAGCTCGTCTGGGCGGACTTCACCGCCGCTCCCCCGGCGGCGCCGCCCCCCGCGGACGCCTTGGCGGACTATCAGGCGCTGGCGCAGGGCTTCTACGAAACCGCCCGCTATCTGCTGCGCCACAACCGCAAGCCGCCGCATCCGGCCGCGTCCGAGCCGTCGGACTGATCGCACCGCCGCCCCCGCTTTCCCCCTCGTCCACGCTTCCCGCCCGTGCCGCCCGTTCCCATTCCTCCACCGCCCCCGGACCCCAGCGCCCGCCGACGGATGCTGAAGCGACACCGGCTGGGCTTCATCGGTGTCACCATGCTCGCCGCCTGGATCGCGGCGCAGGATTCGACCTGGGGCGGAGTCGTGGCGCCGGCCGAGCTCGTGGCTGTCCCGCGCGTCGTGCGGCCGGAGGCCGCGGCGGACGCCAAGCCGGTCTTCCGGCAGTCGTGGGTCAATCCCGCCCGGCACACGCCTTCGGCGCACGGCAGTGCGATCTGCGCCCTGCCGGGCGGCGACCAGCTGGCGGTGTGGTACGGGGGTTCGCGGGAAGGCGCCGCCGACGTCGCGCTGTTCACGGCGCGCCTCCGCCCCGGTGAGCGGGATTGGTCGCCGCCGCAGAAGGTGGTCGACCGGGTCATGGCCGCGGAGGAGCTGGAGCGCGTCGTGAAGAAGGTCGGCAACGCCGTCGTCTTCGCCGACCGCAACGGCCTCGTCTGGATGGTCTACGTGACCGTGACGATGGGGGGCTGGTCGGGGAGCGCGCTCAACGTGAAGACCTCGCATGACGAGGGACGCACGTGGAGCCGGAGCCGGCGGCTCACGCTCAACCCGTTTCTCAACGTCAGTTCGCTCGTGCGCAACAAGCCGATCCTGACCACGGACGGCCGGATCGGACTCCCGGTCTACCATGAGCTGGCGATCAAGTATCCCCAGATGCTCTGGCTCACGCCGGCGGCCGACGGCACGGTAGCCGAATATCGGATACGCAATCTCTCCGCGGAGACGGACCTGATCCAGCCGACGCTGGTGCCGCTCGGCGGCGACCGCGTGCTGATGCTCCTCCGCGACCAGAGCGACCGGCGGCAGATGCGCGCGGCGTATTCGACCGACAACGGCTGGACCTGGTCCGAGGCCGCGGCCGGCGGGCTGCCCAATCCCGACTCGGCGGTCGACGCGCTGCGCCTGGGCGACGGCCGGATTCTGCTCGTGTACAACGACGCCGTGCGCGGCCGGGAGAACCTGCGGCTGGCGATCTCCGCCGACGCGGGCCGCACCTGGCAGCCGGGGCCAATCATCGAGTCGGCGCGGGGCAAGGAGTACTCGTATCCGTGCCTGGCCGAGGGCCGCGACGGTCGTATTCACCTCACGTATACGTGGGAGCGGAAACGGATCCGCCACGTGGAGTTCAATCTCGCCTGGCTGGGCGATGGCAGTCCGTCGCGGGAGGCGACCGCGCAATGAACGGCGGCATCGATCCCGTTTTCTACGGCGTGGTCTGCGGGGCCACGCTCTGGCTTGCGCTGCTCTGGGCGGGCACGCGCTGGCGGGTGGCGCGGCGGCACCGGATGCTCCAGGCGGGCTGCGCCGCGGCGACCGTGGTGCTGCTGTTCGTTCCCTGTGGCGGAATGCCGCTGTGGAACTGGGCGTTCAGCTTCTGTCCCAATCCGAGCCTGCCGATGCTGGGCATGGTGTGCGCCGCCCTCTGGCCGCGCCTGGGTGGCGTGGCGGTGTTCAAGCCGGCCGACTGGCGGCTGCTGATCGGTTTTGGCGCCGTCACCGGCACGGTCCTCTACCTGCACCCGTTCGCCCGGTCCGGCTTCGACCTCTACTACTGGGGCTGGCATCACGAGGTCGCGGTATGGACGATGGCTGCGCTGGCCCTGGCGGCGCTGGCATTCGGCAACCGCGCCGGCGTGCTCTTTCTGGCGTCCCTGATCGCGTACGAGTTGCAGGCGCTCGAATCGCACAACGGCTGGGACTATCTCGTGGACCCGATTTTCTGGCTGATCTGCCTCAGCCTGACCGTGGTGCGCGGGGCGCGCGGGTTGCTCGCGTATCGTGCCGTGCGCCGGGCCTCGCGCTCGCCGTTTTCGGCGCCCGTGGTGCGCACGTCGTAGGCGGGCGCCGTCACCCCGCGGGCAGCCGGTTTCGAAACGCCATTCCCGCGGGGTGGGGGCACCCCGCCTACAAGGGAGATCGCCGGCTTTCCGTGGCGTCAGGCCCGGACGCCGAGCCCGATCTCTTTCCGCAGGTAGGCGATGGATTTCTCGATCTCGCTCTTCTGGAAGTTCTGCGTGGCGATCCGGCCTTCGGGTCCGGTCGGTGCCTTGAAGACCGGCAGTGGCTTGCCGCGTTTCGCCAGCGCTTCGAACTTCGCGAGCCGGTCCGGTCGCTTGTCGTAGACCTTCCAGAAATCGGGCGTCTTGTACGCCAGCGGCCGCGGGCCGCCGGAGATCGTCTCGATCATGATCGGCACCGTCGGGCACAACTGGGCCCAGCGGGCGGAGAGTTTCTTCCAGTCGATCAGACCCTCGCCGCACGCGGTCCATTGCAGGGCGGCGCCCTCCGGCGTTTCCCAGACCATGCCGTCGCGCAGGCTCGAGCAGATCGTCACGGGCCCGAGCGTCTCGACGACGTCCATCGGATCCTCGACCGTCCACATGCCGTTGCCCGTGTCGATATTGGCGCCAACCCAGTCGCGGCCCGCCGTTTCGATCAGCTCCCGCAGTTCCCACGAGTGCAGGTCGCCCGCGTGGTTCTCGACCGCGACCTTGATGCCGGCGGCCTCCGCATCGCGACGGCAGGCCTTCAACACCGCGACGGTGTCGGCCATGCGGGCACGAATCCCGCCCTCGGTCTTGCGGTCTTCGAGGTTGCCGAGCACGACGCGAAACACGGGCGAACCGAGCGTCTTGGCCACGCGGATACCCAGGCGCAGGTGCTCCTCGGCCGTGCCCCAGTTCTTCTTAAACGTCTTCGAGGTCGGGCAGATGCTCCAGCTGCCGGCGTAGAGTGCGAGTCCGGCGGCGTCGGCCTTGCGACGCACCTCGCGCAGCGCGGCGTCCTCGAGGCTCTCGAACGCGTCGAGATCGGAAATGAACAGCGTGTCGCACTTGAGCGAGGCCGCGTAGTCGATCAGCGCCGGGGCCTTCCAGCCCATCGCGCGGACGGCGAAGTTGTCGAGGCCGAGCTTGATCTTCGGCGCGGCGGACGCGGCGGAGAGGGGACGAACGGCGCTCAGCGCGGCGGCCGAGGCGAGACCTTGGAGAAAGGAACGGCGTTGCATGGGGCGGGAGGCGACCACCGAAACGGAGCGGCCGCCTGGTGTCGATGCTGAGAATGCTCTTCCGGCCTGGTCGGTGGAACCACGGTCCTTGCTGCCTTCTCCGTGGTCGTCGGACCCGCCTCGGCGCGGGTTCCTGGAATGGCGGGCGCGATGCGGGGTTCGCCCCGCCGCTACTTCTTGTCCGGGTCGAGCCGCGACGCCGGGAAGCCGAGGCGCTCGAATCGCCGGAGGAACAGCCGGCGATACTCCGCGCGCTTTTCGGGCGGCAACTCCGCCGCGACGCGCTGGCTGGTCGCGCGCAATTCCTGCAATGCCTGGGTGGCGGCCTGCGCCCGCACCGCCTTCAGCCGGACCGCGGATTGGTCCAGGATCGCCTGCACCCGCGCCGCTTCAGCCGGCGTGAGTTGGAGCGTCTTCGCCAGGTCGGCGCCGATGCGGACGGCGGCCCGGTCGGCGAGTCCCGTTTCCGCGCCGCCTTGCAGGGCTTCGCGGACCATGCGACCGCCCAGCCAGGTCGTGCCGGCCGAGCCGAGCGCGATGCCCAAGATGAGGAGGCCGGCGGCCGCCAGCCAGCCGCGCCAGCGTCCGGTGCTCATGGCACACCTCCCGTGGCGGTGGCAACCCACTGGATCCACGGCAGGGCCTGCCACGTTTCCCACGCCTGCCACGAGGCGAGGATTGCGACGGCGCAGGCCCCGGCCAGGCAGCTTGCCAGCATGCGGCCGGAGGCGAACAGGGCGGCGAATTCCGCGCCCCACGTGGTCTGGAGAGCCGGAGGCGCGGCGGCCAAGGCGCGCGACAGTGCGGCCCGGTCGATGGCGGGTCCGACATCCTGGCGGGCTTGGTTCACAAGACGGGCCCACGCGTGTTCGGGGTCAGGTTTCTGGTTCATACGAAATGCGGGATTGAAGCAGCGAGCGCAGCTGGCGGCGTGCGCGCCAGGCCCGGAGCTTGGTGGCTGTCAGGGTCCAGCCGAACTGGCTGGCGATCTGCGCGAGGCCCCAGCCCTCGAGGTGATGAAGGGTAAGGAGCGTACGATCATCCGGCGGCAGTTGGGCGAGCACGTGTTTCACTTCGTTCGCGGCGGCACGCGCGGCGGGATCCATGCCGGGGTCGATCGCTTCCGGCGGCGCCTGGTCCGGCGCGGACGCGACGGGCTCGGCCAGCCAGCGGCGCCGCACCGACTGCCGGCGAAAATAGTCGCGACCGACGTTGGTCGCGATGCGGAGCAGCCAGTGGCCGAAGGGCCGGTCCGGCGTCCACGCGGGAAGGCCCCGCACCATGCGCAGGAATGTCTCTTGCACGAGGTCGTCGAGATCGGCCCGCGAGCGCACGAACCGCCACAAGAGCCGCGCGACCGCGGCCTGGTGCCGGTCGACCAGCGCTTCCGTTGCCGTCCGATCGCCCTCGCGGGCGCGGGCCGCCCATTGTTCGTCGGAGACGCCGGCGATCGCTCCGCCCGGCGGAGGAGCTTCCGATTTCTGCGCGGCAGCCGGAACATGGGCGGAATCCGCTTTCAAACGCGTGGGCGATTCGGAAAAAGCGTGTCCCGCGCTCGCGGCAAGGCGAGCGCGGGATCAGGGAAAAACCGGAGGAGCACGGTCCCCTCAGGGCCGGGGCGAGGTCGTGGTCGTGGCCGAGCGCGTGACCACGCCGTTCTCCCGGGTCACCGTCACCTGCTTCTGGGCCTCGCCGCCCTTGGGGCCCGTGGCTTCCGCCTGGCGCGTAAAGCCATTCTCGGTGCGAGTGGAGGTCGATTCATACGTGGCGGTCTTGCCATTGAATCCCGTCGCCTGGGCGCTGGTCGTGCGGCCCGTATCCGTGCGCTGGCTGGTCAGGTTGCCCGACGCGGTCTTGCCGTTGGGCAGGGTGGCGGAACTGGACGCGGACAGATTTCCCGGGGTCTGGGTGACCTGGCGTTGAAACGTGCCACCCCGGGATCCCTGCACGGTTTTCGTGCGTTCACGGGCGAGGGCCGAGACGGGCGCGAAGAGCGCCGCGGTGAGAGCGAGCAGCGAGACCGAACGGAGGAGGCGGTGAGCAGTATGTGTTTTCATGGGCTTTGCGTTGGAAGGGTTCGCTCTCCTCAACGCAGCAGCCCCGACTTGGTTTCCAAAATTTTCTGACTGCGCAACTGCCCGGACCTGAGGCTGTTCCAACCCGCCTTGGCTAGCGCATGGCGTCCCGGCGCGCGTCGACCGGGTCGATCACGACGCCTTCCCGGGCAAGTTCCGCGCGCAGCGGGGTCAGGAAGCGCTCCGCGAGTTCTTCGAGCGGAAAGGTCACTTCAAGGGCGTCGGAGCAGTTCAGGAACGTCAGCAGGTCCGCCAGCTCCATCACGTCCTCGTCGGAGAAGTGCTCCTCGAGCACGGATTGCGCGCCTTCGTTCGCGGTGAGCGAGGCCCAGTAGCGTTCCTCCTCGGGGGCGGCATGGCGGACGGTGACGCTGCCCCGCAGCCGGGCGCGGGCGATGCGGTGTTCAAACCGACTCAGCGTCTCGTAAGCGTAGGCGAGGTTGGCGAGGCGCGCCTGCTTGATCAGCGCGGCTCGATGGGAGAGGAGCGAGGTGAGCGTTTTCATAAGTTTACTCCACAGACGGAAGCTCTGTTTGGTTGAGGTTGAACAACTCCACGGCGCGCACGGTGAGGGATGGTTCGCCGGATGCGCCGCCGTTGGACACGGCGTCGCCCCGGGATGCTGCGGACCACTGCAAAAGGCCAAACCTGACGTTAGCGGACGATCTCTGACCGGCGGACCCGCGCCCGCCGCTGACGATTCGGACTAACCGGACATCT
>JAEUHA010000642.1 GCA_016793535.1 Opitutaceae bacterium | reverse complement strand
GGGCAAGCTGGGCGACCTGATCCTCAACACCTACAAGACGTCGGGCAACCAGATCACGGTCGAGACCCTCGACAAGCTGAAGGAGCTCGGTTTCCAGACCGCCTTCCAAGCCGGCATCTCGATCGGTATCGACGACATGATCATTCCTGACTCGAAGAAGGAGATCGTCGCCGAGTCCCGGAAGAAGATCGCCGAGGTCGAAGGCCAGTTCAACAAGGGCATCATCACCGACGGCGAGCGCTACAACAAGGTCGTCGACATCTGGACCTCCGCCACCGACCAGATCGCCAAGCAGGTGTTCGCGAAGCTCGAGAGCAACGACGGACGCCCCGAGGTGAATCCCGTGTACATCATGATGGACTCGGGTGCGCGCGGCAACAAGCAGCAGGTCCGCCAGCTGTGCGGCACCCGCGGCCTGATGGCCAAGCCCTCCGGCGAAATCATCGAGCGCCCGATTCTGTCCTCGTTCCGCGAGGGTCTGACGGTGCTCGAGTACTTCATCTCCACCCACGGCGCCCGTAAGGGTCTCGCGGATACGGCGCTGAAGACAGCCGACGCCGGCTATCTCACCCGCAAGCTCTGCGACGTGGCGATGGACGTCATCATCGCCGAGGACGACTGCGGTTCGCGCGACGGCGTGTGGAAGAAGGCGATCTTCGAGGGCGACGACGAAATCGTCGGCCTCAAGGAGCGCATCATCGGCCGCTTCTCGAGCGACGATGTCTTCAATCCGCTCAACCCCACCGAAGTGCTGGTGGGCGCCGGCGAACTCATCACCGAGGAGATGGCGACCAAGATCGACGAGGTCGGCATCGAGCGCGTGAAGGTCATGTCGCCGCTCACGTCGGTCACCAAGGGTGGCATCGACGCGAAATCCTACGGCATCAATCCCGCGACGAACAAGGTCGCCAAGATCGGCGATTCCGTCGGCATCATCGCCGCGCAGTCGATCGGCGAGCCCGGCACCCAGCTCACGATGCGTACGTTCCACATCGGTGGCGTCGCCTCCGGCGGGTTCAAGACGCCTGAAATCCGCGTTCGCTCCGCCGGTACGATCAAGTACCGCGGCCTGCGCCTGGTCGAAACGGCCGACGGCGGCTCGATCGTCCTGAACAAGACGGGCACGATCCAGGTGCTCGACGCCGACGAAAAGGAGCTCGAAGTCTACAACATCGTGGTCGGATCCTTCCTCCACGTGGCCGACGGCGAGAAGATCGAAAAGGGCGCGGTCCTCGCGCAATGGGATCCCTACAACGTCCCGGTTCTCTCCGAGAAGGGTGGCTCGCTGCACTTCAAGGACATGATCCCCGGTGTCACCGTGAAGCGCGAACTGGACGAGTCGTCCGGCCGCATCGCCACGGTCGTCATCGAGCACAAGGAGGACCTCAATCCTCAGATCGAGGTGCGCGACGCGAAGAACAAGCCGCTCGCGGCCTATTCGATTCCTGTCGGCGCGCAGATCGCGGTCAACGAGGGCGACACCATCGCCCCCGGCGCGCTGCTCGCCAAGACGCCCCGCCAGGCCTCCAAGACCAAGGACATCACCGGTGGTCTCCCCCGCGTCGCCGAGCTCTTCGAAGCCCGCCGCCCGAAGGACGCCGCCGAGATGTCACGCATCGACGGCATCGTGTCCTTCGAGGGCACCGTGCGCGGCAAGCGCAAGCTGGTCGTGAAGAACGACGAGACCGGCCAGGAAGAGGAACATCTGATCGCGACCGGCAAGCACATCATCGTGCAGCCGGGCGACGTGGTCCACAAGGGCCAGCACCTGACCGAAGGTGCGGCCGATCCGCACGAGATCCTCGAGATCCTCGGGCCGTCGGCGCTCTACGACTTCCTCATCTCGCAGGTGCAGGAGGTGTATCGTCTCCAGGGCGTGACGATCAACGACAAGCACATCGAGATCATCATCCGCCAGATGCTTCGCAAGGTCCGGATCACCGATCCGGGCGACACGGAGAACTTCTGGGGCGAGCAGGTCGATCGCGCCACGTTCCTCGCGGAAAACAAGCGGATCGAGGAAGCCGGCGGCAAACCCGCCGAAGCCGAGCCGATCCTGCTGGGCATCACCAAGGCCTCCCTCGAAACCGAGAGCTTCATCTCCGCCGCCTCCTTCCAAGAGACGACGCGCGTCCTCACCGACGCCTCGACGCTCGGCAAGGTCGACATGCTGAAGGGCTTCAAGGAAAACGTGATCATGGGTCACTTGATCCCGGCGGGCACGGGCCTGCCGACCTACAAGCAGCTCAAGATCACGCTGCCGTTCGGTGCCGAACTGCCGGTCGACGACGTGAAGCCGGCCGAGACGGCGACGGCGAGCTGAGCCGATCCACGCTCATTGTAATCTCCAAGGCCGCGGGTTCGCCCCGCGGCCTTTTTCTTTCCAGAGGCGTTTACGCCTGCGAGCCCGTCGCTGTTGGAGGGCGGATCAGTCGGTGCCGATCCGGGGACGTTTTGGAAAACGTACTGCCGTGGAGCGGAGGGCGCTGCTTTGTCAGCGCCGCAGCTGCCACGGGCAGCTCTCCGGGTGGAACTCCATCAAAGATTCGGAATTCCCGAGCGTCTCGGATGCCGGCGTCGCTCTCGGCTGGATCCGGATAGCGGCTGCGG
>JAEUHA010000496.1 GCA_016793535.1 Opitutaceae bacterium | reverse complement strand
CTGCTCGGCCGCGGGTTCAACCGTTTCGAACGCGACCTGCCGGTCCTGGTTGCCCTGCTCCAGGGCGCGGAGGATCCCGCGGTGGTGCAAACGGCACTCGAGACGATCCGGCGCAGCGCCAGCGACCGCGTGCCGGCGGTGCTGCTGGAAAACTGGAACCGGTTCCCGCCGTCGGTCCGGCCCACGGTCATCGAGATCCTGACCGGCCGCGCGGACTGGGCGGACCGCTTCCTCTCCGCCGTCGAACAGGGCGCGGTGCCCGCGTCCGCCATTCCAGCCGGCAACCGGCAACGTCTCCTTCGCATCGCCCAGCCCGCGCTGCAGGCGCGGGCCAAGGCGCTCTTTACCGCCGCCGGCTCGGCGAACCGTCAGGCGGTGGTGGCACGTTACCGGGAGGTGTCGCGCCTGACGGGCGACGTCCAGCGTGGGCTGCAGGTATTCAACCAGGCGTGCAGCGCATGCCATGTGTTTGTCGGCACCAACAGCGTCGGCCCGCCCCTCGGCACGTATCGTGACAAGAGCGTCGACGACTTCCTCATCGCCATCCTCGATCCGAATGCCGCGATCGAACCGAAGTATACGGCGTACACCGTGACCCTGAAGGACGGCCGCGAACTCGCCGGAGTCATCAGTGACGAGTCCGGCGCGGGCTTCACGCTCACGCTGCCGGGGAATGTCACGCAGCGCGTCGCCCGCCCGGAGGTAAGCGCGGTCACCGCCCTCGGTGTGTCGCTCATGCCCGACGGCCTTGAAGCCGGCGTGTCGCCGCAGGACATGGCGGACCTGATCGCATACCTGACGTCCAACCGTTGATCGCGGCGGAACGCCCTCCCCGACCGGCGTGACGCCCGCAAGCAAGCGCCGCAGACGCGGGTTCAGCGCCGCTCGTCGGACGCCCGTTGCTCCAGCTCTCGCTGCACAGCTTCCAGGATCTCGGCGGATCCGCACGGCTTCACGAGCACGGTCTTCACCCCGAGGGCATCCAGTTCCTCGCTGCGATCCTGGTCGTGCAGTCCGCTCGCCGCCACGATCCGAACCCGGGGCGCCATCGCGATCAAGGCACGGATCAAGGTCACCCCGTTCATTCCCGGCATCATGAGATCGGTCAGCACGAGCGCCACCTCCTCCTGATGCGTCGCAAACAAGGTGAGCGCCTCGTGACCGTCCGCGGCCGCCAGCACCCGGTAGTTTTCCCGCACGAGGAAAAGGCGCAGTGAACGCCGGATCGACTCCTCGTCGTCGACCACAAGGATCAACTCCTGCCGACCGCGCTGGCGGGGGCCTTCGTTCCGGTTCATTGCCGCGTTGGCTCCCATGCTCGCCGGCAGGTGCACGTGGAAGGCGGTGCCGCGGCCGGGTTCGCTGGCGACCGTGACAAAGCCGCCGTGGCTCTTCACGATGCCGAGCACCGTGGACAGGCCCAGTCCGGTGCCCTTGCCCAGTTCCTTGGTCGTGAAAAACGGCTCGAAGATGCGATCGAGGTTTTCAGCCGGAATGCCCTCCCCGGTATCTGCCACCGTCAGGCACACGTAGTGTCCCGGCACCCGCGGGGGCTGCACCGACGCCTCGTCCTTCTCGATCTTCACGTTTCGCGCGGCGAGGGTGATCCTGCCCGCTTTGGAAATGGCATCCCGCGCGTTCACGCAGAGATTCATCAGGACCTGGTGAATCTGCGTGGCGTCCGCCGTGATCGGCCGGAGGTGAGGCTCGATCTTCTCCTCCACGGTGATCTCGCGCGGGAACGTCTCGCGCATGATCTCACCCATTTCCTTTATCAGGTGTCGGGTCTGCACGGGACCCCGTTCCCCTTCGATGCCACGGCTGAAGGTGAGAAGCTGCTTGATGATGTTCGCTCCGCGGCGTGCGCCTTGTTCGATCATCGCCAGCATCTCCAGGTCCTGCCGCTCCGACACCTTCTCCTTCAGCAACGGAGTGATCATCAACATCGGCGCGAGAATGTTGTTCAGGTCGTGGGCGATGCCGCTCGAAAGCGTGCCGATTGCCTCCAGCCGCTGGGCCCGCAGGAACTGCTGCTCCAGCTTGCGCGTTTCCGTCATGTCACGCGAGTTGATCACCACCTGCTGCCGGCCGGTCGAGTCCGTCATGCTCCGGCCGATCGATTGGAAAATTCGCCAGGTGCCGTCGCGATGCCGGATGCGATACTCGACTGGCAGCGGATCCAGGCATCCCGCCCACGCCCGCTCGATGCCGTCCCCGACTTTGGCGACATCCTCCGGTGCGACGAGGTCCAACGCGCTCCGGCCCATCAATTCCTCGGCCTGATACCCCAGCACCCGCTGGGTCGACGGGCTCTGAAAGCAGATCAGGCCCTTGCTGTCGGTCACGGTGATCACATCGGTCGAGTGTTCGATCAGCCCGCGAAACCGCTCCTCGCTCTCCCGCAGCGCAATCTCGGCCTGGCGGCGTTCCGTGATGTCGACCACCGTGGAAAGCGCGCACGGTTCACCGCTGAGGTTCATCACGCGGATGGAAATGCTGACGTACAGCGGCCGGCCGGTCCGCGAGCGTGACGCCAGTTCGACGCCAGTCACTTCGCCGGTCTCGTTGAGTTGCCGGCTGAGCGTACTCGCCGTGGCCGTATCCACCAAGTCCAAATCGTGCAGGGTGTGTCCGACAATATCGCCCCGCGCGCACTCGAACAGCCGCAGGAACGCGTCGTTGATCTCGAGCACGACCAGGTCGCGGCGGCGGCTGATGGCGATGGGCGCGGGACTCGAGCGATAAGCGAGGGAAAAGCGTTCCTCGCTCTCGCGTAGGGCCTCCAGCGCCTGCCGGCGTTCCCGCTGGAGCCGGCTCTTCGCGAGGGTCTGTTTGACCGCGGGACCGAGCCGGCTGAGCCGGTCCTTCAGCAGGTAGTCCGCCGCCCCGCGTCGCATCGCCTCCACCGCGACTTCCTCGCCAATGGTGCCGGAGACGATGATCAGGGGGATGTCCGGCTTCCGGTCCTGCACCAGCTGCAAAGCCTCGAAGCCCGTGAACTGGGGCATGTCGAAATCGGACAACACCAGTTCGATCCCGTCGTTCAGGCTGGCGATGAAATCCGTCTCGGTGTCCACCCGCTGCCACTCGGGGGCAAAGCCGGAGCGGCGCAGGGCGCGGATCACCAACTCCGCGTCAGCGGGATTGTCCTCGGCGATGAGGAGTTGGAGGCTTTGCGCCATGTCAGGCGTTCGTCTTCGGCGGCTGATTGAGCAGCAGCCAGTACGTTCCCAGCTCGCGGACGGCCGCGCTGAAGTGATCCGAGTTCACGGGCTTGACGATGTAACTGTTCACCCCGAGCTGGTAGCTTTCGACGACATCCCGTTGTTCCCGCGAGGACGTGAGGACCACGATGGGAATGAACTTCGTCCGCGGATCCCCTTTCACCCGCTTGATCACCTCGAGCCCGTCCAGCTTGGGCAGCTTGAGGTCGAGCAGGACAACCTTCGGCGGACGGCTGAACTGCCGCGTCGCATGGGGGCCTTCGCAGAAGAGAAACTCCGCCGCTTCCACCCCGTCGCGCGCGACATGAACGCGCGCCGCGAGGTTGGCTTTCCGCAGGGCGCGGAGGGTGAGTTCCAGATCCTGCGGATTGTCCTCCACGAGCAGGAGTTCGACTGACGTGGGATCGCTCATGGATTCGGGTTTCCGTTCACGGTGAAATAGAAAGTTGCGCCGCGATCGACAGCGGCTTCCGCCCACACCCGCCCGCCATGGCGGTGCACGATGCGCTGGACGATCGCGAGACCGACCCCTGTGCCCTCGTAGTCCTCCGCCCGGTGCAAGCGCTGGAAGACGCCGAAGAGTTTTCCCACGTAGCGCATGTCGAAGCCCGTGCCGTTGTCGCGGACGAAGTAGACCTGCTCGTGCTGGTTCGTCAGGCAGCCCACCTCCACTTTCGCGGCGGCCCGCTTGCGCGTGTACTTGAGCGCGTTCGAGAGCAGGTTCAGCCAGACTTGTTTCAGCAGGACGAAGTCGCCCGAGCACTCCGGCAACGCTCCGACCTGAATCTCGACCGGACGATCACGGGTGGCGAACTCCAGGTCCGCGAGTGCCCGTCGCACCAGGTCAGCCATGTCGATCGGCCGCCGGGCGAGTTCCTGCCGGCCGAGGCGGGCAAACGCCAGCAGGTCGTCGATCAACTCGCCCATGCGCTGCGCCGATTGCCGGATCGTCTCGAGGTGGCGCCGGCCTTCCTCCGGCAGCAGTGCCGCGAAATCCTCCAGCACGGCCTGGGAATAGCCGTCGATGGCCCGCAGCGGGGCCCGCAGATCATGCGACACGGAATACGAGAACGCCTCCAACTCGCGGTTCGCGGCCTCGAACTGCGCCGTCCGCTCCTTCACGCGCTGTTCGAGATCCGCGTTCAGGTGACGCACGGTTTCCTCCGCCGCCTTGCGCGTGGTGATGTCGGCGCGGATCGCCACGTACTGTCGCGGACTGCCATTCTCGTCGAGGAACGGCACGATCGTCGTGTCCACCCAGTAGAAGGAGCCATCCTTCGCCTGGTTCTTGATCTCACCGTGCCACACTCGGCCGCGCCCGATCGTCTCCCAGAGTTCGCGGATGAACTGCTTCGGGTGGTGCCCCGAGTTGATGATCCGGTGATCCTGCCCGATCAGTTCCTCGCGCGAGTACTTCGAAATCGCGCAGAACTTGTCGTTCACGTAGGTGATCCGGCCGCGTGGGTCGGTGATCGCCACGATCGCGTGCTCGTCCAGGGCGGCCTTCAGGTCACCGTTTTCCTTCAGCGACGCCTTCAGTTGTTCTTCGTTGTGCATGCGATCCGCTCGCCTCCGGGGCAAACGACACGTCCGGATGGGTCAGGCTTGGGAGGGAGGGCCGAGGAGAGTGGAGAGGCGCACGTTCACCCCGGATTCCAGGCGCGGCGCTGCGACGGTCACGAGGTCAGGGTCCAACGCAGATTCAGCTTCGGGGTGACACGGAGGAAGTTCTCCGGCGCCAGCGGCTTGACGATGTAGTTGTCCGCCCCGAGCCGCCCGCACTCGATGATGAGTTGATCGTCCTGCGATCCCGTGAGCATCACGACTGGAATGCCGCGCAGGCGTTTGTCCGCTTTGAGGCGGCGCAGGAACTCCACGCCCGACATCGTGGGCAGATGAATGTCCAGCAGGATGAGCTGCGGCCGCGCCGGGCCTTGTTTCTGATAGCGGCCGATCCCGAGCAGGTAATCCAGGGCGTCCTCCGCCCGGTGGAGAACGCGAAACGTGTTCGTGAACTTCGCCCGCCGGAAGGCGCGCAACGCCAGGTCCGCATCGGCAGGGTTGTCCTCCACGAGGAGGATCTCCTGGGTCTGCAGAATCGCCTCCGTGGCTTTCCCGTGGTCCTTGTCGGCGACCAACATGAGTGGCTGAGACAACAGGGATCCCACGGTCATCTGAAACGCGTTCGCCAGGGCAGCGATGCTCTTCAACGTGAGATTCCTCGCGCCCCGCTCGATGTCGGCGATGTAGGTGCGATGCATGTTTGCCCGCCACGCGAGTTCTTCCTGCGAAATTCCCAGTTGATGCCGGAATGTTCGGACGACAGCGCCTAGCCGGACGGAGAGGCTGTCGTCCTTCCTTGAGTCGTGTGATGGATTTACCAATCGGTTCACGGATTGTAGCAGCCTGCTCAACAGACTATGAGTGACAGTCCGCGGTTCTCGCCCCGGTGCCCAAGCACATGCGACAGCGGGCGCATATGTGCCGGCCCCTGGGCTTGACCCTGATTGACCGCAGGAACCCGCGGGGGTTGCCGCAATGTTTGCACTTCCCCAACTCGCAGTCAGCGGGGACTTCAGGCCTGAGCCGACGCGCTCAGGGCGTGCCACCCGCGGCCTGCATCACCTCCGCCAGTGTGACGCGGGCGCCGCCGCGGCGCTTGCTCTCGTCCGCGGCCTCCATGAAGGCAAAGAGCTCGAGGGTTTCCTCGAGCGGCACGGGGGATACTCCGGTGCGGAAGAACTCCATGACTTTGACCGCGAGCGGTTGCAGGCTGCTCTTGTCGCCGCCACTGACGGTGCCCTGGGTACCGAACGCCGTGACGCCGAATCCCTTGCCGTAGCCGCGATGGCCCTGCATCGTACCCAAGCGGCCGCCGTTCCATTCTCCGGTCACGACATCCGTGGTGTCGGTGCGCGAGCGCACCACGCTGACGCAGCCGGGCCCCATCACCGCGTAGATCGCCTCGACGGCATGGATGCCGTACCAAAACAGGTCCGGATGGTGCGGTTCGATGTCCGCGGGCCCGAATGAGAAGACACTCCGCACGTCGCCCAGCCGGCCCCGCTCGTGGGCCGGCGAGTTGACGCTGTAACGCAGCGCCGAACTGCTGAAGCAAGGCGTGCCGGTCTGTCGCGCGAGCCGGACGATCGCCAGGGCATCGCGCAGCGAGCCGGCAAACGGCTTGTCGACGAAGATGGGCTTTCGCCCGCCCACCGCCCGGCGAAACTGCTCCAGGTGGGGCCGGCCGTCGACGCTCTCGATCATGAGGGCATCAACGTCGCGGGCGAGTTCCTCGATCGAATCGTAAATCCGGATACCGTACTTCTCGGTCATCAACTTCGTGACTTCCGGCAGCCGGCGCTGGCTGAACTCGAGGTCCGGGCTGCCACCCCGGTAGGCGCCGACCACGCGGCCGCCCGGCACGTGCCCGGGAGCCGTGGCGTCGTTGAAGAAACCCGTGAACTGCGTCGCGTGAAACGTATCCAATCCGATGATGCCGATGCGGATCTCACGTTCGGCCGCCGGCAGCGCGACGGCGATGGCGAGCCACAGGAAAATTCCCGGAAGACGGATCAAGGTTCGACTACGCATCGGAGTGTCGGAGCGGTAGGTTTCCCGGTCGGTGTCCCGTTTCCGCAGCCCGCGGCATCGGCGCTGGGACCCTTGCCGGACGAAAATGGAAGCGCGTTGACCGCGGATGGCACGGATCCGCGGGTGTTTTCTCGCCCCCGTCATCGGCGTGAGTCGCGTTTGAGTTCATCGGCTTGGGCGATCGGTCGTGATCCGGGGATCAACGGATGAATTGCCGCGGCACGCCCGCCCGTTCCGCGGCGTCGCGCAACAGTTTCTCCGCCGCCGCGATCAACCGCGGGCCGCACTCCTCGCCGCCCGCGCCGGCGCGGCCGGCTTCGTAACCGCCGTGGGCTTTTTCGCCGGGGAGGCCGACGTAGTGCACGCCGTTGCCGTTCGAATAGCCGAGCACGAGCGTCTGCGGAAACGGCGAACGGGCGCGGATCTGCAGGTTGAGGTCGGTCATCGGCTCGCCGGGCAGGGCGACGAG
>JAEUHA010000466.1 GCA_016793535.1 Opitutaceae bacterium | reverse complement strand
GCCCTTCACCGTCGTCGGCGTCATGAAGGACTACCGCATCGCCTCATCGGGCACCGGCAGCGGCAGCGGACGCGTCAGCTCGAAAAACTACGCCATCTTCATCCCGCTCACCACCGCGCAGACGCTGTACCGGATCGACGAAAACGTCGACGTGCTCAACGTCCAGCTCGCCGATGTCGCCGACATGCCGCTCGCGCAGGATCAGTTGGTCAATGTCCTGACGCACACACATCGCGGCATCCAGGACGTGCGCCTGGAAACACGCGAGGATCTCCTCCAGCGCTTCGAGGAGCAGCGCAACAGCTACTACATCTCGCTGGGCGGCGTCGCGCTGATCGGCCTGATCGTCGGCGGCGTGGGCATCATGAACGTGATGCTCGCCTCGATCAGCGAGCGCGTGCGCGAGATCGGCGTCCGCCGCGCGCTCGGTGCCCGTCGCATCGACATCCTCGTGCAGATCCTCGCCGAGTCCCTCACCCTGGCCGTCGCCGGCGGCGTGATCGGCGTCATCGCCAGCATCGGCCTCATCAAGGTCCTGCAGCATTTCGTCGTCGCCTCCAACCGCCCCGAGCTGTCGATCTTCGCGCTCCTGGTCGGCGTGGTCAGCAGCGGCGTCATCGGCGTCGTCGCGGGGCTCTACCCGGCGATCCGCGCCTCCATGCTGAGTCCGGTCGAAGCGCTGCGGACGGACTGAAGCGTAACGGGAGTTGAGCGTGGGGAGTTGAGAGTGGAGCGACCCATCCTACGGAGCGGGACGCGAAACTCCCCGACATCACAGGACGGCAGTTCGTCCATTCGTCTCTCCACTTTCAGCTCTCAACTCTCAGCTCTCAACGCTTCCCCCGCCGCTCACTCCACTCGCAGCGCAAACGGCACGAACGTCTCCGTCCCGCCCAGGTTGATCTGGGCCCACACGATGTAGCGGCCGGCGCGGGGGATGGTGAGCTTGAAATTCAGGACGGGCCGCCGGGCGTCCGGTGGCCGGGTGAGGTCCGCCTCGGCCGGATGCAGATGCGCAAACCCGCTGCGCACCTCATCGAAGGCCACCAGGTGCGCGAACGCCCCCATGACCGGTTCGAGCGGCACGGCCGCCCCGTCGGCACGGGCGATCGCAAACTGCAGGTCGATCGGCTGGTTCGCCCGCGCCGGCCGCGGCTGGCTCGTGAGCGTATACGTGAAGCCGTCGCGCTCCACGCGCTCCCCGAGCGCCGCGTCACCGGCCGCCACCGCCGTCGCCCCAGCCGCGATCTCCAGATCGACGCTCGAATAGAGCCCGCGCCCCGTCGCCGCCGGCGTGAAGTCACCAAAAATCCGATACGTGCCGGCCGCGCGCGGCGTGAAGGCAAACCGCCATTCGCCCGGCCGCCCGGAGGGATCGGGATGGACGTGCTGATAGTCGGTGAGCGTCGGATCCACCAGCAGCAGATGCAGCCGCCGCGTGTGCGTCACCAGCAGGTCGGCCGGCTCGACGGGTTTGCCGCTGCCCGTCTTCAACGTCACGACCGCGCGCACCTCGCGCCCGGCCACCGGCGCCGCTTCGGACCTGATCGCCAGCGTAACTGGCGAGCGCGCCGCCGTCACTGGGATGAACTGCGGGTTCAGCGGGTCGCAAAACTCGATCGCGTTGCCCGCGCGGGGATCGACGCGAAAATCCATGTGGCTCAGATTCGTTCCCGTCGGCAGCAGGCGCAGGCCGGCGAAGATCGCGATCGCCCCGGCCGTGATCAGCCAGAACTGGCGGGTGAGAAACGGGGACGCGGCGGCCGCGGCGGGCACAGGAGGGAGGCTCATTCGCGTTTCATCTTCGCCACGAAGTCCTGCGGATCCCACGCGCTGCCGTCGGTGCGGTGCGCAATCTTGCCGGTGGGAGCGATGAGGAGCGTCGCGAGCGTGTGTTGCAGGATGTCGCCCTGGAATTGCGCGATCACGCCGAACTGCGTGAGCAGGTCGCGGATCGCGGTTTCAGGGCCGGTCAGGAACGAGAAGTTCGCGGTGTCGATGCCGCGCAGGTCCGCGTATTCCCGCAACACGCCGGGCGTGTCGTACGCGGGGTCGAGCGTGATCGAGACGAGTTCGAGGTCCTTCACCCCTGCTTCGCGGGCGAGGCGCTGGACGGAGATCATCTTCGCGGTCGAGGCCGGACACATCTTGGCGTCCGGGCAGCGCGTGAAAATGAAGTTCAGCATGATCTGCTTCCCGCGAAAACGGCTGCTCTGGCTCACCCGGCCGCTCTGGTCGTAAAGGGCAAACTCCGGCACCGCCTCGCCGACTTCGCGGTAGGCGTTTTTCCCGCGGGTATGCGTGTCCTGGCGCAGCTGCAGCGCGCTGGCCGCCACGGTGTCCGTCGTGACCTTGTCGTCGGGCCAGATCCGCTCGAGGCGGAAGTCACCGCCGTCCTTGGCCGGCACAAGGTCGGCCCGGATCCGCTGCCCCACCTGCGCCACGGCCAGGTCGCCCGCCGCCACCACGAACTCCATGGTCATGGCCGGCATGTAGTCCTTGATCTCATCGTGCCGCACCACCAGCACCTTGCGCTCCGGTTCGATGCGGAGGATCTGGCCGGTCAGCGGGTAGCGCTCCCCCTTGGCGGGAGCCGACGCCGGGGCCGCGGGCCGGCTGCAACCCGACGCCAGACCCGCACCGGCCGCCAGGGCGAACGCGAGCAGGACGCGCCCCGGTCGGATCAGCGAACGGCCGGCGGGCCGCGGGCCACTATTAGGATTCATGCGCCTACGGATTCGCCGGCGGATAATTTTGTCAAAGGGTTTGCGGACGGAAGCATCGCGGCTTCTCCTTCCCGTTCGCGTCGCTCATGGCCACCGCCACCTCCACTCCACGCACCTCCACGCACAAGCCCGCCCTGGCCGTTTTTGCCGGCGTCGGCAGCGTGTGGGTGTTCGTGCTGGTCACCCTCGGCGCCTTCACGACCAGCATCGGCGCCGGCATGGCGTTTCCCGACTGGCCGTTGTCCAACGGCTCGATCAACCCGGACGGCTGGTTGAGCGACATCTCGATGTTCGCCGAACATTCGCACCGGCTGACGGGCATGATGATGGGCTTCATCACCATCGGGCTGGCGATCTGGCTGTGGCGGACGGAGGACCGCGCGTGGCTGCGCCGCCTCGGCTTCTGGGCGCTCGGGATCGTGGTGCTCCAGGGTGTGATCGGCGGAAAGCGGGTCACGCTCAACGCCATCGACGTCCCTTTCTTTCACATGTCGCTCGGCGAGATGCTGCGGATCCCGCACGGCATCCTGGCCCAGGTCTATGTGTGCCTGTTGATCGGCATCGCGGCCGGGTGCTCGCGCTCGTGGATCGAACGCGGCGCACCCGTGGGCGCGGCCGTGCGGCAGGTCGGACTCGTGTGTCTCGGCCTGATGTTCGTACAGCTCGTGATCGCGGTCACGATGCGGCACAACGCCGCGGGCCTGGCGATCCAGACGTTTCCGTTCTCCACACCGCCGCCGGAAAACCACTGGCTGCCAGCGGAGTGGAATTTCCGCGTCGCGATTCATTTTGCCCATCGCGTGATGGCGGTCGTGCTGGCGGTCGCGCTGACGCTCTTCGCCTTCGTGATCCGGCGTGACCGGGCCTCGACCGCGGCCATGCGCGCCGGCGCCTCGGCCCTCGTCAGCCTGATGATCCTGCAGATCCTGCTCGGCGCGCAGATCATCTGGACGATGCGGCGGGCGGAGATGACCACGGGGCACGTCGTGGTCGGGGCCATCACGCTGGCCGTCACCTTCTGGCTGACCTGGGTCGCCCACCGCGACCGCATCGAGGGTCCGGCGCCGCTGGCCACCCGTTCGCGCGCATGACGGCGGAATCCGCGGCCCCGGCGACGTTTCGCGACTACCTCGAGCTGACGAAGCCGCGGCTGAGCCTGCTGTCGGTCATCACGACGCTCGTCGGCTACTTTGCTGCGCGGCCACCGTCGAATCCGACGAAGTTCACGCTGCTCTTCATCGGCACTGCGCTGGCCGCGGGCGGCGTCGCCGCCCTGAACCAGTGGCTGGAACACGACACCGACGCGAAGATGCGGCGCACGGCCGACCGGCCGATCCCGGCGGGCAAGGTCGCGACGGGGTCCGCGTTCGTGCTCGGCTGGCTGATGTGCAGCATCGCGCTGTTCATCCTGTTTGCGCACGTGGACCGGATGGCGGCGCTGTTCACCCTGCTGACGGTGATCTCGTATCTCGGGTGGTACACGCCGGCGAAGAAGCGCTCGCGGTGGAGCACGGAGATCGGCGCGGTGGCGGGCGCGTTTCCTCCGCTCATCGGCTGGTGTGCCGGGGAGGGCCGGGTTTCCGCGCTCGGCTGGATTTTGTTCGGCGTGCTGTTCTTCTGGCAGATTCCCCACTTCATGGCGGTCGCGTGGACTTATCGGCGCGACTACTCCGCGGTGCACTTTCCGATGCTCCCGGTGCGCGACGAATCCGGTCGTCATGTCGCGGCCTGGTCGCTGATCAACGCCATCGCGCTGGTGGTCGTCAGCCTGCTCCCGGTGTTTCTCAAACTGGCCAGCTTCGCGTACGGCGCCGCCGCCGCCGCGGCCGGGGCCTGGTTCATCTGGCGGGCGATCGCCTTCACGCGCGCGGCGACGCGCGATGCCATGGCGCGCAAGCTGTTTCTCGCTTCCATCCTCTATCTGCCGCTCGTGCTCGGAGCCCTCGTGGCCGACCGGCTGCTCGTCCCATGAACGTCCAGGATATCCCGGCCCTCAACGCTGCGCTCAACGCCCTCGCCACGATCCTGATGACCGCGGGATTCTGGTTCATCCGTCGCGCCCTCGGCACCAGCGATCCCGAGCAAAAGGCGGCGGCGATCCGCTCGCATCGCGCGGCGATGCTGAGTGCGGGCGTGGTGTCGGCGGTGTTCCTCGTCGGCTACGTGACGCACAAGATTCTCGTCCGCGGCGTGCACACGAAGTTCGGCGGCGAGGGGGCGATCGCCACGGTTTACTACGTGATGCTGTTCACCCACATCGTGCTCGCGATCGCGATCGCGTGGCTGGTTCCACGCACCTTCCTGTTCGCCCTGCGCGGCGAGTTCGCTCGGCACCGCAAATGGGCGCGCTGGACGTTCCCGATCTGGTATTACGTCAGCATCACGGGCGTGCTCGTGTACTTCTTCCTCTATCAGTGGTGGCCGGCGGCGAAGTGACGCCGATCGATCCCTCCCCAATCCGGTCGCCCACGGAACACACGGAGCACACGGAAATCAGAGTCTTTTCCGTGTGCTCCGTGTGTTCCGTGGGCAATTTCTCCGCATCCGGGCGCAAAACAGCCGGGCGCGAGGCCCGGCTGAATTTGTTCAGAGCTAGCTCCGCTCACTTCACCGTGAGCGTGCCCCGCATGATCATATAGTGACCGGGGAAAGAGCAGATG
>JAEUHA010000351.1 GCA_016793535.1 Opitutaceae bacterium | reverse complement strand
CCTTCGTTGCCGGCAAGCAGCCCACGGTGATCATGCAAGGACTGCAGTGGCACGACGGCTGGCTCTGGTTTGCCCAGCTGAACGCGATCTCGAAGGCGCGGGACACGAATGGCGACGGCCAGGCGGACGAAGAGGTGCAGGTGCTCGGGCCGGAACAACTGCCCACCGGTGCGCGCGGCGGCCACATGTGGCGCGCGCTCCTGATCCATGGCGGCCGGATCTATACCCACGTGGGCGACCAGACGAATGCCACGGACGAGCCGATCGAGGCGTCGGAACGAAAGAAGATCTGGAGCTTCGCGCTCGACGGTTCCGACAAGAAGCTCTTCGCGTCCGGCATCCGCAACACGGAGAAGTTCGCCGTCCGGCCCGGCACCAGCGAACTGTGGGGCGTCGACCACGACATCGACAACATGGCCGCGAAGCTCGAAGGCGACCGGAAGCTGGGACAGGCGATCACCGACCACAATCCGCCGGCGGAACTCAATCGCTTCGTCGAAGGCGGCTTCTACGGGCACCCGTGGCTCGTCGGCAAAAACCAGCCGAACCTGGCCCTGCTCGGCGAGCCGCGGCTGATGGAGTATGCGCAGAAGGCGATCGTCCCGGAGTGGCTGCTGCCGGCCCACTCCTCGGCGAACGCACTCACGTTCTACACCGGCGACCGGATTCCCAACGCCAAGGGCGACGCCTTCGTGGCCCTGCGCGGCGGCTGGAACGCGACGAGCAAGGTCGGCTACTGCATTTCCCGGCTCCTCTTCGAGAACGGGCACCCGTACGGCGAATTGAAGATGGTGAACTTCCTCAAGGGCGGCACCGAGGTCCTCGGCCGGCCCGTCGACGTCGTGCAGGCGCCGGACGGCTCGCTCCTTTTCAGCGACGACTTCGGCAACAAGGTCTACCGGCTGAAGTACGTTGGGAAGTAAGCGGAGCCGCGCCGGCGGTGGCCCGCGCCGTCATTTCGGCACCCAGCGATAACGGTAGATGAACTCCGCCGGGCGGCCCGCGTAGGCCAGGGCCACGAGCTGGAGTTCACTCGTCGTGTCGCGCCCCGGTTCCGGGACTTTCACCGCGAACGGACGGCTGACCGAGTTCCCCGGCGCGGGCAGCTCCGTCGATTTCATCTCGAAGAAATGGATCCGGGCACCGCCCGCGGAGCGCTGGAAGCGCAGGCTGCCCGAGGGATTGTAACCGCCGGGCACGAATTCGCGACCGGTGTTCGTGAAGGTGACGAGCCCCGACAGCATCTCGCCGGGCCGCAGTGACGTCGGGTTGCCGTGGTTGAACGTCCACGAAATCACTCCGGCGAAAACGAGATGCGCCCATTTCGGATCACTCGGGCCGGTCCGCACGGAAACCTTGCCCGCGACCGCCTCGGCCGAACCGGCGTAGCCTTTGGCCGGTGGCGAGATCGCCGGCGCCGCGTCGATCAGCTGCCATTGCCCCGCGACGACCGCTGGCGTCGCGCCGGTCGGCGGACGCGGGGTGGCGGGATTGAACGCAAAGTTCCTCAATCGATACTCCACTTTGTCCATGCCCGTGGCCTTCTTGGTGACCGGGTCGACGAAGGGCTCACGCGCCGCCTGCAGGGGGCCGAATCGGGCGGCAAACGTCTTGTTCCACACGGCCTCGACGTCCGCGGCCTGGCGGGTGAGCGCACCGATCCGCTCGTTCAAGACCGCCATTTCGTGACCGTAACCCGAGGTGATCAGGTGCGCGCCGCCAGACACGCCGGCCTGCGAATCCTGCTTCATGTCCCGCGCGAGTTCACGCCGCCGGCCTTCCAGCGGATCGAGCCGCCCGATCACTCCGACGTACTGATCATAGAGCCGCCATGCGTGGGCCTCCTCGGCGGTGAGATCCGACGGCGGTTCCGCCGCCATCCCTCCCACACTGGCGGAGAGCAGCAGGACGACGCCAACGACCCTTCGCGCTGCTTCGTCCAGGATTCGCCGCACCGCACCTGAACCAGGGACCGCCAGGAAAGAAGTCTTTCCGCTCGAGCGCCGGCCATCGCCGCACGGGGATGCTGCTTTCATGGTCAAACCTAGTTCGGTTCCAGCGGCGGGGCTTTGCATCGGTTGTCCAATCCTCCTCTCCCGTTGCCCCGACGTCGGGCCCGCCCCGCCGTGTCGAGCCGCCATTTCGCTCTGGCGGATGCCGCCGGGTGTGAAATCGTCGGATCCGGCGGCGCCCGCGCCGGCCCCAACGCATGTCCCCGTCACCCCGACCTGTGCCCCCCGCCCCCGCCGCCCGCCGGCGCGTGCCGCTCCGTGGCCTGTCCGCCGCGCTCGCCCTGCTGCTCGCGTTTCCCGCCCCCGCCCACGAGCTGCCCCACGGACAGCAGGGCCGGCCGCCGCCTCCGCCCACGATCGACCCGGGCCCGAATGCGGCGCTGCTGCGTATCCGAATCATCGATGCGGCGACCCGCCAGCCGGTCGCGGCGACCGTCTGCGTCAACCAGGGCGACCAGGAGCCGGACCACGATCCGTTGCGCGAATTCAGCCTGCGGCAGAGCGCCAACCGCCTCAAGGGTGCGATCCGCCTGCGCCGGGTGCCGTATTACTTCTTCGCCGACGGCGGCTGCGAGGTGCGCGTCCCGCCCGGGCCCGCCGCCGTCGAGGTGCGCAAGGGCTACGAGTACCGGCCGGTCGAGGTCACGCTGAACGCCGCGCCCAAGGCGACCATCGACGTCGAGGTGGTGCTGGAGCGCGCCGTCGACATGGCCGCCCTCGGCTGGTACTCGGGCGACACGCACATCCACATGGAGCGGACCGGGACGAACGACGCCGCGCTGCTCGCCGTCACGTCGGCCAAGGACATCCGCTACGCCTACCTGCTGTCGATGAATACGGGCGGCTACGACCAGGGCGGGCCGCAGTATGAGTCGTACCGGCAGCACGGCGGACTTGGCGACGCCACGGTGGCGCGACGCGGGGTCTACCACATCGCGTCCGGACAGGAGTATCGGCCCGGCCGGCTCGGACACGTGACCATCGCCATTCCGGACCGCTACGTGCCGGCGAACGGACCGACAGCGAACGTCAACCTGGGCCCGTCGCTGGCCGTCATCGCCGACCAGACCCACGCGCTGCGCGGGTTCATCGGGCTCGCGCACGGCGGCTATTTCAACCAGGAGGCGGACGGCCTGCTGCTCGAGAACAAGATGGATTTCGTCGAGCTGCTGCAGTTCGGCGAATACCGCAGCCTCGGCCTCGAAGGCTGGTACGATTTCCTGAACCTCGGGTACCGGCTGCCGATCGTGGGCGCGTCCGATTTTCCGCCGACGCGCGAGCTCGCCAGCGAGATGACCTACGCGTGGAGCGACACCGTGCCGACGCCGCGCACCTTCGCGGAGGCGCTCGCGGCCGGCCGCAGTTTCGCCACGTCGGGGCCGCTGCTGTTCCTGACCGTGGACGGACAGAAGCCCGGCGCGATCCTGCGGTATCCAGATGGCAAGGACGCCCGGCTCGTCGTCGACGTGCGGGTGCTGAGCCCGCAGCATCCGGTGCGCTACCTCGACCTGATCGTGAACGGCGAGGTGGTCGAGCGGCGCTTCGATCCCGCCGGCCGCGCGGAGTGGTCGCTGCGGCACCTGCTGCCCGTCGCCGGCAGCGCCTGGATCGCGGCGCGGGCCTACGCTGACGCCGGCACCGACGCCCACACCAATCCCGTCTACGTGTATCGCGGTGACCGCCACCCGTTCAACGCCACCAGCGCCCGCCGCATCATCGCGCGGCTCGACGGTTCGATCGCGGCGATCCCGCTGCCGGAAATCACGCGGCGCCTGGAAACGCTGAAGGCGGCCCTGCAGCAGCGGATCCGCGCGCCGCAGAGCACCACTCTGCCCCTCCCGCCGCTCGCACCCTGAGCGGGGCGGCCGGCCCGGATCAAAGCAGGCCGGCGAGGCCGAGCGCGCGGTCGATCGCGGCGCGGTCCGCCGCATCGACCGGCTGGCGCGGCGGGCGGACGACGTCGTGCTGAAAACGGCCGAGCTTCTTCAACGCATACTTCATGCGCGTATGCGCGTCCTGGCCCGGCCGGTAGAACACCTGCGTGAGCGGGAAGAGCCGGTCGCTCACCCGGCGGGCGGCGGCGAGATCGGAGCGCCAGACAGCCGCGGCGAGTTCCACCTGAAGCTCGGCGGCGACGCTGCCCATGCCCGAGAGCAGGCCGTCGGCGCCCAGCGCCAGGTCCGCGAGCAGCCAGCTGCTGTGCGTCGACCAGATCGCAACGTCCCGGCCGAGCGCGCGCACGGCCCGCAGGTTGCGCTCGAAGACCGCGGGCGAACCGCTGCCCTCCTTGATCGCGAAGACCGGCGGCAGCGCCGCGAGCCGCGTGAGCGTCTCGGTGTCATAGCCGGTCTGGTAGATCGCGACCGGCAGCGAGCTGACGGAGAGCGCCTGATCAAAGCGCACGCGGGCGCGCTCCCAGGCCTCGTCGGCCTTGTTGGGCGGCGGCATCACGACCAGCGCGTCCGCACCCTCGGCCGCCGCATCGCGGGCGAAGGGCGCGAGCGAAGGCTCCGCCTTCGTTTCGCGCAGGGCGGCGAGGATAGCGACCCGCGGCCCGGCCGACGCCAGGGCTTCGGCCAGCAGGCGGCGGCGTTCATCGCGCGTGAGCGTGTTGTCATGGCCCGAGGCGCCGTTGACCATGATGGCGGTGACGCCCGGGACGGCCGCGAGCGCGGCGATGTGCCGGCGGAAATCGCCCAGCTCGAGCCCGAGGCTGGCATCGAGCGGCGTGAGAGCGGCGGGAATGACGGCACGACGCGGAATCCGGCGGGGCGCCGCGGCCGCAGGGGCGGAAGCGCCGGCGGCCAGCGCGAGGGCGCCGGCACCGAGGCCGGCGAGAAAATGACGGCGGGGAAGGTTCATGGAAAAGCAGCAGGATGCGGGCGGCACCGGCAACGCCCGGAGGAGCCGGCACCGCAGCCCAACATCCCGCGTCTGCGCCGGCGAATGGAAAAACTTCCGCGCGGCACGCCCGCGCGCCCTCGGCGCCGGGCGCGATGACTCGCTTCGTGATTTGACCCGCCGGGCTCACCTCGGGCAGGCTCGCCCGCCAATGCGCGACGAATCCGATCCCCCGCGGAAATTATATCGGTTGAAGGCGCCCGAATTCGAGGCGGTCAACGCGCCAACCGACCTGCCGCCGCGCGACGCAACGCCCACGAGCGTCCAGGGCCATCTGCGCGCCGCAAACGGTGCGCCGGTGTCGCCGTCGCCCGCCTCCGCCGTGCCCAAGCCGGACAACGACGTGCAGGCCCTCCTGCGCGACGAGGCGGCGCGACGGCGGGCCGCCGGCGGCGACGCGATCGTCCCAACGCCGCGTCGACGCTCCCGCCGCGCCCGCGATTTCTGGCTCCTCCTGCTCACGGCCAATGGGTTCTTCGCGTTCGCCGCATTCGGGCCCTACCGGAACACCATGACCTTCACCTACGGCGTCGCCGGCATGATTTTTTCCACGATCAGCCTGGTGTGGGTGATGTGGTTTGTGATGGACGACTACTGAGCCCCGCCCGGTTCGGACGCCGCGCGGAGCCGTTTTGGCATTGCCCCGCACCGGAGCTGGCGGACGCTGCTGCGGTGAAGTTTACCCCTCGTTTCGCGCTCACTGCCGGCGTCGCCGGCGGCCTTCTGTTTTCGATGGTCGCGGCGGCGCAGCCGGCGCCTCCGGCCAAGGACGGCGCCGCACCGCCGGCCGCCGCCGAGACAGACCCGCTGGCCCGCATTCGCGAGGAGGGCCTGAAACGGTCGGAGGTGATGGCAACCGTCCTGGCGCTGACCGATCTCAATGGTGCCCGGCTGACCGGATCTCCGGGGCTGCAGCGGGCCAGTGAATGGGCCCGCCGGCAACTCGCGACGTGGGGGCTGGACCAGCCCCGCTTCGAAGCGTGGGAACCGTTTGGTCGCGGCTGGGTGCTGAAACGGTTCTCGCTCCAGGCCTTCACGCCCGAGGCGATGCCCGTGGTCGCCCACCCGCGCGCCTGGTCGCCCAGCGTGCCGGGCGGGTCACTCGAGACCGAGGTTGTCCACGTCGACATCAAGGGTGCGGCCGACCTGGACCGCTACCGGGGCAAGCTCCGCGGCAAGATCGTGCTCAACGGCGAACTCGCGCCGCTGAAGGTCGGCTTCGAGCCGCTGGCGCTGCGCAAGACCGACGCCCAGTTGCTCGCGCTCGCGAACTCCGACGGCGTGGGCACCGGCGTGACCCGGACGAGCACCCCGAGCCCGATCGCCGACCCCGCGCAGCGTGCGGCCATCGCCTTCACGCCGCGCCGGTACCAGTTCTTTTCCGAGGAGGGTGTCGCCGCGATCCTGGAACCAAGCGGCCGCGGCGAGACCGGCACGTTCTTCACCCTGGGCGCCCGCGTGTATCCGCCGGCCGGAGACACCCCGGCGGCCAAGGCGGAAACCCCGGCCGCGGCCGGAAACGCCGCGGGCTCGTCCACCGTTCCACGCGGCATTTCCCCCTGGAAGAGCGATTGCCCGCCGATCGTGCCGCAGATCTCGGTCGCCAACGAGCACTACAACCGCCTCGTGCGACTGGCGCAGGCGGGAAACGCGCCGCGGATGGCGTTGGAACTGTCCGCCGAATACCTTTCGCCCGACGTGAAGCCGGTCAATGTGATCGCCGAGATCCCCGGCAAGGATCGCGCGGACGAGATCGTCATGCTCGGCGCGCACCTCGACTCCTGGCACAGCGGCACGGGAGCGACCGACAACGCCACCGGCTGTGCGGTGGTCATGGAGGCGATGCGGATCCTGAAGGCGTTGAAGCTGGAACCCCGCCGCACCATCCGCCTCGCGCTCTGGAGCGGGGAGGAACAGGGCCTCCTCGGATCGAAGGCGTATGTCTCGGCGCATTTCGGGACGCCGCCCGCGCCGGCCACTGGTGCAGCCGCCCAGTCCGGACCCGCACCGCTGGCGGTCAAGGACCGCAAGCCCGCCTACGACAAGCTGTCGGCGTACTACAACCTCGACAACGGCGGCGGAAAGATCCGCGGCATCTATCTCCAGGGGAACGAAGCGGCGCGACCGATCTTCCGCGACTGGCTGAAGTCGTTCCGCGACCTCGAGGCGGACACGATCTCACTCTCGCGCACCGGCTCCACCGACCACGCGAGTTTCGACGCGATCGGCCTGCCGGGATTTCAGTTCATCCAGGATGACCTCGAGTACCGCACCCGCACCTGGCACGGCAACATGGACGTCTACGACCGGGTCGTGGCCGACGACCTGAAGCAGGCGGCGGTCGTGATGGCGGCGGTCGTCTACCAAACGGCGATGCGGGACGAAAAGATTCCCCGCAAGCCCCTCACCGCGCCGGCGCCCGCGCCGAAGTCCACGGGCGGCGGGAAGAAGAAGCAGGTCAAGGGCACCTGACGCGCGCCGCAGTGCGTCCCGCTCCGTCAGCGCGGACCGACTCTCCTTCCCCGCCATGCCCATTCCCGGCCCAACTCCAATCCTCGCCCTGAGCGTGGGACCCTTCGCGCTGCTGGGACTCGCCATTCCCGTCGTCATCCTCGGGGAAATTCTCGCGCGCCGCATCCCCGCCCTGCGGCGTTCAAACGTGCCGCCCGCAATCCTCGGCGGTCTGCTCGTGGCGCTCGCCCTGCTGGCGTGTGCCCGCTGGCTGCCCGGGCACGTGAGCGTGCAGGGCAATACGGCAAACCCCTTCTGGCTCTGGCCGGTGCTCCCGCAATGGGACTTTTCCCTGCCGCGTGCGACGGACGTCGAGCGACCGTTCCTCATCCTGTTTTTCACCTGCATCGGTCTCAACGCGAGCTGGCAGGTGGCGCGCCAGGGCGGTGTGCCGCTCCTGATTTATCTCGGGCTCGCGGCCGGATTCGGTGCGCTCCAAGCCGCGGTGGGCGCCGCCACGGCGGCTGGCCTGGGCGAATCCCCCCTGCTCGGCATCATGGCGAGCAACGTTTCTCTGATGGGCGGCTTCGGCACCGCCGCCGGATTCGCTCCCGAGTTCGAGAAAGCGGGACTGGCCGGCGCCGCGACGATCGGCATCGCCGCGGCGGCATTCGGCGTCATCGCGGGGGGACTGATCGCGGGCTTGGTCGGAGGACGCCTGATCGAACGGCTCGGCCTGAGCCCGCGAACGGCGGGAGCGGCCGCACGCGAGACGGACGCGCCGTCCGGACAGGGCTTTGTCGCCGAGGCCCTGGGCCTCTTCCGGACCGGCGGCAGCACCCTCCTGCATTTGGCGGTGCTGGTGGCCTGCATGAAGGTCGGCGCGTTCCTGAGCGCCCTCATCCAGCGCACCGGCATCACGTTTCCCGTCTACATGGGCGCGATGATCGTCGCCCTCGTTGTGCGCAATGGACATGACCTCTGCGGAGGCAAATGGCTCCGGACGGAGCGCACCGACGAGATCGGTTCCGTGGCGCTGATGTGGCTCCTGGCCGTGGTGATGATCGACCTCCAGCTCACGCAGCTGGCGTCCGCCGCGCTGCCCATGCTGGTGATCGTGGCCGTGCAGGTCGCGCTGCTCGCCGCGCTGTCCTACTGGGTCGTGTTCCGCGTCATGGGGCGCGACTACGAGGCCGCCATGATGAGCGCGGGCATGATCGGCTTCGGACTCGGCGCCACGTCGAACGCGCTCGCCACGATGCGCGTGTTGAGCGCGCGTTTCGGCCCGTCGCCGCGCGCCTTTCTCATCGTGCCGATCGTCGGGGCGTTCTTGATCGATTTTGCCAACGCTTTGTTGACGACGAGTGCGCTGAATTTTTTCCGCTGACGCTGTCCCGTTCGCCGCGGCACGCAGCGCCAGACCTCACCGCCGCCGGTCCCGCCGACCTCGCCCGGGTTATACCCCATATCCCGGGCCCGTCTATCCGAGTATAGACGATAGCGCGTCTGATTACCGGTCTTCCCGTAGAACCTACGGGCGGGCCACTCATCGCGCCGGGCGTGCAGTCCAGATGTTCGACGTCTTCGGCCACACGTCTGATCGGTGGATTCCGAGACCTGATTTCCATGCAAATTCAAATAAACACGGGCAGCAGCATCGAAGGCCGGGAAGCTCTGAGCGCCCACATTCGCACCGTGGTGGAAAACGCCTTGGGGCATCTCGCCTCGCACGTCACCCGCGTGGAAGTTCACGTCGCGGATGAGAACGGGGCCAGAACCGTCGGGGACGACAAGCGCTGCGTGATGGAAGCCCGACTCGAGGGTCGTCCGCCCGCTGCGGTCACCCATCAGGCCGGAGCCGTCCACGATGCCGCCACCGGCGCAGCGGATAAACTCGCACGCCTGATCGAGCACACGCTCGGACGGCTGGAAGACGAGCGCCGCCATCGGACCGATCCCGTCCGCCCCGTCCGCCCATCGTGAGCGACCCCAGCGCCCCTCTCGCCGGGCTAGGACGAGGGATGGAGGCCCGGTGAAACGGGTGGGCGAAGCACGTGCCGAAACGTTCGATTTTCCGGAACCGCCCCGTGGTGCGGAGTTCAGTGATCCTTACGGGGCCCTCGCAAGCCGCGTGGTGGTCTTGGTCGATTGAAGGCCACGGAGAAAATGAAGTTGCCGCAGTCCTAGGCCGCACTCCTCCCACCACGTCCCTCCCGGAACCAACCCTTATGGAAACGAATCCCCTCAACCACGGCGTCCTGACCGAAAGCGGGGTCGGGATCGGCGAGGTGACCCGCCAGATGATCCACGAACGCGCCGCCGAAATCGCATTGATCAACGGCCATCCCGCGAGCGAGGTCACCCTGTCCGAGTGGGACCAGGCCAAACGCGAGTTGAGCGGAGAGCCCACCATCGGCCCAACAACTGCCCTGCTACTCTCCGCCCCCGAATCCGACCGCTGGAACCCGGTGCCCGGATCGACCGGCCATCAAGCGCCCGTATCGGGCAGCGAGGAGGAAGACGCTGATGGTCGGAACGAAGCCGCTCAACTTTTTGAAGAAGGTGTGGGCGAAGCCGCACACGACCAGATGCTGCAAGCCGCCCGGGCCGTAACATCCCACTGACCCGAATCCTCCCCGCCCCGGCCATTTCTTATGAAAGACAAAGTCTACAAAATCATCGAGCTCACGGGCACTTCGACCAGCAGCATCGAGAACGCGGTCAATTCGGCGCTCAAACGCGCCGGCAAAACCATTCAGAACCTGAGCTGGTTCGAGGTGGTCGAGACCCGCGGGAGCATCGAGAAGAACCAGGTTCAGCATTGGCAGGTCACCATCAAGGTCGGGTTCGCGGTCAAGTAACCATACGGCAGTTCGGCGAAGGCGGTGGCCAGGCGCTGTTGACCGCCGGACAATGGGGCTTGGAGCGAGAGCGCTTGAGCGTCGAGGTCGAGGGTCAACCGGCGCGTACGCCGCATCCATTTCCTCCCGAGGAGAAGGAAATCTCGGTCGATTCCGCGAGAACCAGGCGGAACTGGTCACCCCGCCGCTCCCCGACCCCGCCGCGGCGCTCCTCCAACTGAGCTGGAGTGGGACGCGCCGCGTCTTTGTCGACGAAACTTCCAGCGCCGGCGCGGCAGGACGCGGCAGGTCATCAGCGGAATCCAATATAATTTCTCCTTCGCCGCGGAGTTCTTCTCGCGCTGGCGCACGGTGACCGGTTCGACCGGGCCAAGATTCCTGGATGGGGTCTGCCTGTTACATGTTAGCAAGCAGGCTCGACGCTGCTCCCACTCGTTTGAGATTCTCACGAGCACGCCCGCGGTCCTCAATTCTGCTAACATGAAACAGGCAGACCCCAGACCACCGGCCGTGCTCCCTTCTCCTCGCGGCGAGCATCTCCGATACGACCGTCGCGGTGGGGAGCTGAAACTCTGATCCACACGATCGCCACTGTCCAAAATCCCCGGCTGCAATTCTCAGCCTTTCACGACGATATTATTCTTCACCTCGGTCACGCCGTCGACTGAGGACGCGAGGCGGGCAGCTTGGGCCTTTTCCTCGGCGGTGTCGACGAAACCGCTGAGCTGCACGACGCGCTTGAACGTTTCCACGCTCACTTCGCGCATCTTCACCACCGGGTCCTTCATGAAGGCGGCCTTTACCTTTACCGTGATGGAGCTGTCGTCGATGAATTCGCCGGTGCTGGCTTGAGTAGCAGTTGACGCGCAGCCTCCGGTGAGAGCGACAAGACCGAGGCCGGAAGCGAGCAAAGCGGCAAGAGCGAATGAGGACAGGGATGATTTCATGGTATCACACCAGTAACCTGAAACCGACAGTGGTTCGCCGTCCGCGACCATTTTGTCCGGATAAATCTCTGGATGGGGTCTGCCCGTTACTCGTTAGCAAGCAGGCTCGGCGCTGCTCCCATTCGTTTGGGATTCTCACGAGCACGCCCGCTGTCTCCAATTCCGCTAACATGTAACAGGCAGACCCCAGACCACCGGCCCCTTCACCGTTTCACTGGACGTAGTTCGGACCTGACCTAGAATTCAACGACCCATGGGGCTCTTGACCTTCAGTATCAACGTCACCGTGGACGGCTGCGTCGACCACCGGGAGGGAATCGCTGACGACGAGACCCACGCGTTCTTCACCCGACTCATGGACGAGAGCGGGGCGATGCTGTGGGGCCGCGTCACCTACGAGATGATGGAAAGCTACTGGCCCGCGGTCGCCCGCAATCCTGGACGGGGTCTGCCTGTTACAGGTTAGCAAATGAACTCAGCGATGCTCCCGCGCGTCTGGGATTCTCACGAGTAGCTCTGCTGCGGCCTAGTTTGCGAACATGTCACAGGCAGGCCCACTATCGACGGCCGCCGGCCGGCGTCAGCACCGCGGCGGAAGTCACAACTCGGAGGGCCAGCTCCGGCGCCGGCGCAGCCAGTGCGCCCGAAAGGTGGCAGCGTGGCGCTGCAGCACGATCTGCACGACCATCGCGTCGTCGAGCAGTCCGATTTCGGGCAGGGCATCCGGAATACGGTCCATGCCATTCAGGAAGTAGAGCAACGCGAACGCGACCTCGCGATGGGCCGGAGCGCCCAGCGAGCCGTCGGCGGACGCTTCGTCGAAGTAGGTCGACAGCAATTCCAGCCGGCGGCGCAAGTGCGCGCTGTCCTCGAGCTGCTCGATCTTGAGCTGGAGCGGACGCCGGAGCCGATGCAGCGCGTGCAGGGCCGCGGCGTCGACGAGCGCGGCGCCCCGGTCGATGTACGTGGCGACACTGGAACGATCCGAGTCGGCGCCGGCGGCAAGGTGGCGGTTGAGCACTTCGGGCAGCGAGGCGATCCGGCGGTGCGAGGGAGAGGAGGAAACGAGGAGCATGGAGGAGAAATGTGAGGAGGAGGCTTGGCAGGTGGCGGTCGGAGGCCGGCCGCAGGAGGGAGGAGCAGAGGGAGGCCCGGATGGGGAGGACACCAGGCCGGCGTCACCACGCGCGGCCGGTGCGGCCGACGGACGACAGGTGGAGATTGCTTTTTCGCCGCAGGTGACGGCGGTCGATCCGGTCGGCGAGCTGGGCTTCGACGTCGCGCAGCGCCTTTTCCACCGCGACTGCGACCGTGTGGTCGCAGCTGGTCGCGTGGATGTCGGGGCCGGGCACCCGGAGATAAACGCTGGCCTGGAAACGAGGACTGGCCTCGGGTTCGTCATGGAGCCGGACGGTGGCTTGTTCGATCCGATGGGTGCGCGCCAACACTCCCAGCCGCCGCTCGACGAGAACGGGGACCGCTTCGGGGCAGCGCACCTGGCGATGGTAGATGATGAGGTTCACGGGACCACCCTAGCCGACTTTTCTCACTTCGACTAATACGCTGTTTGACACAGTCCGTTAGCTTAATGTTAACGATGGCACTGAACATGGAATGGTTGAATTACCATCATCTGCGTTATTTCTGGACCGTGGCCCGCGAGGGCAGCCTGCGGCGCGCCGCGGAGAAGCTGCACGTCTCGTCGCCGTCGATCTCCGCGCAGATCCGCGAACTGGAAGCGGCGCTGGGCGAGCGGCTGTTCCGCCGCAGCGGCCGCACGAATGTCCTGACCGACGCCGGCCAGGTTGCGCTGCGTTACGCAGACGAGATCTTCAACCTCGGTCGCGAGCTCACGGGCGCGATCAAGCAGCGTCCGACGTCGAAATCGCTGCGCCTGCACGTGGGCGTGGCCGATTCGTTTCCCAAGCTGGTCACGCAGCAGATTCTGCAACCCGTGTTCGAGCTGGCGCAGCCGGTCCACGTGATCTGCCGTGAGGGCAAGGTGGAGGACTTGCTGGCCCAGCTTGTCGCCCACCGGCTCGATGTCGTGCTCGCGGACGAACCGGCGCCGGGCAGCCTGAAGGTGCGCGTCTTCAACCATCCGCTGGGGGAATGCGGGGTCACCTTCTGCGCCGGCCCCCGGCTGGCGACCTCGCTGCGGCCCGGCTTTCCGCGCTCCCTGGATCGCGCCCCCGCCCTGCTGCCCGCCGATGGAACGGGGATGCGCCGCTCGCTCGACCGCTGGTTTCAAACCCTGGGCATCACACCGCGCATCATCGCGGAATTCGAGGATGCCGCCCTGATGAAGGTGATGGCATCGGATGGCCGGGGCTTCATCCCGGTGCCGACGCTCGTGGCCCAGGAGGCGGTGGGGCGGTTCTCGCTCCGGATCATTGGGGCCACCGACAAGTGCCGCGACCAGTTCTTTGCGATCACGGCCGAGCGCCGGATCCTTCATCCTGCAGTGGCCGTGCTGACCAAGCAGAACCGCCCGGCGTAGCGACAGCCTTTCCATGGTCGAAAATCTCCTCGATCCCCTCTTCCTGTTCTTCGCGGTCGGCTTTCTTGCCGGCGTGCTGAAGTCAGACCTGAAACTGCCCGACGCCGTCTACCAGCTGCTCAGCACCTATCTGCTGCTCGCGATCGGCCTGAAAGGCGGCGTCCAACTCGCGATCGCGCCCCCGGCAAACGTGGTGGGTCCGGCGCTGGGCGCCCTCGGACTGGGCGCGGCGATGGCGTTGGGCGTCTTCTACGCGGCGCTGCGCCTCGGGCGCTGGAATCGCGCGGACTCCGCGGCGCTGTCGGCGCACTACGGCTCGGCCAGTGCGGTGACGTTTGCCGCCGCGCTCGCCATGCTGCATCGCACCGGGGTCGAGCATGAGGGTTTCCTGCCCGTCTTGCTCGTGATCATGGAAGTGCCGGCGATCATCGTGGCCGTCTTCCTGCACCGCCTGGCGCCGACGGCCGAGGGCCGCCGCCCGGAAGGCTACGGCCGCCTGTTGCACGAGGTCGTGCTCAACCGCTCGGTGTTCCTGCTGCTGGCGGGGCTCGCGGTGGGATTGCTCTCGGGACCGCAGCGCTTCGCGCCCTTCGAGCCGCTGTTCGTGGCGGCCTTCAAGCCGATCCTCGCGTTCTTCGTGCTGGAGATGGGGCTGTTGGCGGCGCACCGCCTGCCGGAACTCCGCCGGAGCGGCCTGTTCCTCCTGCTTACGGCCATGGTGGTGCCCCTGGTCGGAGGCCTGGCCGGCGGCTGGGTCGGTGTCGTGACGGGCCTGACGTCGGGGGGAGCCATTGTCCTGGCGACCCTGACCGCGAGCGCGTCCTACATCGCGGCGCCGGCGGCGGTGCGGGTCGCGATTCCCGAGGCGAACGTCGGAGCCTGCGTCGCCGCCGCGCTGGGACTCACCTTCCCATTCAACCTCGCCATCGGCATCCCGACCTACGCGCAGTGGGTGACTTACCTGCGGGCGCCGGGATGAGTGACCGGGGGATAAGGCGCCGGCAGGTCCGCGCACGCCAGCGCGCCTGCGCGAATGCGCCATGGAGGCGGACATCTTCGGCGTGAGCTGCGCGGTGATTTCGCGGGAAGACTTGAGTGCGGCCAAGGGAGCCTGGGGCGAAAAAGATCTCCGGACCGCGAAGGAACTGCACGCAATCATAGGAAAGCGGCGGCGCGCGGGCGAATAGCGC
>JAEUHA010000401.1 GCA_016793535.1 Opitutaceae bacterium | reverse complement strand
TCGGCCCACGCGAGCTGTTCCCACACCTCGTGCTGGGGCAGGTGGCCGGTGAACGTGACCTGGGCGCTGACGCCGAGGTGACCGGCGAAGCGCTCGAGGTCCGGCCGCAGCGGGCCTTCACCCACGATCCGCGCGACGAATGGGATGCCGGCCGCCTTCAGGGCGGAGTAGATCTCGATCTGGTAGGAGAGGCCCTTCTTCTCGACCAGCCGCGCGACGCAGAGCAGGTGCAGCGGCAGACGGGTCGGGCGCAGCGGCTTCATCTTCGGCAGCCGGTCCAGGCCGCGGCGGATGCACACGATCTTTTCGTCCGGCAGGCCGTGTTCGATCAGCCCGCGCCGGGCCATCATCGTGGACGTGTGGATGAACTCCGCGTGCTGCAGCTTGTCGCGGAGCCACCAGTCGCCGCCGTGCTCGTAGATGTCGTACGCGTGGGCGGCGGCGCTGTAGCGGTGGCCGTTGATCCGCCAGAGCAGCCACGCCGCGGTGGCGGGCGCTCCACCCCAGGCCGCGTGCACGAGCGCAGGCTGCCGGCGGCGGAATTCCCGGGCGAAGATGCAGGCGAAGCCGGCGCCGAGCATGTTTTCCCAAAAATTGATCCACGATGGCGCGCGCCGGCGCAGCAGGCCGGTCAGCACCTGGCGCAGCACGGCGGGCCGGCGCCACGACTCGTAGGGGATGAGCCAGATCAGGGTGAGCAGCCGCCACTTGTTGAACCGCGTGATCGGCAGGCCACGGAAGGACTCTCCGCCACCCCAGAGCGAATAAATCCGCATGCGGGCGCCGTGGTGCTTCATCGCGATGATCTCGCGCTGGAGGAACGTCTCCGTGTTCTTGGGAAACGTGGTGAAGAGGTAGGCGATGACGGACGACGGCTCGGACAAGGTGGCGCGAAACTAGAGCGCGGCGCGGCGCGCGGCCAAGCGGATTACGTGTCGACTCCCTAATCCGGGGGGAACGGCGTCCGCGACGCGCGGGGACCGTCGCCGCCGGCCGGGGGCGGAAACGCCCGGCGCTTGAGCTTGGCGCGCGCGACTTCGTTCGCGAGGGCGACCACCTCGTCGATGATCACCGTCGGATCCTCCTCGTAGCGGAGCTTGAGGAAGTTGTCCCGCACATGACCGTACGTTTCCGCGTTGTTCATCCAACGGTCGATGATCCGGGCGAAGTCGGCGGCGTCCTCGATCTTCTCGGACGCGGCGCCGTTGCGGAAGAATTTCCAGGTGAGCCGCTCCTGGGGCATGATGCCGCCGAACGCATTGAAGATGATCGGGCATCTGAAGTGCAGGGCCTTCGCGCAGGTCGTCGTGCCGCCGCGGGTCACGATCACGTCGCTCGCCTGCATCAGCAGATGGACATTGTCCGAGTAGCCTTCGATGTAGCAGTTGAACTCCGGGTGCAGCGCGCGCCAGTGGATCAACTCGTTGAACGTCTCCTTGCTGCGGCCGCAGATGATGATCGCCTGGATCCGGTCCGCGTAGCGCAACAGGACCGGGAGCAACGCGGCGTGGTTGTTCGCGCCGTTGCCGCCGGTCGCGAGGAAGACGGTGAAACGGTCCGGGTCCAGGCCGAGTCGCTTGGTGCGGTAGTTGCGGCGATCCGCGGCGTCGAGGACTTCGAGGTGCGAGCGCGGCCGCATGAGATACCCGCGCACCCGCGTCCGGTCCGGCGGGATGCCGCACTTCACCGCGAAGTCGCGGGCGGTCGGGGTCCGCGAGATGTAGAGGTCGACCGACGGTTCGATCCAGTTGCGCGAATAGCCCCAGCCGCCGGAAAACTCCCCGCAGTACGTGGCGCAGCGCACGCGCTCCGGCGTCAGGGTGCGGCGGGCGAGCTGGAAATAGCCGCGGTTGAGGCAGTCGTGGACGCTGAACACCAGGTGCGGCTGGTACTCGCGGAGCACGTCGAGGTAGTAGCCGGCGCCGAGCATGACGCGGCGGCGGTTCAGGTAGCTCAGCAGCTCGACGATCGCGAAGAACACCTGGTGCAGCCAGGGCGCGTGGCGCTGGATCCAGTTGTACAGGTTTACGCCGCCCCGGTTGATCACCGACGATTTCTCGAGCATCTGCTCGATGCGCACGTCGACCTCATGGCGGTAAAGCTGAAAGCACCACTCGGCAAACGCCTCCGCGCGGGCGTCGTGGCCGCCGCCGGTGCTGGAGGTGAGAACGAGGATGCGAACTTTCGCCATGCAGGGTGACGATCAGTGGAGTTGAAATTTGAAAGTTGAAAGTTGAAAGACGGAGCCGTCCCGGGTTCCTCCCTGGACGCCGGCGGTGCTCCGCGGTCCGGATCTTTCAACGTTCAGCCTTCAACGTTCAACTGGCTCCGCCCAGCTCCTCACACGTCGAAGTACTTCGCCTGCACCCGGCGCTTGAGCGCGAGCGAGCCGAAGCGGGCGATGAACGGGGCGAACCCCGCCTGGAAAAAGCGGCCGGCCCGCACGGTGCCGCTGCGATGACGCACCAGCGCCCGGCGCAACGCCGCGGCGGCGTGCTCCGGCGGCGGCCCGCTGCGCATCATCGCCTCGAAGGCCGCCCAGGCGCGCGTCAGCCGGGGGCCGGGATGGGCCTGCGGTCGACTCACGCTCCGGTTGAAATCCGTCCGATAGTCGCCCGGCCGGAAATCGATCACGACCACGCCGGTCCCCGCCGTCTCGATCATCAGGCTCTCGCTCAACGCCGACAACCCGGACTTCGCGATGTTGTAGGCACTTTGGAAGGGCAGCGGAAACTCCGCGGCGAGCGACGAGATGTTCACCAGCGCGCCGCGGTTTCGCGCCAGCATGCCGGCGAGCGCGAGGTGCGAAAGCCGCGCCGGCTCCACCAGCATGACGTCCAGCTGCTCGCGCCACGCGGCAAAGTCGATCTGCACGAAGTCCGCCAGCAGGCCGAAGCCGGCATTGTTGACGACGAGGTCGAAGCCGCCCGCGGCGGCGTCGGCGGCGCGAAACGTCCGCTCGGCCGCCGCGCTGTCCCGCAGGTCAAGGGTCACGGCGGTGAAGCGGTCCGGGTGTCGCTGCGCCAGCTCCGCGAGCCGGGCCGCCTCGCGCGACGTGCCCCAGACGCGGACACCCTCGCTGAGCAGCATCTCGGCAAACGCCCGTCCCAGCCCGGTGCTGACACCGGTCACGAACGCGGTGCGGTGACGGTCGGAAACGCGGGCGGCGGCCACGAGGTCAGGTGACGCGCCGGAAGACGAGCGCGACGTTGGCGCCGCCGAATCCGCTGCTGTTCTTTACCACGATGCCGGGCGGCCGCGCTTCGGTCGTGCGCGGCAGATTCAGGCCGGCGCACTCGGGATCGACGGTGGCGAGGTGGGCGCAGCCGGGGATGAAGCCGTCGCGCATCGCCAGCGCGCAGAACGCGCTTTCCATCGCGCCGGCGAGCGAAAGGCCGTGGCCGGTCAGGGCCTTCGTGCTGCTGACCGCGACCCGGGCCAGGTCCTGCTGGAACACCGCGCGCAGCGCCCGCGCTTCGGAGATATCGCCGATGAGTGTCGAAGTGGCGTGCGCATTCACGTAGTCGACCGCGCCGGGCGCGACGCCGGCGGCCCGCAAGGCGTTGGTCATGGCGGCGGCCGAGCCATTGCCCTCGGGGTGGGAGATCGCGACGTTGTGGCCGTCGGACGCCTGACCCCAGCCCAGCACCTCGGCGTAAGGGGTCACGCCGCGCCGGGCGACCTCGGCTTCACTTTCCAGCACGACCACGGTGCCGCCACCGGTGCCGACGAAGCCGTCGCGCGCCGCATCGAACGGACGCGAGGCGAGGGCCGGATCGGTCTGCAGCGACAGCGTGCGCATGCCGGCAAAGGGCAGGATCGCGTCCGTGTTGCCGTCTTCCGCGCCGACGACGAACATCCGGTGCTGGCGCCCCAGCGTGATCTCGTCGAACGCGAACCCGAGCGCGTGGGCCGAGGAGGCGCAGGCGGACGAGAAGCCGCAGGAGGCGCCGAGGATCTTGAACGCGGCGACCAGGTTGAAATTCAACGTGCCGACGATCGAGGCCACGATCCCGAGCGGCGAACACCGCATCACGCCCGCCTTGGTCAGCCGCTCGTGATGGTAGTGCGTGAGCATCGGGGAACCGCCCGAGGCGGCATAAAGTCCCGTCTGCGGATTCGAGAGATCGGCGTCGGTCAGTTTCGCGTCCTCGATCGCCTGCAGCATCGCGCAATGGGCGAAGAGACCGTTGGGCGCCATCGAGCGCAGCAACTCGCGCTTGATCCGGTAGCGGGCGGGAAACGTCCAGTCTTCGGGATCGGTCGAGTCCGTGAAGAACTCCTTGATCGTCCCGACGACCTTGACCGGGATGTCCGGTTTCTGAAAGGGAGGATAGAGTTCGAAGCCATGGCGCAGGCTCCGCAGGCTGGAGGTGACCGTGGTCGCATCGTTCCCGATGCTCGTGATAAAACCCAAACCGGTGATGAAAACTCTGGGCATGCGCCTTGGTGCGACCGAGTGAAGGGCGTTGGCCGGGCGCGGTCAATCCGGCGGAATGGCTCAGTGGGCGGGCGCAAAAAAAACGGCGGCCGGAGCCGCCGTTGAAGGTTCAGGCAGAAAAGCAGTTCGCTTTTCAGCCGTTCATCGCCGCCCGGACCGGAGTCGCGACCGGGGCGACCTCGGTTTGGGTGCTGATCGGCTGGCCGTGCGCGACGCCCACGCCGTTGATCGGCACCGGGGCGTTGACGGCATCGACGATGCCGAACGTCAGCGTGATCTCCTCCGCGATGACGGCCTTTTCCTGGCCGACGCGGATGGCGCCTTCGAAGGTCGCCAGCGGCATCTTCATGCGCTTCGGCTTGATCGAGAGGCTCAGGATGTCGCCCGGCTTGCAGACGCGGTGGGCGCGGACGCCTTCGCAACCGGTGAAGAAGATCGTCTGGGGGCTGACCACCTTGCCCGGCTCGGTCGGCGCGCCCTCCAGCAGATAGAGCACCGCGAGCTGCCCCAGGGCCTCGAGCATGATCGAGGCGGGCATGACGGGATTGTCCTTGAAATGCCCCTGCAGAAAGAACTCCTGGCCGCTGATCTTGTACTTGCCGTTCGCGGCGGTGGAGCTGACCGAGGCTTCGTTGAGAAACAGAAAGGGCGGCTGTATCGGCATCACCGCACCGATGTGCTCGATCGGGATGAACTTCGTCGGCTTCGGGAGGGGCAGCCCGCGAATCTTGCAATCGATGAAAGTCTTTACGTCTCCGACTGTCCGCAGATTACGAAGTTCGTCGTTGTTGATCGTCATCTGGAGGACGTCTTCGACCAAAATGACGATTTCCATCATCGTCAGGGAGTCGATGCCCAGGTCCTCGATCAGCCGCAGGTCGTCGTCCGCATCCTTCAGTTTGACCCGCAGGTCCGGCTCCACAAAGCGCTCGATCACCCCGATCACGACTGCCGGAACGTGTTCCGGATTGCCGGTCTTGCGAAACTGGACGGCCGCTTCGAATGTCGAGGGAGAGCAGCGTTTCAACGCCTCACGCAGTGCGACTTCGTCCTCGGGCGCAAACGGCTTGGGGGGCATGGCTACCGATTTTTGCGTCGTGGAACTGGGAGAACCTGCATCTGGCATTGTCTGTTCCTTCTATGTTACGGGAGAGTGGAAAGTAAACCCATTATTTCGACGCTGCTGGCACCACGATGGTCACCGCACGGGCGGAGTGGTTCCCTGCGCGCCCGCCGCCATGGCCCCGGAAAAAATGCCCGTCCACTCGCGGCTCTCCACTCCCGGGTTCTCCTGACTGAAGTGTCAGACTGCACTTTTGCTGCCCGCTCGGCCTGTCACCGCCCCCTTGGCCGGAGTCGCTCCGGCACGCGCGTAACTTCATGGCGGCCGCGCGCCGAGACAGTCGAGTCCTGTTCCTCGTTCCGTCCGCTTCCTGACGTCGTCCGCTGCGTTCGCGTGGAGTGTTCCGGCTCATCCCCTCTCGGTTTCAAGCTCGACGCCGACGGGCCTTGTGCCACTTCGTGACCTCGCGCATGAGCGCATCACTTCAGGTCGATCCTACGGCAGGGCCCGTCTTTCTCATCACGCACGAGTTTTACCCCAAGCGTGGCGGCATAGCCACGTTTGCCGAGGAGATCGCGCGGGCGTCGGCGGTGCTGGGTTATGACATTGAAGTCTGGGCGCAATCAGCCCCGCCCGCGGTAGAAAAGGGCGATTGGCCCTTCCGGCTGCGCCGGCTCCCGCTCAAGGGAACCCACGACTGGGGCTGCCAGCTCCGTCTCGCCCGCGAGCTGATCCGCCATCGCCGGCACCTGCGGCGGGCCACGGTCTATCTGCCGGAGCCGGGGCCGATGATGACGATGATGCTGCTGCAGTTCTTCCACGCCTTTCGGCCGGGACGACTGGTGCTCACGTTTCACGGTTCGGAAATCCTGAAATTCTCCCGCCAACCCGTCCGCCGCTGGCTCGCGGGTCAGCTCATTCGCCGGGCCACCCGGGTCAGCACCCTGAGCAACTATACCCAGGAACTGCTGCTGGGGCATTTCCCCGAGGCGGCGGAGAAGATCTACCTGACTCCGGGCGCGCTGCGCTCGGATTTCGCCGTCGTGCCGCCCAAGCCCGAGGCTACCCGCAGCAAGATCGTGATCCTCACCGTGGGCCGTTTGCATCCGCGCAAGGGTCAGCTCGTCACGCTGCAGGCCCTGCAGATGCTGCCACCGGCGGTCCGTGCGCAAATCGAATACTGGGTGGTGGGCGCGCAGAGCAAAGGGAACTACGAGCGCGACCTCCGGGCCTGTGCGGCGGCGCAGCCGGACCTGACGGTGCGGTTTTTCGGCAATTTGCCGGATGAGGAGCTGACGACGGTCTACGACGGGGCGGACATTTTCGCCATGACGAGCGTCAATATGGAGCAGTCCGTCGAGGGCTTCGGGCTGGTGTACCTCGAGGCTGCGGCCCATGGCCTGCCCGTCGTGGCGCACGACGTCGGCGGCGTCGGCGAAGCCGTCGTCGACGGGGTGACCGGTCTGCTGGTGCCGCCGGATCGTCCCGCGCAGCTCGCCGCGGCGTTCGAGAAACTGATTCACGACCAGGCCCTGCGCCGCCGGCTGGGAGCCGCTGGACGCGAGTGGGCGATGCGTAACTGCTGGAAGGAGTCGGCCGCGGCCCTGTTCAACCCGGAGTGGGCGGAGGCATGATCCAGTCGCGCACGCAGGTGGTCGTCCGTTATGCGGAGACCGACATGATGGGCGTGGTCTACCACGGCAACTACCTGCCCTGGTTCGAAGTCGGCCGGACGACGCTGCTGAAGGAACTGGGTTTGCCCTACCGGCAACTCGAGGCGGACGGGTTTCGCCTGCCGGTGCTCGAAGTGACCGCGAAATACCTGCGGCCGGCGGTTTACGACGACACGATCACCATCGTGACGACGATGCGGGAACGTCCGCTGCTGCGGATCCGGCTCGAGTACGAAGTCCGGCGCGGCGAGGAACTGCTCGCGACCGGCGCGACCGTGCACGCCTTCATCGATCGCGAAGGCCGGCCCGTGCGGCCGCCGGCCTCGGTGGTGGCGACCTTTGGCGCGGCGTTCAAGGCGATCGACTGAGAACACCGGGGAGCGCCGCCTTCCCCGCTCGCATTTTTCGTTCGCGCGTGCCCCGGGATCGCGGCCGCCCCCGGCCGCCCTTTCCTTCAGGAATCACGGCCACGGTGGACGTCCGCCGCCACGAGCGAGACGTCGAAACATCACCCGCCCGCCCGCGCCTCCGCCTCGTACTCCGCGCGCACCACGGGATCCGTTTCGCTCCGCGCGGCGTCCTGCAGCGCCGCACCGCCGCCGAGCCGGAACACCGCCCACACGGCGTGGGCGCGCACGAGCGGCAGTGCGGCCGCGGTGGCGAGTGCGACGAGGGCTGGGAGCAGCGTGCGGTCGCCGGAATTGCCGGCCACGATGCAGGCGTTGCGGAGCAGGCCGGCTAGTTTCAGCCGCTTGATCGGAGTGCGCCGGAAAACCTCGGCGAAGCGTTCCGGCGTCAGGGCGAGGATCTCGGCGAGACTGAGGGCGGCGACGTCGTAGCGGGCGGATAGCAGGAGCTGGCGGCCGGCCTGGGCAAAGCGGTTCCACGGACAAACCTCCAGGCAGACGTCGCAACCGTAAATCCGGGCCCCGATGCCGGCGCGCAGGGCGCGGGGAATCACGCCTTTGTTCTCGATCGTCTGGTACGAGACACAGCGCCGGGCGTCGACCACGCCCGGTGCGGCGAATGCGGCGGTGGGGCACGCGTCCAGGCAGCGCGTGCAGCGGCCGCAGAGCAGGCCGACGTCCTGCTGCCGGTGACGCGTGCGCACGGGGGCGTCGGGTGCGAGCTCGACCCGCGTCAGGATGGCGGCGAGGAAGAGCCAGTTGCCGTGTCGGCGCGAAATCAGCATCGCGTTCTTGCCCGTGAAACCCAGCCCGGCGCGGGCGGCCCAGCTGCGTTCGAGCACGGGACCGGTGTCGACGTAGTAGCGGTAATCCGCCGCCGTGACGCCGGCCAGTTCCTCGAGCACGCGACCGGCCGCGACGAGGCCGGGCTTGATCGTGTCGTGATAATCCGCGTGCAGCGCGTAGCGCGCCCAGAGCGGAGCGGGTCCGGACGCCGGCTGCGGCCGGCGGAGCGCCTCGGACCAGTAATTGACGCCGAGCAGGATGATCGAGCGGGCTCCGGGGAGGACAAGGGTGGGGTCGAGACGCCGGTCCGCGGTTCGCTCCATCCAGTGCATGTCCGCGTGCTGGCCGGCCTCGAGCCAGGCGCGCAACGGGGCGAGCGGTCCGGGGCCGACGGCGGCAACGCGGACGTCGTCAAAGCCGAGCGCCTGCAGTCGCTCGCGCAGCAGTGACGTGGGAGCGGCGGGAATCATGCGGTCCGGACACCGGGGCGTTCCGGGTCAGGGGCGCGGACTCGGCTGCGCCCGGGCGGGATCAACGGGAAGCCCGGGCCGTCGCGGCGCGGGCGAAATCGGCGGCATCGCGCCGCCAGGCGCGGATCACGTGCGCGGCGATGTCGTTCAGCGGCCGGGCGTCGGTGAGAATCACCGTGCCGGAACGCTTGTAGATCGGTTCGCGCGCCGCGTAGAGCGTGCGAATCCGCTCGGCCGGGTCCTCGACGTCGAGCAACGGGCGGTTCCGGTGGCGCGCGGTGCGTTGCAGGATCGTGTCCAGGGAGGCATGCAGGCAGACGACCACGCCCTTTTGCTGCAGCCGTTCGAGCATGCCGGGCTGCACCACGAGCCCGCCGCCGCACGCGACCAGCGTCCGCTCCGCCGGATGGCCGCCCTCGATGAACGCCCGCTCCATCGCCCGGAACGCCGGCTCGCCGTCCTGGGCGAAGATCTCGGGAATCGATTTTCCCTGCTGGCGCTCGATCTCGTGATCGCTGTCCAGGACCTGGAAGCCGAGCTTCTGGCCCACGGCGCGACCGACGGTGGTCTTGCCGGTGCCCATGAAGCCGACGAGGTAGAGATTAACGTCCGCGGGATTCATTTCGTGCGCTCCAAACCGCAGCATCAGGTTGAAAGTGGAAAGGTGAAAGGGGAAAGATTCCACCATGACGCCTTCCCCCAACTTTGCCCTGGCCAGCGACAATACCGCGGGAGTCTGCCCCGAGGCCCTGGCCGCGCTGGCCGCCGCGAACGCCGGGCGGGTGCCGAGCTACGGGGACGATGCGCACACGGCCGAGGCCCGGCGCCGGCTCGAGGAGGTCTTCGAGACGGAGTGCGAGGTGTTCTTCGTCTTCAACGGCACCGCCGCCAACGCGCTCGCGCTGTCGGCCCTGAGTGCGCGGCACCACGCGATCCTCTGCCACGAACTCGCGCACGTGGAGACCGACGAGTGCGGCGCGCCGGAGTTCTTCACCGGCGGGAGCAAGCTCCTGCCCGTCGCCGGGCCCGACGCGAAACTGCGGCCCGCCGACCTGGAGCCCGTCCTGCAGCGCGGCCACGGCGTGCATTTCCCGCGGCCCCGCGTGCTGTCCCTCACCCAGGCGACCGAGCTCGGTACACTTTACACCCCGGACGAGACCGCGGCGCTGGCCGCGTTCGCCCGCGCGCACGGGCTCGCCCTGCACGTCGACGGCGCGCGTTTCGCCAACGCGGCGGCGGCGTTACAGGATCGTGGATACACGCCGGCGGCGCTCACCTGGCGGGCGGGGGTCGACGTGCTCTGCTTCGGCGGCACGAAGAACGGTCTCCTCGGTACCGAGGCGGTGGTGTTCTTCAACCGGGAGCTCGCGCGCGAGTTCGACTACCGCGTCAAGCAGGCGGGCCAGCTCGCGTCGAAGATGCGCTTCGCCGGCGCCCAGTGGGCGGCGGTGCTGCGGGATGGCGCCTGGCTGAGGCACGCCGCCCACGCCAACCGCCAGGCGCGAGCGCTCGCCGCGGGCCTGCAGCGGCTCGGGTACCGGCTCATCGCACCGACGGAGGCCAACGGGGTGTTCGTCGAATTCGCCCCGCGCGAGGTCGCGGCGCTCGCGGCGCGCGGCTGGCAGTTCTACCGCTTCGTCGGCGCGCACGGCTACCGGCTGATGTGCGCGTGGGACACGCAGGATGCGGACATCGCGGCGTTCCTCGCCGACGCGGCTGCGGCCAAGTGAACGGAGGCGCCGGCTGCCGGCGGCAGGAGCGGCTTTGCGCCGCGATCGCCGGGCGGTCTCACTCCCGGTCGCGGCGGGTTGACACGCCGCAGGCGGCACGTAATCGGATGTTCCATCGCCCCGCGCGACCCTGATGCCGCTCCCGTTCCGGTTCCTCCGCCTCGTCCTGGCCTGCGTGTTCGCGGGGGCGCTGCTCGCGGCGGCGGCCCGCGCGCAGAGCCGGGTCGTCGCGTACGTGCCGAACTGGGTGGACCTGAAAGCGTTCTCCGCCTCGATCGACTACGCGAAGCTCACGCACATCAACATCGCGTTCGAAAACCCGACCACCGACCGCGGCGACGTGTCGTTTCACCCGAAGAACGCCGCGCTGCTCGAGCGGGCGCGCGCCCATCGCGTGAAGGTGCTGGTCTCGCTCGCGGGCGGCGGCGTTGGCAGCGATGCCGCGCTGAAGCAGCGCTGGTTCGATCTCGTCGGCCCGATCCGGCGCGCCGGCTTCGTCGCGAAACTCGCCGACTACGTCACGCACCACCAGCTCGACGGCCTCGACGTCGACCTCGAGGGCCCGGCGATCAACGCGGACTACGGGCCGTTCATCCGCGAACTGGCGGCGGCGTTGAAGCCGCGCGGGAAACTGCTCACCGCCGCGCTTTCCCAGGGCTATGGCGGGGCGCGGGTCCCCGACGACGTCCTCGGGTTGTTCGACTTCATCAACGTCATGGCCTACGACGGCGCCGGCCACTGGGCCCCCGACCGTCCCGGGCAGCACGCCTCGATGGACCTCGCGCGCAACAGCGTGAAGTACTGGTTGCGGCGCGGAGTGGCGCGCGACCGGGTCGTGCTCGGCGTGCCGTTCTACGGCTACGGGTTCGGCGACGCCTTTCGCAAGCGCGGCTACTCCTACGCCGGCATCGTGTCCACGTATCCAGGAGCTGAACACGCCGACCAGGCCGGCAGCACGATCTGGTACAACGGCCTCCCGACCATCCGGGCCAAGTCGCAGTACGTGGTCGATGAGGGGCTCGGCGGGATCATGATCTGGTCGCTCGACCACGACGCGCAGGACGAACGCTCGCTGCTCGCCGCGATCTACGCCACGCTCACGGCGAACTGGGTGACGCGCTCCCTGCCGCGCCAGCCTTGATCGGCGGCCGAAAGCCGTCACGCTCCGCCCCCGGCTTCCCTCCCCGCAACCCCTCCCTTTCCCCATGGCGAATCTCCAAGGTGCCGGCACCCGGCAGAACACGTACGACGCAATCGTGGTCGGCTCCGGCATCAGCGGCGGCTGGGCCGCCAAGGAACTGAGCGAGAAGGGACTCAAGACGCTCGTGCTCGAGCGCGGCCGCGACGTGAAGCACGGCGACTATCCGACGGCGATGCAGGAGAGCTGGGAGTTCGCCGGCCGGAACCGGATCAACAGCGCGGCGGTGGCGCGGCAGCACAAGCAGAACCGCACCGGCTACACCACGCACCCGGCGTCGGCCCACTGGTTCGTCGACGACATCGACAACCCGTACGGCGAGGACAAGCGCTTCGACTGGATGCGCGGCTACCACGTCGGCGGCCGCTCGCTGCTCTGGGGCCGGCAGTCCTACCGCTTCAACGAGCTCGATTTCGAGGCCAACGCGAAGGAGGGCGTCGCCGTCGACTGGCCGATCCGTTACGCCGATCTCGCACCCTGGTACGACTACACCGAGCGCTTCGCCGGCATCAGCGGGCAGAAGGAGGGGCTCTCGCAGCTGCCCGACGGCCAGTTCCTCCCGCCGATGGAGATGAACTGCCTCGAGCACCACGTGAAGAACCGGATGAAGGAGAAGCTCGGCCGCGCGATGACGATCGGCCGCGTGGCCAACCTCACCCAGCCGCACCTCGGCCGCGGGAGCTGCCAGTACCGCAACCGCTGCATCCGCGGCTGTCCCTACGGTGCCTATTTCAGCAGCAACGCCTCGACGCTGCCCGCCGCCTACGCCGCCGGCAACGTCACGCTCCGCCCGTTCTCGATCGTCAACCAGCTCATCTACGATCCCGGCAAGGGCCGCGCGACGGGCGTCCGTGTGATCGACGCCGAGACGCACGAGGTCATCGAGTTTCACGCCCGCGTGATCTTCCTCTGCGCGTCGGCCGTCGCCTCGACGTTCATCCTGCTCAACTCCTCCTCGACCCGTTTCCCGAACGGCTTCGGCAACGACAGCGGCGAACTCGGGCACAACCTGATGGACCACCACTTCAAGGTCGGCGCCGCGGGGATCAGCGACGACTTCAACGACAAGTTCTACCGCGGCGCGCGCGCCAACGGGATCTACATCCCCCGCTTCCGCAACCTCGACGCGAAGACGAAGCAGAAGGACTACCTCCGCGGCTTCGGCTACCAGGGCAGCGCGAGCCGCACCGACTGGGCGCGGCCGATCAAGGAACTCAGCCACTTCGGGTCGAAGTTCAAGGCCGACCTCATCGCGCCCGGCCCGTGGCGCTTCGGCTTCGGCGCGTGGGGCGAGTGCCTGCCATACCACGAGAACCGGATGTACCTGAACCACCAGGTCCGGGACAAGTGGGGCCAGCCGACGGTCACCTTCGACTGCGAGTGGAAGGAGAACGAGCT
>JAEUHA010000395.1 GCA_016793535.1 Opitutaceae bacterium | reverse complement strand
CGGAGGACTCCATGAGCGGAGTACGGTCCACTGTGGGCGGGGTGCCCACACCCCGCGAGCTTCCGGAAACGAAGCCGATATCCCGCGTGGTGCGGGCCCCCCGCCGACAGTGGGGACTGGGTGATGGGACGCTTGGACTCGTTCTGCTCGTCGTTCTTGGTTTCGGCTCCCCGTCTGCCGCCCACGCCCAGGCCCCACGGCCGCTACCGGCGTTCGGTCTCGTGTTCAACGATGACGCGGATCTCTCGTTCGTCGTCCCCGACCGCGCGCAGTCGGAGGCCCTGTTGCGCGCGAACATCGCCGCGCTCGCCGACACCCCGGTGCGCACGCTGGTGTACTGCGTGGGCATGGGCGGCGACCTGATGTACTACGACACAAAGGTCGCCAGTCGCGTCGGGTGGCGGAAGGCCCCGGACGAGACGCCGGGTTCGCTGATGGAGAAACGCATGGAGAATGCGCGTGTATGCCTGGCGCAGGGGGCGGATGCAGTGCGCACGGCCGGAGAAACGGCGAAGGCGCTCGGATTGCGTTTCATCCCGAGCCTGCGGATGAACGACGCACATTTCATGGTGAAGCCCGACGAGCACTCCATGACGAGTGAGTTCTGGTTCCAGCATCGCGACCGCTACACGATCAAGGAGTCGCCGCTGCCCTGGCAGCCGGCCTACGGCAACCTGCTCGATTTCACGCACGAGGCCGTGCGGCAGTTGCGAGTCGACACCGTGTTCGAGGTGCTCGCACGGAATCGCGATCTCGTCGACGGGTTCGAACTCGATTTCAACCGCTTCCAGGTGTTCTTCCCGCGCGGGCGGGCGGCGGCCGGCGCCCCGCTGATGACCGACCTGGTGCGCCAGGTCCGGACCCGCCTCGACCAGCTCGCCCGCGAGTTGCAGCGGCCGATGCACCTGTTTGTCCGCGTGCCACCCTCGCTCGCCGACTGCGCGACCGCCGGTCTCGACGTGGAACGCTGGATGGCGGAGCGACTGGTCGATCTGGTTTCGCCGGCCCAGATCATGACGCTCGCGTGGGACATGCCGGTCGCCGATCTGGTGGCGCTGGGTCGAAAGCACGGTGTCGCCGTGCATCCCTCGTTGTACCCGCGGACCAGCTGGCGGCTGCCGTTTCCGTCCGGAACGGGCCCGGATCGCTACGCCGGGGTGAAGCTGACGCGCGATGCGACCCTGGAGGAGATTCGCGGCGCCGCGGCGGCTTACTGGAGCTTGGGGGTCGATGGATTCTACCTGTTCAACTTCTACAATGCCTTCGGCTCGCTCCGTCCGCACGACGACCGGCTGTATCGGGTTTTCCGTGACGTCGCCCGGCCGGAGAACCTGTCCGGCCAGGCGAAAGTGTTCACGGTCACCAAGAGCTATTACAACGACGGCCCCGGGTCCTATGCCTACGGCAAGCAGCTGCCGGCAAAACTCGCGGGCAACGGAACGTTGTCGCTGAGGCTGCCGGTCGCCGACGAGCCGGCAGCGGGGCCGTTTCCATCGCGCGGGGTCGAGCTGCGCCTGGGTTGCCGCGGACTTCCCGCCGCGGCGGTCGTTCGCGTCACCTTGAATGGCCGGAGAGTGTTCGAGGGTCGCCCCGGAGCGGAGTCGCGGTTTTCCGTGGGCTCGATCACCGGTGCAGCGGTGCGCCAGCGAGATGCCGCCGAGGTGTACGTGCACCTGGCCGTGCCTGATCCGACGCTCGTGCGCCGGGGAGTCAATGACGTGGAAGTGGCGGTGGTGGACGCCGCCGCGGCCACGGAGATCACGGACCTCGAACTCCGCTACGCGTACGAGAACGACTACGAGCGCCTCTGGCGGCGCGAGGCGGGGAAATGACGGATGCTCCTCCCGCCGGGCGCGCAACGTAGATCGTGGCGGGATCCGGCGGGAACCCGCGACCGGCTACGGCGACTTGCCGCTCAGGTCCAGGGTGACGGTGGCTTCGTCGAAATTGGCCGGACTCGCGATCTCGCTCAGCCGGTACTTGAAGACGTAGGTGCCGGAGCTGGTTTTCGGTGCGACCACCACGGCGCCGGTGGTGAGGTTGAGCGTGATGCCCTTGGGCAGCGCGGCGGGCAGGGAAATCTGGACCTTGGCCGTCGTGGCGCGGGCGCCGTTGAACCAGTCGTTGGCCAGCACGCTCGCGATGACTGTGCCTCCGGTTTTCGACGAGCCACGGGCCGAGTCGTTCACCGCGTCGATGGCGCTGGGCCGGATCGTGACGGTGGCCTGGGCGACGTTGGCCGGATTGGCCAGTTCGGTGATGGCGTAGACCAGCGAGTGGATGCCATGCGGAGTGCCGGGCGCGACCTGAATCGCCCCGGTGGATACGTTGAGTGAAATTCCTGCGTTCGTCGTCGAAACCTGGCTGAGCCGCACCACGGCCGTCGTGGCCGGCTGGCCGCCGAGGGTGTCGTTCGCGAGGACATTGGCGACCGGCGTGCCGCCGGCGGCGAAGGCGGCGTAGCCCTGGTCGGCCACGGCCACCAAGGGAAACGATCGGACCGTGATGGTGGCGATGGCGTCATCGGTGAGAGTCGGGTTCGCCAGCGAGGTGATGCGGTAGTTCAGGACGTACGTACCGGCGGCGGTGCCGGCGGCGACGACCACGGAACCGTCGGCGAGCAGGGAGAGGCCGGGCGCGGCCGGAGCCACGAGGCTCAGCGCGACCGTCGCCACGGTGGGGCGGGCGCCGGCGAGCCAGTCGTTCGCGAGGACGTTCACCGCGACTCCGCCGGACGGTGAAGGCGATTGCCCGGTATCGTCATTCGCATGAATTCCACCCGTGTGGAGACCGGTGGGGCGCCACAGGAACACGCCGATGGAGGAGGCGGCGTTGCCGTTGGCGGGTTGGACCTGGAAGCTCGCGGTCGGCATGAAATCGTCGGCGCTGACGATCACCGCGCCTTCCATCGGACTCAGCGACTGATCGGACCGGGCCGTCCAGCCGGCCACCATGCGAAAGTCAAAGCACGGCTGATACGTCGGGCAGCCCTTCACGTGCTGGGTAAGCTGGAAGACGCTCTGGAATTGTGACGCCGGCGTCAGATAGGCGGGACCCGCCACGGTAAGCGTGGGGCTGTTCAGGATCTCCGGTACCCAGGCCGCGAAGAGCGTCGCGACCTGCGCTTCGGTGGCCCAGACCCAGCCGGTGAGATTGCGCGAGCCGATCGAGCCGGTGGCGGCGGTCACACCATCCTGGGGCGCGATTTGCGCCACCTGGCTCCACGTGAGGCCGCTCGTTTCCGTGAGCTGGCGCCACTCCTTGCCGTTGCCGTCATTGATGCTAGCCGCCTGGGCGACCATCGCGCCCGGTAGGAGGGTCAGCAGGACGAGGCGACGGGCGAAGGCAGAGCAAGTGGGTGTTTTCATGGCGAGGTGGACTTGGGTTGGCCAACGGCTCCGAGTCGGAAGTGGGGTCCGGATCGGAGGCCATCGGTGGAGGAGGGACGCGCGTGCGTCCACGGAACGGGACGCAACGACGCTGGCCGCGTCGAAGGCTTGTCGGTAACAGAGCTGTTACCTGGCGTACGTCTCCGAGGTGAGCTCCGGGCGACCGGGTCAAATTTGACACTCGATTCGCAGCGGAGAGGAAATCCGGCGCCTCACCGGGTTGCGGCCGACTGGGTGGCGGCGAGCAAGCGCAGCACTTCGTCCCGGATGCGTTCCGACGCCTGGGGCTCGAGGAAGCTGGAGCGGGCCAGCCAGGTTTCGTAGCCACCGAGCTCGTGGTCGCGCGGAGTTGGCAGGTAGCCGTAGTAGCCGTTGGCGAGGCCGATGGTGAAGGTGCGCGACAACGGGCTGCGCGCCTTGATCTCCAGGCCGGTGCGCGCGAAAACCTCGCACGGAACGGCGGCGATGCCGAGTTCGCCGATCCGAATGGCCTGGATCTTCAACTGGACCGTGGCGGGGAATTTCGCCACCTCGAGTGTCTCGCGGGCATAAATCGTGCGGCGGTCGAGGTTGGTCCGGACCTGGGTGCCCGACCAGATCTTCTCCGCCCAGGCGATCCGCTCCGGCGTGGGCCGGCGCACCGCGAGCTCGAGCCGGCTCTCGACCATCTCGATCGGCACCCACGGCTGGTAGTTGATCGAATGATACACGCGCTCCACCTCCGCGGCCACGCGATCGCCGACCTCGTTGATGCGGGCATACGGCCGCTGCGGCGTGGGGCGTCGGGAATAGTCGGCGGAGTTCACGTCGCCGCTGGTGCCGTTGAACATGAGGCCGACGAACGGCGGATCCTGGCGTCCGGCTTTCAACCGGTGCTCCAAGGCCTCGGCGAAGGCGCCGAAGTAGTCGGAGCTCACGGCCCCGGCCGTGCCCCCGATGTAGTGCACGCTGTAGGAGGCGAGCACCGCGAGCGGACGGCCGTCGAGGTGCTGCAGCGCGAGGATCGAGACCTCGGGATCGACCGGACCGGCCGGCTCGATCAGTCCTGCGTGGGCGTAGCCGGGGTTCATCATGACCTGGTCCGTGGTCTCGCCGAACGGATTGGGCACCCTTGTCTCCGGCTTGATCAGCCAGCGCCGGTTGAACACGTACTCGGGTTTCTTGCCCGCCCCCCAGCCGACGCGAGCCGGCGCGAGGTTGTTGATTGCGCGCTGGATGCCGTCGGCGATCCGTCGGGCCAGGAATTCGTGGTACTCCAGATCCTGCTGCTGCGGCGTGATGGCGTAGGCGCGAGGCGTGCTGTGGGTGTGCGTGGCGGCGAGCAGCACCCGATCGGGCGGCAGGCCGGTCTGGGCCTGCGTCAGCGCCTTGGCGCGCTCGAAGATCTCGGTCGCCACCACGGTGTTGTCGACGATCACGAGCGCGACCCGCGTGCGACCGTCATCGAGGACCAGGCACCGGGCCTGCAGTTCGTCGTGGATGTGCGTGGCCCGGGCGCCCTGCGCGATCACGCCGTCGAGCGAGATGCCCAGCGGCGGCGTGATGTTGCTGGTCGCGGCGCCGGCGCGCAGAATCCGCGGACCGGCCGGAGGCACGGCGGCGGCACCGAGCGCGGTGATGCCGGCGCAAACGACGAACAGGCGAAGGAGCATGGCGGGCGAGGATCTGATGCGGAAGGAGGACGAGTGGGGCCGGGGAACTTCAGAAGCTGCCGCGCAGACCGAGTGAAAACGCCGTGCCGTATTCACCATTCAAGGATCGGCGGGCGTAGTCCGGAGTGTGCGAACCATAGTGCATCTGGGTGAGTTCGTCGTTGAAGACATTGCTGAAGCTGACGGTCAAGGCGAGCCGGGCGGACATGCGATAGGCGGCGCTGAGGTCGAGAATCGTCCGAGCCTT
>JAEUHA010000389.1 GCA_016793535.1 Opitutaceae bacterium | reverse complement strand
GAGATCTTCCTCGCCTACCTGATCGGACAGAGCTTCGTCGGCCTGCGCGCGGACGATGTGCGGCGCTGGACCCAGGTGCTCCAGTCCGCGTCGCTCACCGGCCGCGCACCCACGGAGATCGACCTGGTGGCGGTGGGCGAGGCGGCGATCCCCGCGCTGCACGCCGCGGCGCTCCAGGACGCCGACTTCCGGACGGTGACGTTGCGGAGGATGATCGCGTCGTGGGAGGCGGTCGCCGGCGCGCGCGAGACGTTCGACCAGGTCGTGAATGTCGTGCACGGCGCGTTGAAGCACTACGACCTCCCGGATCTCGTGGGCCTGGTCGGCCGGGAGAGGGTCACGCTCGCGGAGCCGGTGGACGTGATGGGCCGCTCCGCGCCGTGATTTCGCACCTGAACCACCCGCGGCGGTGCGGGTCGTTGGACACGGATGGGCCATGAAGCCACGACACGGAGTCCTCGGGCTGCTGCTGGGAGGACTGTGCCTCCTGACGGCGGCGTGTAGCATGGAGGGTCCGTTGTCGGCCGACCCCGCGGTCGCCACCCGGCAAGTGAACCAACTTGTGCCGCGCGGATCCTCTGAAACGCGGGCGACCAAGGCGCTCGGCGACCGGGGATTCGCGCTGTCACGGCTGAGTTCCGACCGGGCCGCCAATCACCTGGTGATCGCAACGTGCACCCGGGGAGACCGCATGTGGCAGGTGGGCCTGATCGTGATCGATGCCCGGGTGGCGGCGACCACGGTGGCGATCACGGACCTGGGCGCGAAGTCCCATTGAATCCGCGGCGCGCGACAGCGAATCCAGGCTCCGGATACGCCTCGCCCGGGCCGCCGCCCGCCCGCCGTGGCCACTCGGGAGTTGCCACCCGGAAGGCGACGCTCAGCTTCGATCGCACCCGCATCACCGCCGCCATGCCGAAGCATTCCCTTGCCCACGACGTTTCCGCTGGTGGCGCAACGAACCTCCGCCGCTGATGGGCCTGCGCGGCCCACCTCGAGCCGGCTTGACCGGCTCCTCGTTCCTGGTCCTGGGCATCCTGCTGGCCCTGCCCGGCTATGCCCTGAGTCGTTGGGCCGGCGTGATCGACTGGCGGGTTCTGGTGGGCGCGCCGGTGGCGATGTCGGCGTTCGCGTTCCTCGCTTACCGCAGTGACAAGCTGCGGGCGACGACGGGTGGATGGCGGGTGCCCGAAGTGACGTTGCAGGTGACGGCGCTGCTCGGCGGCTGGCCCGGCGCCTTCCTCGCCCAGCGGATTTACCGGCACAAGACGGCCAAGGCGTCCTTCCTGGCGGTTTACTGGATCATCGTGGCCGTCCATCAGTACCTCGCGCTGGATTCGCTGTTGGCCTGGCGTCTCGCGCGCGCCGCCGCGCTCCTTGTCAGGAGCTGGTTGGGGTGAAACGCCGCCCCCGACGCCGAGCGAAAACGGGACGGCGCTACTTTGCCGCCGCGACCAGTCGGAGGAATTCCTGGTGGCCCTCCCAGGCAGCGCGCTGGAGGTCGGCGCGATCCCGGGCTGAAAAGATGCGCTTGATCGGCTGGTTGTCCCGGTCCTTGTCGCGGTGGGCGGCGTCGAGGTAGCGGGTGTCGGTGACGGTATCGAGCGCCAGCCCTTCCGGCGAGCGGCCGAACAACGCGGCCTGGAACGCGCACGCGGTCAGGTAAGCCATCGTCTGGTTCAGATGGGCGTCGTTCACGAAGCGCAGCGTCAGGTCCGGCCGCCGCGTCTGACAGTGCAGTGCCACGAGCGACATTGGCACCGTCGCGGCGTCGAGCCGGGCGGCCAGCGCGGCGATGAGCTTCGCCTTCGCCAGCACCGGCGCGCGATCGGGCGCGGCGACGAGTGCCGTCGCGTGCTGCGTGTCGGGCGTGGTCTCATACAGCACCGTGCGTCCGCCCTGCGCCTTGACCAGCGCGGCAAACCGGGGCGCGTATTCGAGATAGCTGGACGCCGCGCCCTGCGTGTCGTCCCGGTACGATTGCAGCACGACGATGTCCCACTTGCGACGCGGCGCGCCGAGCCGGCCAAGCAGCTCCTGTTGCCGCGTGATGGCCTGCTTGGCGTAGGAATCCGCGGGATCCCGCGCGACGCTTTCCTTCAGCGCCGCCAGCGTGGCCTCCACTTCGGCGGGTTTGAGGGTGGTGTGATTGACGAAATTCTGGGTCCCGAGCCGCCAGTGGTCCTTTAGGGTCCGGCCACCGTAGAGCAGCGTCGTCACCTCGAGTTTCAGCCCTGGGTTGCCGGCCTCGGCCATCGCCTTGACCACCGCTGACAGCGTATGGCGTCCCGTGAAGCTGTTGCCGATAAAGAGCACCGTCAGCGTCTCCGGCGGTTGCGCCGCCATCCCGCCGGGGACGAGCGCCGAAACGGCGAGGGCCGCGCAGGCGGCAAGGAAGGAACGCCGGGAACGGGACGCACGCAGGGGGTGAAGCATCGCCTTTCATCCCATGAGAAAGCCGCCGATTGGAAAGGCGAAATCCGCCCGGCCCGCGACGCCGCGCTCAATCCCCTCGGGCGGGGTTCCGTGGGAAGGACGAACGCCAGGGCGGCCTGGTAGTCCTTGTCCTGAGTCCCGGCCTTCACCTCATTCCTCCCCATGGACTCGCCCCTCATCCGGCCGGGGCCCGCGTGGCTGTCGCGCCCGCGTCTGGCCGCCTTGCGCATCTGGGACTGCCTCTACGTCCCG
>JAEUHA010000345.1 GCA_016793535.1 Opitutaceae bacterium | reverse complement strand
GGTGAGGGCACCCCGCCTACAATGAAACGATCCCCGAACCGGCGCCGCGCCCACCTCGATGGCTTCTCCCTCCCTCCTCCGCATCGCCTGCCTGGCGCTGCCGCTGGTGCACCTCGTCAGCGCGGCGTTCCACGTGTACTGCGGGGCGATGAACGCCGATGAGGGGTTCTACGCGATCGCGGCGCGCTCGGTGATGGAGGGGGACCTGCCGTACCGGGATTTTGGTTACACGCAGCTCCCGCTGCTGCCGTACATCAACGGACCCTTTCTCGCGCTCACCGGCTACGGGCTGTTCGAGCAGCGCTGGCTCAACGCGGCCTGGGGCGCGCTGGCGCTCGCGTTGACCGCGGGCTGGATCGGCCGGCGGGCCTCCTGGACCGTCGCCGTAGGGGTCGTGGCGACATTCTCGCTGTCGCCGGCCTGGATGCACTACGTGCACCTGGGCAAGACCTACGCCTGCACGAGCCTCGTGGTCGCCGCCGCGGCGTGGGTCTTCGTCCGCTGGCCCGGCGGCGGGCGCAAGCAATTCACGCTCGGCCTGCTGGGCGTCATCGGCGTCGGCTGCCGGCTGCCCTCCGCCCCGCTCTTCGCGGTGCTGTGGCTCGCGGCGTTCTGGCACGACGGACCGCCGCGCGGCGCCCGACTCTGGCTCGGCCTCGCCGGCGTGATCGGGCCGACGCTCGCGGTGTTCGGCCCGTTCTACGTGCTCGCGCCGGCGGCGAGCCATTTCTGGATGTTCGACTTTCACGCGCTGTCGGTGCCGTTCCGCCTGTGGCGGACGAGCCTCGAGGATGTCGCCGGCGCCGCGCCCGCCTGGTGGGTCGCGCTCGCCCTCCTCGTCATCGTTGCGGTGCTGCGCCGGCGGTTCACCGGCTCGCGTGAAAGCGTCGTCATCCTCGCCGCGATCGCCGCCCTGGTGCCGAACCTCGTACCGCGCGGCGTCTACGTGGAGTACGCGATCCCGTTCCTGCTCCCGCTGGCGGGAGGCGTGGCGATCGAGCTGTATCGTCTCGCCCAGGCCTGGACGCCGCCGCGCCGGGTCGCCCTGGTCGCGGGCCTGGCGCTCGCGCACGTGGCGGTGATTCCCGCGTACGCGCTGGCCGCCGGCCGCGTTCCGACCCTCGCCGTGCCGCAGGCCTGGCTGCCCCCGAACGTGGCGCCGTACACCTTCGACCTGCGGGCCCGGCTCCTGCGGGCCTGTCGCATCGTCGAGCAACTGGTCCCGCCCTCGCAGCCGCTGCTCGGCCCGAACATCATCCTCGCCGCGGAAACCGGTCGCGCCGTGCCGCGGGCGGCGCGCATGGGGCCCTTCTCGACCACGTCGGAGTACGACGCCGACACCGCGCGGCGGCTCAACCTGCTCACGTATCCGGAACTGCACGGCTGGCTCGCGGACCCGAACGTGCCGCTGCTCGCGTTCTTCACCACGGCACGCGTGAACTACGCGTGGACCGTGCCGTCGTTCAAGCTGCAGCCGCGCGAGGAGGCCGAGCAGTGGCTCTCCGTGCTGCGCCGCGATTTCGTGATCGTGCAGCAGGACCCGGACTTCCTGCTCGTCGCGCGCCCCGCCGCGCTGCCTCCGGCGCTGCGGCCCTGAGCGGGGTTCGGCCCGATGGGTCGAATCGCCTCACCGGTGGAGCATCCTGCTCCCCTACTCTTCGTTCGTCACGAAGTGACAACCCTTGCTCCGCGGATTGAGCGACGCGGCGTGCACGACCAGCAGCGCCGTCTGCACGGCGTTGCGCAGTTCGATCAGGTCGCGGGTCAGCCGGCAGCCGCGGTAGAAGCTCTGAATCTCCTCGCGCAGCTCGATGAGGATGCGACGCGCGCGGGTCAGGCGCTTCGGCGAGCGCACCACGCCGGCGTAGTTCCACATCGTGTGCTGGATCTGGAGCATGTCCTGCCGGATCAGCACCGGGTCGGCCTCGCGCGTCGGACTCTCCCACTCGCGCGGCACGGGCAGCCGGAACGTCTCGCGCGCGATGTCGGCGGCATCGCTGACGGCCGCGAACTTCGCGCTCACGAGGCACTCGAGCAGCGAGGTGCTCGCGAGCCGGTTCGCCCCGTGCAGGCCGGTGCAGCCGGTTTCGCCGATCGCGTTCAGGTGCCGGATGTTCGTCCGGCCGTTGAGGTCCGCATGCACGCCTCCGCACGCAAAATGCGCGGCGGGCACGATCGGGATCGGCTCGCGCGTGATGTCGATGCCGTAAAGCAGGCAGCGCTCGTGGATGGTCGGGAACCGCTCGCGGATGAAATCCGGCGTCATGGCCGACAGGTCCAGCAGCGCGTGCGGCTCACCGCTCGCCGCGAGTTCCTTGATGATCGCGCGCGCGACGACGTCGCGCGGGGCCAGCGAACCGCGGGGATCGAGCGCGTCCATGAAGCGCTCGCCGCGCGCATTGCGCAGCACGCCGCCCTCGCCGCGCAGGGCCTCGGTGACGAGGAAGCGCGGGGCGTTCTTCTTGGCGAAGACCGTCGGGTGAAACTGCACGTACTCGAGGTCGATGAGGCGCGCGCCGACGCGATAGGCCATCGCGACGCCGTGGCCGACGCTGCCCGGCTGGTTGGTCGTGTGCAGGAAAATCTGCCCGAGCCCACCCGACGCGAGGATCGTCTTCTTCGCCACGACGGCCACGGTCTCGCCTGTGCGCGTATCGAGCACATAGGCGCCAAAGCACGTCAGCGGCTGGTAGTGGTCCGCGATGTCGTCCGAGTTGTGCGACAGCGTGAGCAGGTCGATCGCGACCCAGCCGGAACGGCGGGTGATGCCGGGCGTGGCGTCGACGCGCGCCGCGACGGAAGCCAGGATGGCGTGGCCGGTGGCGTCCTTCGCGTGGATGATCCGGCGCGCGCTGTGCCCGCCTTCGCGGGTGTAGTCGAGTCCGCCCCCGGCGTCGCGGTCGAAGCCGACGTTCAGGTCGTCGAGCAGCAGTTCCTCGACAGCCGTCGGGCCCTCGCGCACGAGGTGCTCGACGGCCCGCGGGTTGGCGGTGTGGTCGCTAGCCGCGACGATGTCGCGGGCGAGCGACTCGGGATCCGGCGTCGTGTCGTAAATGATGCCGCCCTGAGCCCAGTCACTGTTGGCCACGAGAGGCTCCGCGAGGGACAGCAGTTCGACCTTTAGCCCGAGCTTCGCCGCGCGCAGCGCGTAGGCCGAGCCGGCGAGGCCGGCGCCGATGACGAGGCAGTCGGTGTGCAGGAGTTTCACGGGCTCAGCGGCGTTGGCGCCGCGGCGGCACGAGGTCGAGGCTCAGGTCGACCGCCGTGGCCGAGTGCGTGAGCGCGCCGATGCTGATGACGTCCACTCCGGGCAGCGCGTAGTCGCGGAGGGTGGCGAAGCGCACGCCGCCGGAAACCTCCACGACCGCCGCGCCGGCGATGACCGCCACGGCGCGCCGGACGAGGTCGGGCGTCATGTTGTCGAGCAGGATGACCTCGGCGCCGGCCCGCAGCGCCTCCTTGACCTCGGCCAGGGTCTTGGCCTCGACCTCGATCTTCGCGGGGTGCGGGGCGGCCGCCCGCGCCAGCGTCACGGCGCGCGTCAGCGAACCGGCGGCGGCGATGTGGTTGTCCTTGATCAGGACGTGCTCGCCCAGCGACGAGCGGTGGTTGTGGCAGCCGCCGCAGCGAACGGCGTGCTTCTCGAGCGCCCGCCAGCCGGGCGTGGTCTTGCGCGTATCCACGATCCGGACACCGGTGTCGGCCACGGCCTCGGCAAACCGCCGCGCGAGGGTGGCGATCCCCGAGAGCCGCTGCAGGAAGTTGAGCGCCGTCCGTTCCGCGGTCAGCAGCGACGCCGTCGGGCCGTCGATCCGCAGCACCCGCGCGCCCGGCTTCACCCGGTCGCCGTCGCGCGCGAGCGGTTTCACCTGCAGGCCGGGATCGACCCGCGCGAAGACCCGCGCGGCCACCGCGAGGCCGCAGAGCACCAGGTCCTGCTTCGCATCGATGAAGGCGCGGGACACATGCGCGGCGGGAAAGATCGCGCGGCTCGTGACGTCGCCGAGCCCGGCATCCTCGTCGAGCGCCAGGTCGATCAGGTGGTCGGTGCGCGGGGTGATCATGGCAGAAGTTGAAAGTTGAAGGTTGAAAGTTGAAAGCGGCCAATCTTGGTCGTCGCCCGAACGCCGGCCCCGCACCGTAGCCTTGGTCTGGTCTCGGTCTTTCAACTTTCAACCTTCAACTTTCAACTCCGCCTGCAAGGCGCTCAGTCCGTCGGCGCGAGTTGGAACATCCGCTCGATGCAGCGGGCGGCGCGGCGGCGGATGTCCTCGTCGAGGGTGACGATCTGTTCCGGCGTGGGCGCGCGCAGGGCGTCGCGGATCTTCTCGAGCGAGTTCAGCTTCATGTACGGGCAGAGCCGGCAGCCGCCGATGAAGTTCTTTTCCGGGTCCTCGACCTGCAGCCGGCCCACGAGTCCGCACTCGGTGAGCATCAGGTAGTAGGGCGCCGCGGTCGCGCGCACGAACTTCATCATCGCGCCGGTGCTGCCGACGAAGTCCGACACCGCTGCGACCTCGGGGGTGCATTCGGGATGCGAGACGACCTTGAGTCCGGGAAACTGCGCCCGGGCGGCGGCGATGTCCGCCGGGCCGAACTGGTCGTGCACCATGCAGGTGCCGTCGGACGTGATGATTTCCTTGTCCACCCCGCGCCGCTTCAGCTCGTCGCGCAGGTTCTGCCCCATCAGCCGGTCGGGCACGAAAAGAATCCGCCTTTGCGGGAGGTGTTCGACGATGTGGTAGACGTTGCCCGACGTGACGCAGACATCCGACTCGGCCTTCACGTCGGCCGTGCTGTTGATGTAGCACACGACGGCGGCATCGGGATAGAGCGCCTTCAGCTGGCGGAGCTGGGCGCCGGTCAGCGAGTCGGCCAGCGAGCAGCCCGAACCGCGGTCGGGCACGAGCACGGTGGCGTCAGGCGAGAGAATCTTGGCGGTTTCCGCCATGAACACGACCCCGGCGAACACGATGACCTTCGCGCGCGCCTCCTTCGCCTTCATGCTGAGGAAGTAGGAGTCACCGCGAAAATCGGCCACCCCGTAGATGATCTCGGGCTCGACGTAGGAATGCGCCAGGATCACGGCGTCCTTTTCCCGCTTCAGGCGGTTGATCTCGAGCGTGAGCGGCGCGATTGAGCGGCAGGTGTCGAGGTTCCACGTCCGGTGCCGGGGATCGCAGTCGACGTGCAGCAGCGCTTTCAGCAGGCGCTCAGCCTCGAGTTCGATGGCGTCGTCGGTGGCGATCATGGATGGCCAACTGAACGCGTTTCCCACCGGGGGTCAAAAGCGAAGTCGGGAGCGCGCTTTCACCCATCCTGTAGGTCCTGTCATCCTGTCCACTCTCTGGTCGAGGAGGCAGGAGCCCGCACGGCGGGCGGGGCGTGAAGACGTGATCGTCGTCACCGGATCGATTTACCTGCTCGGCGACCCCTTTCAGTCCCCTATCGGTAACTTCGCCGCGCGGACCGACCGCGTTCTCCGTCCGGGTTGCCCCGCAATACCTCATGCCGGCAAGTTACTTGCGTCCGTTGAGCGGTGCCGGAAGGGTTCGTCACCCCCTAGGCGCCGCGCTGCTCGGAGCGCGCCGCGTGTTTCCGCCCCATGCTCTCGATCAATCTTTTCTCCGTGGTGGACTTGCTGGCTGTCATCGTCAGCACGCACGTGCTGCTGGTGTTTCTCTACCGCTCGCTGCGCGTGACCCGGCGGCGGGTTGATCTGGTGTTCACGCTCATGATGCTGCTGGTGGCCCTGGGCAGCTTTTTCGTCCTGGCAAGCGACAATGTGGTGCCGCAGGGCGTACCGGCCAGTGCCGTGGCCGATGCGCCCGCGCGCACGCTTTTCTGGTACCGGCTGATGTACGTGTCCGGCACGTTCCTGCTGGCGGCGATCACGCACTTCGGCCTGCGGTTCAACGAGAGTCCGCGCCTGGCGGGCTGGCGCGCCGCGTGGCTCTACGTCGGGGCGCTCGGGGTCGCACCGCTGTACTTCACCGATGGATTCCTCACGGCGCGCACCGCTCCGATCCGCGAGACGAGCGGCTGGCTGTGCGCAGTGCCGTGGCAGCCGGACGCGGGACCCTGGACCGTCGTGTTTCTGGCGCTGTGGCTCGCGGCCAACGCGTATGTCCACGGTCTGTTCTGGCGGCGGCGCCGGCTGCGCTCGCAGCACGGCTGGTTCGACCAGCGCAATTTCGTCTGGCTCGGCATCGCGCTGTGGGGGCTCGCCGGGCTGCAATCGATCCTCCTCGCCGCAGTCGGCTATGCGGGCGTCGATCCCGCGATGTTTCTCGTGACGGCGGCGATGGGCGTCATCGCGGTGGGGCTGGCCGAGGACTTTCACCGTTCGGAGGCGCAGCGGAAGCACGTCACGCGGCGCTTCGAGAGCTACGTCGATCCGGCGCTGGTGAAATACGTGATCGAGAACCCGCAGACCGAACACATCGCCGGAGAGGTGCGCGAACTCACGGTTGTGTTCACCGATCTCGAAGGGTTCACGGCGCTGACCGAACGGCTGCGGGAAAACGCCGTGTCCCTGCTGAACGAATACCTGCGGCTCATGGTGCCACTGATCCGCAGCCACAACGGCTACCGGAACAAGTTTCTCGGCGACGGCATGATGTTCTTCTACGGCGCGCCGGAGCAGAATCCGGATCATGCCATCCACGCGGTCGCCACCGTGCTCAAGATGCAGGAAACGATGGTGAGCTTCAATGCCCTCCTCGCGGAGCGGCGCCAGCAGTACGGCGACAGCCTCCCCCAGCTCGCGATGCGCACCGGCGTGAGCACCGGCCATATGGTCGTCGGCGACGCGGGCCCGGCGGAGGCGAGCGACTACACCGTGCTGGGCGACACGGTAAACCTCGGGGCGCGCCTCGAGTCGGCCAACAAACAGCTGGGCACGCGCATCCTGCTCAGCGAGCGCACCGTCGAGCTGCTCCCCGCGAACCTGTTCCTGGTGCAGCCCGTCGGCCGGATCCAGGTGGCGGGCCTGAAGGCCCCCGTGATGACGTACGAGCCGCTGGCGCAGTGGGCCGTCGCCACGGAGCGGCAGAAGGCGTCCGCGGCATGGCACACGCAGATGACGGCGGCTTTCCAGGCGGGCGATTTTCGCCGGTGCCTCGACCTCGTGGCGGAGGTGGAGCGCGAGTGCGGCGCGCGGAAGCTCACCGGCCTCTACCGGGACCTGAGCCGGCGCTACCTGCTTGATCCGCCCGGTGCGGGCTTCGATGGCCGGATCGTGCTGGCGGAGAAGTAATGAGCTCCTGGATACGATCCCCCTGAAAATCCAGTTTCCGATCGGAAACGCAGAAGACGAAAAAGGGGGGAGGGAACCGCGACCCCTTCTTTCGCCCTCATTCGTTTCTTTCGGCTACCAGGCTCACATGCTCCACCCTCACCTGCCCCGTTCTGGCGGCGGATTTCGGCCTACCGCCAGGTCAGGATCTTGTCCCAGTTCTTTTCCTTGAGGCCCAGGTCGAGGAGGGCGCGCGCGGCCAGCGGATCGCGATCCTCACGAGCGGCCTTCAGCAGGCGTTGGCCCGTCCGACCGAACAGGAACCGTGGATCCGCGGGCTGGAGCGCGGCCCGGTTGCCGGCAGCGTCCGGCGGGGTGGTCTTGCGGAGGTACTCCAGCAGGCTCGTCGGCGCTCCGGTCTCATCCTGATAGAACATCATGTTGACCATCAGGGCAGTCCACAGCGCCTCGTTGCGAAGGCGAGTCCGGGCCTCCACCTCCAGAAACAGCACGTTCGCCGGGTCCCGATCCAGCAGCTTCCGCGACATCGCCACCGTAAGCAGGTCCCGTTGACGGGTCCGTTCGGCCACATCCTCCGCGACCACGTCCACGTGGTCAGAGATCAGACGCTGTAGGAACGAGGGTCCATGCCCGCCCTGGATTCCGACGTCCAGCAATGGGTCCAGGTCATCCCAAGAACGGCCGGGAGGCGCTGTGGTTCCCGACGTCGCCACCGCCACCTCGCCCACGGCCCTCGCCCCATCCGCCCATTCCGCGGAACCGGGTTCCCAATATGCCTGGGCGGTGCGCCACATCTGCATCGCCTCCGACACCTGCTCCCACCGAAAGGCATCGTCCTTTTCCGCGAGCCGCGCCCGGGCCCGCTTCACCCATTCATCCGGTGTGAGGCCGATCAACCCCGGAAGCATCCAGCCCGATTCCACCAGATGCCGCCGGGCTCCCGCGTCGCCGCCGATGGCCGCCTTCACGAGAATCCGCTGGTCCTCCGGCAACCAACCGAAGTCGGCGCGATCCACCTTGCTCACCCCGCCCGCCGCCTTCACCTCGAGGAGGGCCGTTTCCGACATGCGATCCCAGTGCGCCGCGGCCTCGAGCGTCTGTGTCGAGAAGAGCTTGCTGCCGTTGGCCAGCGCTCGTCCGATGGCGCGCGCCCGGAGTGATGGGTCGAGCCCCATGGATCCGTGTCCCCTCTCCCGCCAGGTCGCCACCCATTCCGCGGACTCGCGCACGTCGCGTCGGAAATCCGCCAGCCCATCCCGACCTGCATAGCCGGCGCCGTAGCGCTCGCGGAACTCCTCCAGCATCGCCTGCGCGTGCCAGGATCCCGCCTGGCCCAGCGACAGCAACTGACGGAAGGCCGCCCGGGCCTCCTGCCGATCCTTCGAGAACCGCAGGCGCAGGCTCGCCTTCATCGCCTGGACCTCGGGCGATTCCCGGAGTGACAGGCTGCCCCGGGCCGATTCGAGCTTCGCCAACTTCGCCCAACCGGACTCCGTCGGGGCCATCACCTGCTCCGCCCACAGACGCTGCTCGACCGTTGCGCCAGGATGATTCTCCAGCATCGGCGCCAGCCAACCCGCCCGCCACTGCTCCGGGCTCAGGGGTTCGATCTGCACCGCCTCCACCAGCGCCGCAACCTTCCCCCACAACGATGGATCCCGCCATGCGGCTTTTACCATGGCGGCATAAACCGTGGCCACGCCGCTGCGGCGCGACACATCCCGCGTGTGGATCCGCGTGAAGTACATCCGCGCCAGCAAGGACGCGCCTTTCGTGGGAGCGTCCTTCGGCGACATCGCCCGGATCTCCGGGATGAACGGCGCGGCCTGCGGTGCCACCCCGCGTTCATGCGCGAGACGGACGCATTGCAACGCCAGCCACGTCTCGACCGGCGCCATCCGCGACGTGAACAGGTACCGGGACTCCACCGTCGCCCAGGCCTCCCTTGGATTCATCCGCGTCCGGGCGCGACCCGAGAGCTCGAGGTAGGTATCGAGGAGATGCGCCAACCGCCGGTCCGCCAGACGCTCCCTCACGAGCAGATCCTTGGCCGCCGCCAGATCACCCGTCGCGCCACTCTCCAACCGCAGGAACGCCTGCCACTCCTGGGCCTCGGCCTTCAGCCACCGATGCTCCGGCAGGACTCCGCCCCGCAACCCCTCGGCCAGCTTCACTGCCCGATCCATCCGGGCCAGCGCCTCGCGGGCGTCCTTCGCCCGGTCCGCCCCCAGCCAGGCATCGATTCCCGACGCGAGTTCCTGCTGCACGGCAAAGCTCGCCCATCGGCCCTGTCCCGGGATCCGCCCGCACACCTGTGCCGCCAACCCTGGATGGTACTCGCCCGTGAGTCCCTCCAGGTGGATGCGCGCGACCGCGGCCCGTCCCCGCAGGAAGTCCGCCGACTCCATCTGGCGCATCAAGGCCCGTGGCCGTTCCAGGTCCGATTCCACCCGGGCGTCCCGCAACCATTCGTAAACCAACGCCGGCGCTGCCGACGGATGAGTCGCCACGCCGGACTCCACCAATCGCTCAAGGATCGACAAGGCCTCCGCCCGTTCCCCGGGCGTGGGTGCCCCGGAGAGCACCGCTTCCGCGTACCACGGCCCGGCCAGCCCCGGGTTCAGTTTCCGCGCCCGATCGAGGTAGCGGATCGCCTGTCGGACATCGTCCGGCTTCTTCCCGGGTTCGGGCGGGGGCCCCAAGCCCATGTATCGACCCGAATGCCATGCGCCCAGAGCCAGACTTGCCCCGAGGTGCCCGCGCTCGGCGAGGCCCTGAAGGTGCCCCCGTCGTCTCGCATCGTCCGGAAGCCCCGCGAGCGTCTCGCGCAGCGAAGCATAACCCGGCGTCTCACCTGCCAACGAACTCGCCAGCGCCACCGCCGCCAGATCCAGGCCCTGATGGTAGGCCCGCTCGTACTGGCGTCGCGCATAGGACCGGGCGTCCATCCCCGCCGGCAGCGTCAGCACCCCCGGTTCCAGCCGGTTCCCTTCGACGAGCAACCCCAGTTCGAGAAAGGCCAGTGCATCCCCGCCCGAAGCCAGCTGCTCCAACTCGCCCACATGCCGTCGCCACGCTTCGCGCGCCGCCTGCGCGCGCAGTTCAGCCCGACGCCGCTCTGCCGCCGCGCGCAACTGTTGCTGGTATCGCTCCTCGGCCTCGGCCTCTTTCGCCCGCTGGATCGCGTCCTGCCGGTCCTGCTCGCGCTGGGCCCATTGCTCCCGACGCTTGTTCTCCAGATCCGCGATCATCTGGTCGAACGGATTGTAGGGCCGCCCGAAGTTCATCCCCCGGAACCGGCCCGACGCCGCATCGTTCAACATCTGCGTCGCGATCTTGTCGGCGTCGCTCGCCCGCGGAGAATCGTAATAGACCGTTGCCTGCCCGTCCGACATCAGACCCATCAGGACCAACCCGCCCAGGATCCGACGCCATCGGGGATCATTCATGTAGCCCCGAGGAAGCCGGGCCAACCGCGATCGAGTCAAACCTGATTCCGTATGTGACGAGGTCACGAGGCG
>JAEUHA010000329.1 GCA_016793535.1 Opitutaceae bacterium | reverse complement strand
TGAGTGTGCCGTCGACGTTGAATTCGACGGCGTTGACGCCGCCGAAGAAACGGCCCGTGCCCGCCGCTTCCGGCAGGTTGACCCTCCAGCCCAGCGCCTGCAGCGCCTGCGCCTCGGCGTGCGGGAAAGACTGTTCGGCCTCGAAGGCCTCGACGTCACCGCGGCGGAACGGCGCGGTGTAATGAACGCGCGTGTCGCCGATCGCATCCGCCAGCGGCCGGTTCAGGACCAGCCGGTCGAGCAGCACCTGCAGGATCGCCGTCGGAATCCGCGCCGCGCCGGGAATACCGATCGCGAGTTCGGGGCGGCCCGCCCGCAGCACGATGGTCGGCCCGATCGTGCTCCGGGAACGGCGGCCCGGCGCGAGGTAGTTCAGGCTGGTGGCATCGGTGAACGTGAAATTGCTCATCGAATTGTTCATGACGATGCCCGTGCCGGGCGGGACGACGGCGGCGCCGAAATGCAGGCTCTGCGATTGCGTGGCGCAGACGATGTTGCCCTGCGCATCGACGACGATGAAGTGCGTCGTCGCCGCCATCGCGCTTTCATAATGGCGCGGCATCTCTTCGACTGGTGCGAACGCTACCTTCTTCTGTGCCGCCGGCGGGCCGAAGGCCTTGGCCCGGATCTCCGCGATCGAGTCGGGGGCGATCAGCTTCTCGAAACGAAAGCGCGACTCGGGTGCATCTCCGATGGTGCGGGCGATCTGCGGCTGCACCGCGCGCCACACGCGCCCGATCTTGTCCAGATTCACGGCGGTGCGCAGCGGGCCGCCCCCGAAAGATTCGTCCTCGAGCGCCTTCATCACCGGCAGAAAAAGCGCGGCACCGCTGGTGGGCGGCGGCGCACTGACAATCGTGCGCCCCCGAAACTCCATCACCATCGGATCACCCAGCCGGGCTTCGTAGGACGACAAGTCCTCGAGCGTGAGCGCTCCCCCTCCCCGCTTCGACGCCTCCACGATCGCCGCGGCGACCGGACCCCGGTAGATGCCATCGCGACCGTGCGCGGCGAAGCGCTCCATGGTGCGGGCCAGGTCCTCGTTGGGCAGCAGCGAGCCGACCACCGGCAGGGCGCCGCCCGGCAGATAGAGGCGCGCGATCTCGGCGTCGCCGCGGCGCAGCTCCTTCTCCTTCTCCGCGAAATGTCCCCGCGTCTTCGGCAGGATGCGAAAGCCCTCGCGCGCGAGCGCAATCGCCGGCCGCACCGTTTCCGCCCATGGCTTCCCGCCCCATTTCTGGTGCGCGAGCCAAAGTCCCGCGCCGAGGCCGGGCACACACACCGCGCCGTAGCCGTACGTCCGGTCTTCCTCCGGCCGCTTCAGGTAGGACACGACATCCACCGACCCGGCCGCGTCCATCGCGTCGACGGCGTACGTGCGGCCCGTCTTCGCCTCGAAGTACAGGAGCATCAGTTTGCCGCCGAGGCCGGAACCGTACGGCTCGGCCACGCCGACGGCGAGCGACGTAGCCACGGCGGCGTCGACGGCGTTGCCGCCGGCCCGCAGCACGCTGAGGCCGGCCTCGACCGCCTGCGGATGTGCCGCCACCACGATGCCGCTGCGGGCGGTCACCGGGGTCACCGCCACCGGCACGGCGCGCGCCACGAACGCGGCGGCGAGGAAAAGAATCACCCAACGCATAAGACCGGAGAACGTGCGCGTCCCCGGGCGGAACGCGAAGCGAAAAACGCCGCGCCACGCGGCTTCGCCGGGCGAAAAAAAGCAACGGCGGTCAAAAGACCGCCGTTGCGATTGGGAGTCAGTCCGCAGATCGGACTGTGCCTCAGCGCTTGCCGGCTTTTTTCTTGGCGGGCTTAGCGCTCTTCTTTTTCGGGGCAGTCTTTTTGGATTTCGTGGCCATGCCTTCTGATGTTCATGGGATTGCGCGGAATGGCACGCACTTTTTTCAGGAATCGTGCAGATTCCACCGCGCAGAAAAACTCCGCGCGCCGCACCGCAAACTAAAAGCGCTTCGTGATCTGCCCGTAGAACGCGCGCCCGCGCGCATTCGTGCCAGCGCCGCGCCGGTACCCGAAGTCTTCGTCGGCGAGCGGCGGCTCCTCGTCGAAGACGTTGTTCACGCCGACGCGCAGCGACAGATTGCTGAGGTTGCTGCCGCGGCGGCGCGGGAACGCGTAGTTGAGGTACGCGTTGTGCGTCGTGTATGAAGAAACCAGATACCGATACCGGCGGACGCCACCGGAGTCGTCGTAGACGGAGATGTAGCCCGGCTGACCAAGCACGTCGTAGATCTCCTTTGTCGTCGCCGTGCCGGTGTCGACGTACTTGCCGTAGTAATTCGTGAACCAGCCGGCCGACCACCGCTCCAGGCGCCAGGTGGCGCCGAGATTGCCGCGGACGCGCGTGCGGCCGTCGCGGTTGATGTTGTTCACCTTGGGGGCGCCGGGCTCGTCCTCGGTGTCCGACTGGATCAGGTAGCTCGCGTCGCCGCGCAGCGTGACCTGGCCGAAGCGGGTGCGCGGCAGCCGGAACTCGACGCCGAAGTCGAGGCCCTGCACTTCGCGGCCGGCGAGGTTCACGTAGTCCGTGACCAGCGAGCGCACGGAGCCGACGGGCGCGCGCTGCTGCGAGGCGGGCCGCGTCGCGTTGTAAGCGGCGTAGGCGGCGGTGTCGGCGGGCGTCACCGCATTGCGCACCACCTTTGGGTTGCCCGCGTAGCTGGTGGTGCCGCTGCCGAGGTTGACCTGGCTGACCGGCGTGCCGGCGGCGACCGCCTTCTGCACGGCGCCGTCGAGCAACTCCTCGTCGCGGATGAGCTGCGTGGTGCCAGTCACGTCGTCGATCACGTCCTTGAGGTTGATGCTCCAGTAATCGACGGTGATCGTCAGGTCGCGATAGAACGGAGCCGACACCGCGATGCCGGCGGTGAAGGAGCGGGAGTTCTCCGGCCGGAGGCTGGCGTTGCCCTGGCGGAAGACGACGGGCACCGCGTTGGAGTCCACGTTGAGTCCCGTGACCTCGGAGCGATAGGGATCGTTGTACGTGTTGCCCGAACGCTGCAGCGGCGTCGGATTGCTCTGCACGAGGTTCGGGGCGCGGAACGACGCGGCGGACGTGGCGCGGAAAAGGAGCCAGTCGTTCGGCCGGTAATTCACGCCGAACTTCGGCTTGGCCGTGCTGCCGAAATCGGAGAACCGCTCCATCCGGCCGGCGACCGTGAGCTCGAGCGAGCGAGCGAAGCGGTTGCGGTTCGCGCGCCCCACGACCGGGACGAGCACCTCGCCGAACACCGACGCGACCGTGCGCGACGCGTACAGGTTTACGTTCGGGCTGATGGCGATGAAGTCGTTTTCGACAGGACCGAAGAACAGGTTCGTCGGATCGCTCGCGTTGCCGTTGAAGGGCGCGTTGGGCGGATTGAGGCCCGCATAGGGCGGACGCCAGTCGCGGTAATCCTCCCACCGGAATTCGGCCCCCGCGGCGACGCCGATGGCGCCACCCCAGAAGCGATCCAGCACCGAGCCGCTCACCCGCAGGTCCCACGTCGCGAGCTGGGTCCGACCTTCGCGGACGAAATTGTCATAGAGGGAATTCGTGAGCGCCGCCGGATTGCTGTAGGGACGGTCCACCTGCACGAGGTAGGGATTCGCCGTGTTGCCCGGCTGGGGCACGAGCTTGAACGTGTAGCTGAACGGATTGAACGCCTTCGCCGGATCGGAGCTGGTCAGCGCGGCGCGCAGCAGGCTCTCGCGGACGGCGAACTCCTCCTCGTCCCGGGTCTGATTGCGGCCGAACAGCACGGCGGATTCCCATTCCCATTCGCCGGCGAACTTGCCGCGCACGCCCCCCACCAGCCGCATCGCTTCCGAGTCGACGGTGATGCGCCGCGGCTTGAAGTCGCGGGGAATGACGCCGACGCCGGTGAGCAACTGGACGGCGGCGGGAGCGCCGGCGAGCCGCGGCGTGCCGTCGGCGTTGGGCTGACCATTCACCTCGTAGAAGCGCGAGCCGAACGGATTGAAGGGATTGTCGGCCCCGACGTAGATCGCGTGATCCGTGGCGGCGTCAAACGACGTCGGCAGGCGGCCCGTGATCGAACGCGCACGGTAGGCCAGCACCTCGCCGAACACCTCGAGCTCCGGCCGGATCCGGTGCCGCAGCGTGCCCGTGAAATTCATCCGGTCCGTCTTCGGCAGGATCGGTTTGTGGTCGTTGGGATTCTGATACCAGTTGACCGTGAAGTCATCGATGTTGTGCGACGGCAGCGTCTGCCGGAAACCGATGTTTCCATCGGCGAGCGGAATGACATAAAAGACGCCGGCCGTGCCCATCGTCGCCGCGGTGCTGCCCGACGTCGTGATGATGCCGCGGTTGCCCGTGGGCCGGGCGCCGACGAACGCGCCCGTCGCATCGAAGGTGCCGCGCACGAAGCCGCCGTAGTAGCTGGAGTCGGTGCTGAGCCGGTTGTCGAAATCGTTGTCGCGCACGACGGTCCCGGCCGAGTCCGTGATGGGCAGGCCATCCCACGGTGCCGGGACATTGCGAGTGAGCCGGATGTCCTGGTTGCGGGAGAACTTGCGCTGGTTCAGCCAGAGGAAATCGCGGTGGTAGTAGTCCAGCGTCAGGAGCAGATTGCTCCGGCCGCCGTTGAAGTTCCGTCCGTCGGTGACCTCGACGTTCCAGTCGTTGCCGCCGCCGTGCTGCGTCACGCTGCCGCGGGCACGGAGCGACAGGCCGTCGAAATTCGAACGCGTGACCGAGTTCACGACGCCCGCCGCCGCATCGGTGCCGTAGATCGCCGAGGCACCGTCACGCAGGACCTCGATCCGCGCCATCGCCGCGGCGGGGAGCTGGTTCACGTTGACCGCCATCGAGGGCACGCCGCTCTCGGCCTGGCTGATCGGGTGCGGCGGCAGCCGGCGGCCGTTGAGCAGCACCAGCGTATTGCCGGAACCGATACCCCGCAGGTTGATCGACGTGTTGTCGCCGCGGGCGTCGGCGCCGAGCGTGTTGCCCTCGTCGAGCGTGATCGGCCCGCCGATCGAAAAGGTCTCGAACAGTTCCGCCGGCGTGGGCACGGCGCGCAGGTCGATGTCATCGAGGCTGAGGACGGTCACGGGCAGCGTCTTCTCCTCGTCGAGCCGCCGGATATTGGTGCCGGTGACCGTGAAGGCCTCCATCAGCTGCGTCTCGGCGCCCGTGGCCGGACGACTTGGCGCCGTCGGTGCGGGCGCCGTCTGCGCGGCCAGGCCGTTGACGAGGGTGAACAGCGCCAGGGCAAGGGTACGATTCGGTTTCATGGTGCGGTGAGGTACAAGGTGAACGGTGGTCAATTTAGGGTCGGGCGCGAACGAGCACCCGTCCAGCCCGGACGGGAGTCAGGTTGCCGCTCGCGAGGGCGGCGCGGCCGTTGACGAAGACGTGGCTCACGCCCTCTGCATACTGGTGGGGCTGCTCATAGGTGGCCCGGTCGCGAATCGTCGCGAGGTCGAACACGACGACATCGGCAAAAGCGCCCGGCCGGATCGCGCCGCGGTCCTGCACCCGGAAAACCGCCGCGGGCAGCCCGGTCATCGAGTGAATGGCCTGCTCCAGCGGGAGCACCTTCTCTTCGAGCACATAGCGGCGGAGTTTGCGCGGATAGGGTCCGTACGACCGCGGGTGCGGCACGCCCTCGCCCAAGGCCACGAGTTCGCCGTCCGAACTGGTCATGGTCCACGGCTGCGCCATGAACGCCTTGAGGTCACGTTCGTCCATGTTGAACGAGACGATCGACGCCCCACCTGCGCCGATCAGCGCCAGGGCCGCGTCGACCGGTTCGACCAGCCGCTCGCGCGCGATCGCATCGAGCCGCCGGCCCTCGAGCGATGGATCCGCGCGATGAGAGCGGATCATGATGTTCGCGGCCCCGGCGCGGCGGGCGAGATTGTCGATCATCTCGCGCCGGATGCGCGCCCGCATCTCCGGATTCGCCAGGCGGGCCTGCAACTTCCCCACCCCGCCTTCCAGGGCCCAGGGCGGGACGAGCGCCGCCGTCAATCCCGTGGATGACGCCTCGTACGGATACTGGTCGGCAAACACCTCGACGCCCGCCGCCCGCGCCGCATCGATCCGACGGATGATCTCGGCCGACAGGCCCCACACGCGAGGGCCGAGCACCTTGATGTGCGTGACGATGCCGGGCAGCCGGGCTTCGCGGGCAACGTGGATCACTTCCTCGACGGCGGCGACCACCCCGACGTTGTAATCCGCCTCATCGCGAATGTGGCTCGTGTAGAAACCGTCGAACTCGGCCGCGACCCGCGCCAGCGCGACATGCTCGGCGGTCTTGGAAAACGCCCCCGGGGTGTAGAAAGGTCCGGCCGAGAGGCCGAACGCGCCCTCCTCGAATCCGCGGCGGACGAGCGCCCGCATGCGCTCGAGTTCCTCGGGCGTCGGATCCCGGTCGGCGCTGCCGAGCACCGCCTGCCGCACCGCATTGTGACCGATCATCTGCACCACGTTCACCCCGGGCTGCGCCGCCTCGAGGGCACGGCGTTGGGCACCGAGGTCGGTCGGTCCGCCCCCATCGGGATTGATGAGCACGGCGGTGATCCCCTGGCGCAACAGCGCCTCCGCCGGCGCGGTGCGGGACTGCGTGAGCGCCGGAGAGGCGTGGCTGTGCGCATCGATGAAGCCCGGCACCACATAGCGGCCGGCGGCGTCGATCACTTCGCGCGCCGTGGCCGCGGGCAGCCGGCCCACGGCGACGATCCGGTCGCCGCGGATACCGACGTCCGCCTGACGCCAGGGAGAATTCGAACCGTCGATGACCCGGCCGTTACGAATCAGGACATCATAGGTCTGCCCCGACAACACCGCGGCCATTCCGGGCAGCAGCACCAGAGCGGGCAGACGAAGAAGACGTGAGACGGCGGGATGCAAGGGTACGGCGGGCAGCAACCGTTATGCCATGAGTGGCGCACGCCGTGTCGACCGGGAAACGACTTCGCCCTGAACGCCTGCTCTCCCGATCGATGTGGACGATTCAGCCACCGGCGTGTCGGATCGTCCACCGCGGCGACCATGTCCGCCCGCCGCGCAAAAAAGCAAACGCGTCACCAACCGTCCGCCGTACCGCCCGCACGCGGATCGGCGGCACCGACAAAGCCCCGTCCGTCGGCCGTGCGCCCCACCAGGTGCGAAACGCCGTAGGCGTTCTCCTCGGCGACCTTGTGTCCGCGACGCTCGAGACCCGCGCGCGTCTCGGCCGGCAGCGCCTTTTCCGTGCGCAATTCGTCGGGCATCCACTGCTGGTGAATCCGAGGCTGGGCGAGTGCCGCCGCAGGCGTCTGCCGCAGGTCCAGCAGCGCGATCAGGTTGAGCACGACCTGGGAGATGATCGTCGGTCCACCCGCGGCGCCGAGGGCGAGGATGGGCTGACCGTCCTTGAGCACGATCGTGGGGCTCATCGACGAGAGTGGCCGCTTGCCCGGCGCGATCGCGTTGGCTTCGGCCCCGATCAGCTTGAAGGCGTTGGGGACACCCGGCTCCACGGAGAAGTCGTCCATCTCGTTGTTCAGGACGATGCCCGTGCCCGGCACGACCACCTTCGACCCGAACGTGGTGTTGATCGTGGCGGTGCAGGCGACCCAGTTGCCCTCGGCATCGGCGACCGAGAAATGCGTCGTGTGCTTCTCGAAGAAACGCGGGGCCGCGTCCGGCGGGGTCCCGTGGCCCTCGACACGGAGGGTACGGTCCAACTGGATACGCGCTCCCAGGCGGCGGGCGTAGGCGGGTTCCAGCAGGCCACGCGGCACGTTGACGTAGTCCGGATCACCGAGCCAGTGCGCACGGTCCGCAAACGCGAGTTTCATCGCCTCCGCGACGACATGGTGCCGCAGGCCGGGCTCGCGCAGGCCCGCAAGGTCGAAGCCCTCCAGGATATTGAGGATCTGGGCCACGTGGACGCCGCCGGAGCTCGGCGGTCCGAAGCCGACGATCGTGTGGCCGCGATAGGTCGACGTGACGGGCGTGCGCGACTTCACGACGTAGTTGCGGAAGTCGGCGGCGGTGAGGATGCCCTGGTTCGCTCGCATCCAGGTCTCGACCGCGGTGGCGTACTCACCCCGGTAAAACCAGTCGGGGCCCTCTCGAGCAATGGCCCGGTAGCTCCGCACCAGGTCGGGCTGCTTGAGCACGTCGCCCTCGCCGAGCGGCTGGCCGTCCCGCTGGAGGAAGATGGCCCGCGACGCCTCGAAGCGCCGCAAGTCTGCCGCGGTGGCCTTGAGCTTCTGCGCGTAGAGGGCGGACACGATGAAGCCCTCCTCGGCAATCCGGGTCGCGGGCGCGATCAGTTCCGAGAGCGGCTTGCGTCCATGCTCCCGGGCGGCCTGCGCGTAGGCTGCCAGCGCGCCGGGCACGCCGCTGGCCAGGGCCCCCGTCTGCGAAAGCGCCGTGTCGGCCCGGCCGTTGCGGAGGTACATGTCGCGCGTGGCCGCAGCCGGAGCCATCTCGCGCCCGTCGAGCGCCACCATCCGGCCGTCGGCGCGGCGGATCAGCATGAAACAGCCGCCGCCGAGGCCCGAGTTGTAGCCGTCGACAACCCCGAGCGCGAAGCCGACGGCGACCGCCGCATCGACCGCATTGCCGCCGCTTTTCAGCACGCTGACTCCGACTTCGGTCGCCAGCGGGTGCGCCGACGAAACGACTCCGCGGGTCCAGGGCGCGGCCGCGACCGCGAGCGGCACGGAGGCCGCGATCATCAAGCCAACGAGGGGAAAGCACAGGCGCGAGAGGGACATGGCGACGAAGAAGGGAGGCGGTCATGCCAGGGCTGCGCGGCGGGAAACGCGAGCCCCAAGCGCCGGACAGCCGGTCCGCCCTCACGCCCGGCGGTGGAATTCCGGCGTTGTCTCGGCGGCAACCGCCGTTGTCATTACGTCACTCCCATGCCCCTGCCTTCACCGCTCGCGGACAAACACGTCCTGATCGTCGAGGATGTCCCGGCCTTTTGCCAGGAGCTGCGCGGCTACCTCCGGGATCACTGCCGGCAGGTGACCATCTGCACGAGTCCGCTGCGGGCGCTCCGCCGCCTGCGCCGCGAGGAACCCGATCTGATGATCACGACGCTCATGATGCGGGAGCTCGGCGGCTTCGACCTGATCCGCCGCGTGCGCGGCCAGGGTCACGCGCTGCCGATCGTGATGATCACCGGGTACGGCAACGAGAAGACCGCGATCGAGGCGACGCGGCTCGGGTGTTCGGACTATCTCGAGAAGCCGGTGGCGGCGGATGAGCTGCGCGCCCGGCTGGAAAAGATCTTCGTGGCGCGCCAGCACCCCGACGCCGGCACGACCGCGGCTCCGACGGCCACGCCGATGCTCTCGGAGGATCCGGCCATGAAGGCGATCTACGACATGGTCGATGCGGTGGCCCGCAGCGACAGCCGGGTGCTGATCCTCGGCGAGACCGGCACCGGGAAGCAGCTCATCGCGCAGGCGATTCACGAGCACAGCACTCGGCGCGCGGAACCGTTGGTCGAGGTAAACTGTGCGGCGATCCCCGAGAATCTGCTCGAGAGCGAGCTCTTCGGTCACGAGCGCGGCGCGTTCACCGGCGCCACGGAGCGGCGCCTCGGCCGGTTCGAGGAGGCGGGCCAGGGCACCCTGTTCCTCGATGAGATCGGCGAGATGAGTTTCACCGTGCAATCGAAGCTGCTGCGGGTCCTGCAGAACGGCCGGTTCAACCGCGTGGGCGGCAGCGCCACGCTGCAATCGCAGGCACGCGTGATCGCGGCGACCAACCGCGATCTGCAAAAGGAAGTGGAGGCCGGAAAATTCCGCGCCGACCTGTTCTACCGGCTGCACGTCATCACGCTCACCCTGCCGCCCCTGCGCCGGCGCGCCGCGGACATTCCCCTCCTGGCGGAACATTTCCTGCGGCGCTATCGCGGCCTGCGGGAGATGCCCCGGGCGTTTTCCCCGGCCGCGATGCAACTCCTGCAGCGTTACGCGTGGCCGGGCAATGTCCGTGAACTCGAGCATCTGGTGGAGCGCTTCGCGGTGCTGCACGACCGCCCCGTCATCGACGTCGGCGACCTGCCCGAGAAAGTCGCTCGCGCCGGGTCCAGTGGAACGGCGGCAACGCCCGACGCCCTCCTGCAGGGTGATTTCGCCACCGCGCGCCGGGCCTTTGAGCGCGCGTACCTGACCGAGACGCTGCGGCAGGCCCGCGGCAACATGGCCGAGGCCGCACGACGCGCGGGTCTGGACCGTTCCCATTTCTTCCGGCTGGTGCGACGTCAAGGCCTGGACGCGCGCGCGTTCCGGTAAATTCATCCACGGCCGGGCGACGTTGCCGTGCGCGGTTGGCATCACACGTGCAAAGGTGGAACCGAACCCTCTCGCATGAAGAAGATCAAAGTCATCCAGTTCGGTCTCGGCCCCATCGGCATCGAATCGCTCAAGCTGGCCGCGGAACAATCGTGGCTCGAAATCACCGGCGGCGTGGACATCGATCCCGCCAAAGTCGGGCGGACGCTCGCCGAACTGACCGGGGTCGCGGCCTTGGGCGCGGCGAAAGTGTACGGTACGCTCGAGGCGCTGTTCGCGGCCGCGGGCCAGCCGGACGTCGTCCTGCACACGGCGGGATCGAGCGCCGCGGTCTCCTTCGCCCAGATGAAGCCCGCGCTCGAACGCGGCATCAGCGTGGCGTCCACCTGCGAGGAGCTCATTTTTCCCGCCCTGAAGACACCGGTCGTCGCCGCCGAATACGACGAGCTCTGCCGCCGCACCGGGGCCCGCATCACGGGGACCGGCGTGAACCCCGGGTTCGTGATGGACATCCTGCCGATCTGCCTGACCGGGGTGAGCCGCGAGGTGACCTCGATCTATGTCGAGCGGGTCGTCAACGCCTCGACCCGCCGCCAGCCGCTCCAGGCGAAGATCGGGAGCGGACAGAATCCCGCCGACTTCCGGACGAAGTTCGCCGCGGGCAAGGCCGGCCACGCCGGCTTCCAGCAATCCGTGGCGCTGCTCGCGCACGCGATGGGCTGGCAGCTCGACGAGATCCGCGAATCGTGCGAACCGGTCGTCGCCACCAGCCGCGTCGTCACGAAATTCTTCGACGTGGCCCCGGGGCAGAGCGTCGGCATCCACCAGAAGTGCTTCGGCCTTTGCGGCGGCGAAACGAAGATCAAGCTGGACCTGCAGATGTACCTTGACGCTCCCCTGCCCCACGACGCGATCGTGGTGAAGGGCCGGCCCGACCTGAATCTCGTCCTCAACGGCGGTGTCGCCGGCGACGACGCCACCGTCGCTTCGCTGATCAACATCGTGCCGCGCCTCCTGGCCGCCGCGCCTGGCGTGCGCCTGATGACCGAACTGGCCGTGCCCGCCTGGCGGAATCCACGCGGGTCCCGGAGCGGTGCGGGGACGGCCTGACGGCCGGCGGCGAGTCCGGTTCACTCCGGATGAATATCGGCGGGGGCGGCGGCTTCCGGATTGCCGGTGGCACGGCGGCACGCCCAGAGTGACGACCTTACCTCTATGCACCTTTGCGCGTTGCTTCGCGTCGTCGCCGTTTTCGCCGCCACCGCCGCCGCTCTCGCGGCCGCGGTCACATCGCCCAAGGAACACTTCGGTTTCGCCATTGGCGACGACTACCACCTCGCCACCTACACGCAGACCGAGGCATACTTTCAAAAAATCGCGCGGGAGTCCGACCGCGTGCGGCTCGTCGACATGGGCAAGACCGAGGAGGGCCGCACCCAGTGGATGGTCGTACTTTCTGCGCCGCAAAACCTGCGTTCGCTCGATCGCTTGAAGGAGATCGCCCAACGCCTCGCCCGGGCCGAGGGAGTGACCGAGGCGCAGGCCAGGTCACTCGCCGCGGAGGGACGGGCGGTGGTCTGGATCGATGGCGGCCTGCACGCGAGCGAGACGGTCGGCGCACATCAGTTGATCGAGACCGTATGGCAGCTCGCGACGGCCACCGATCCGGAAATCCTGCGCATCCTGAACGACGTGATCGTCCTCTGCGCCCATGCGAATCCGGACGGCCAGGAACTCGTGAGCTCCTGGTACATGCGGGAACCCGACCCGAAGAAGCGTGTGCTCACCACGACCCCGCGCCTCTACCAAAAGTACATCGGGCACGACAACAACCGGGACTTCTATTTCTCGGCCATGAAGGAGACGACGAACATCAATCGTCAGCTCTACCTCGAGTGGTTTCCGCAGATCGTCTACAACCATCACCAGTCGGGACCGGCGGGAACGGTGATCTTCACCCCGCCGTTCCGTGATCCGTTCAATCACGTTTATGATCCGCTGGTGGTGAATGGCATCCAGGCCCTCGGGACGGCGATTCAAGGCCGGCTGCTGCAGGAGGGAAAACCCGGTGCGACTTCGCGCAGTGGCGCCAACTACTCCACCTGGTTCAACGGCAGCCTGCGCACGACGAGTTATTTTCACAACATGATCGGTCTCCTGACGGAGATCATCGGCAACCCCACCCCGATGCGCATCCCGCTCATCGCGCGCCGCCAGCTTCCGACCAACGACCTGCCGGCGCCAATTGCCCCGCAGACATGGCACTACCGCCAGTCGATCGAGTATTCCCTGAGTGCGAACCGGGCCGTCCTCGACTACGCGTCGCGTCACCGGGAGGTCCTGCTCTATAATATATACCGCATGGGGCAGAACTCGATCGAGCGCGGCAGCCGCGACCACTGGACGACGCGGCCGGGCCGGCTCGACGAGATCGTGAAGCTGGCCGCCGCCGACAAGTCCGGGGCCGACACCGACGAGTCCTCGCCGGACGCAAGCGAGCCGACCACCGGCTCACCCCAGCGGCTGGCGGCCAAGTACTGGGACCTGTTGCGCAAGCCGGAGTGGCGCGACCCGCGCGGCTACATCCTGCCGTCCGACCAGCCCGACTTTCCAACGGCCGTGAAGTTCATCAACGCCCTCCTGAAGACGGGCATCACGGTGCATCAAGCCACGGCTGACTTCACCGTAGGCGGAAAGGCGTATCCAGCCGGCTCCTACATCGTGAAGACGGCGCAGGCGTTCCGGCCCCACGTGCTCGACCTGTTCGAGCCGCAGGATCACCCGAACGACTTCCGCTACGAGGGCGGCCCGCCGAACCGGCCCTACGACGTCGCCGGTTGGACGCTCGCATTTCAAATGGGCGTGAAGTTCGATCGAATCCTCGACGCCTTCGACGGCCCCTTCGAGCGGGTGCCGCACGGCCGGCTCCAGACGCCGCGGCCGCGCGCGATCGCCCGCGAATCCGGCCCGCGCGCCGGATTCCTCGTCGATCGGCGGAGCAATGACACCGCGATCCTGACGAATCGGCTGCTCCGGGCGGGGATGGAAGCGTCCTGGCTGAAAGTGCCAGCATCGGAAGCGAGGGAGTTCGGGCCGGGAGCCCTTTACGTGCCGGACCAACCCCGCGCCCGGGAAATCGTCTCGGCTGCCGCCCGCGATCTCGGCGTTACGGTCCGCTCCGTCGCCGCCGCGCCCTCGAACGCAGACCTGATCCGGTTGCGGCCCGGTCGGATCGCGCTGTGGGATCGGTTCGGCGGCTCGATGCCCTCGGGCTGGACCCGCTGGCTCCTGGAACAGTTCGAATTCCCCTTCGACGTGGTCTATTCGGCACAGATCGACGCCGGGAAGCTGCGCGACAAGTACGACGCCATCATTCTCGTCGCGGGGGCCGTGCCGTCGCAAGGCGTGCGTCCGCCACCGGCCAGTCGCCCCCGCAACCTTCCGCCCGAATATGAGGGCTGGATCGGACGGCTCACGCCTGACGCCTCGGTGCCCGCATTGAAAGCGTTCCTTGAGGCCGGTGGAACCGTGGTCACCATCGGTTCCTCGACGAACCTCGCCTACCACCTGGCCCTGCCCATTCAGAGCGCCCTCACTGAACGCACGGCCGACGGCCGGCTGCGCAGCCTGCCCGACGAGAAGTTCTACATTCCCGGCAGCGTGCTCGAGGCGCGGGTCGCGGCGACCGAACCGATTGCGTGGGGCATGTCCGACCGGGCGGACCTTTACTTCGATCGCAGTGTATCCTTTCGCCTCCCGGAGAACTCAGCCGCCGCGGGGATCACCCCCATTGCCTGGTTCGATTCCGCCGCCCCCCTCCGGAGCGGCTGGGCCTGGGGACAAAGCTACCTCAAGGGCAGCGTGACCGTCGCCACCGCCAAAGTCGGCAAGGGCCAGCTTCACTTGATGGGCAGTGAAGTGGCGTTTCGCGGCCAAACCCACGGGACTTTCAAGCTCCTATTCAACGCGCTGCACCTGGCCACGGCCGGAGACGCGACGACACCGCGCTAACTCGACCCGAGGCGGCCGCGTCGTGTCCGTCATCCGGGCGGAAATGCGCCGCATGGCATGCCAGTTGCATGCGGCAAAGCTCCAGAGCAGGGCTTGATCCGAAGCCCCTCACTCACCAGCTTCTCCCACTCGTTCCCCCCTATGAATACCATTCGCATCGGACTCTTCACCCCGCGGAAAAAGCGCAAGAAAGGCCAATCCACTACCGTCACCACCTATGTCGAAGTGGTCACGGCGGAAGAACTCACGACCACTCTGACCGGTCTCGGCGCCAAACGCGTCGGGCTGATTCGCCGCGACCGCGCCGGCGAAACCAAGGCCGAGGGCGAACTGATGGCACCGACCGCGCTGACGGCCAAGCACCTCAAGTGGCTTTCGGCCACTCCCGAAGAGTTCGAAACGCGCGGCCTGTACTACGATTGACCAACCGGCCGCCTGGACGATCTCCACGGCGGCGCGCGAAACGCGCCCAAGGCGGCAGGCCGGACGCAATCCGCCAACCGGTTGCGGATCCGATCCAAGAATGCTGGCTTCCGACCGCGCTGAGCGGGAACGGAGCTGGTTTGGCGTGGCGGGAAAAAGCCGGACGCTCGACGACAAATCTGGAGCGGGCGACGCCTGCTTCCTTGCTCCGACGCTGATCGGGTGTCATTACCTAGAAAACCAGCCGGATTCCCCCATGAGCTTTTTCGACCGTTTTCGTGCCAAGTGGAAACACCCTGACCCCGCGGTCAGAGAAGCAGCGATCGCCGAAATCAGCGACCAGTCCGTGCTCGAGCGCCTGGCGGAGCACGACACTGCGGAGCGCGTGCGCACTGCAGCGGTGCAGGCGCTGACCGACCAGAACGCGCTGGCCCGGATCGCCCTGGGTGAGACGGCAATGGCGGTAATGGCGGCCAGCCGGCTGCGGGACCGGAAGCTCATCGCGAAAGTCGCCCACTCGGCGGTGGTGGGAGGGGCGCGGGAGATCGCCGTGGAACGTCTCGACGACGGTGTCGCCCTGCATCGTATCTTTACTTCGGATACAGACGCGCGGGTGCGGCTCAAGGCCCGGACACGGTTGAGTGGCCCGGATCCCGTCCGCGACTTCATCCGGACCGAGCTTTCCAAGCTGCATCCGGTCGCAGTGGAGGGAAACCAGGGGGCGACCTTTCGCGGCAGCCTCGAGGAAGTTTCATCGCATCTCATCGGTGACCCACGCTTCCGCATCAACGGCTGGCTCGACCATGAGATTCCCGGGCTGGCGGCGGTGCGGCGACTCGGAGCGGCGGAGCACCCCGCGCCCGACCTGGCCCCCGCTGAACCCGCGCCCCGGGCGGCGCGGTTCCTCGCATTCAAGCGTGATGGCGCAGGCGAACCGGAAGAAGCCGCGGCGTCGCACGTTTATTTCGAGATCACCGTGCGGCGCATCGACGCGGGGGCGTTCGAGACTCTCGTCGAAGAAAAGAGCATGAAGCTTGTCGCGGACGCCGCAGAGTGGAGCCGCGTCTCCAACTCATCGCGCCAGGAAGTCCGATTGCCGACGGCGTCGCCAGCGAGCCGGGGTGAGCGCTAGCCCGCGTGCGCACTGCGACTGAAATCGCAGTTGACATCACGAATGCGTTCGTGAGCTTTTCGGCCTCTTGTTTTTTGGCTTCCTAGCTCAATGGTAGAGCAGTTGACTCTTAATCAATTGGTTCGGGGTTCGAGTCCCCGGGGAGCCACCAACTTTGGCTGATCGAGCGGCACGGGTTGTATCGTTCAGCGTTTTTTCCCAGTCATGGTTTGGCAGGCACGCGCGCTCTCGCCGGCGTAGCTCAATGGTAGAGCACCTGTTTTGTAAACAGGCGGTTGCGGGTTCGAATCCCATCGCCGGCTCCATCCGCACTCGACCATTCGCGATTCGCGAAGCCTCCACGCCGATCAAAAATTCTCCGCACTTCGCATCCGCCGCCGCGGACCCCGCCGCGAATTCGGATCAGATTCTTGCCCGATGGTGTAATGGTAGCACAAACGATTCTGACTCGTTTTGTCTAGGTTCGAGTCCTAGTCGGGCAGCCATCTCAACGAAGTTTTTTCCGAGATTCTTCTAAGAAAATTCCGGGCCCTTCGTTGACTTCAGTTCCCCCACTCCCAGCAACCGTGCTTCACCCCATGTTCGCCTCGCATGCCTTGGCCAGCGACTCAGGTCGCCTGAACGAACGAGTTTTTCGTCGGCATATTTTGGTCCGCACCCGCGCGAACTTTTTTCGCGCCAACGTATGACAAAGTGGGTTGACACCCAACTTTCGATGACCCCTATTTCGCCTCTTCTCGAATTCGCCCCTAGAATTTCCCTCAGCGCGCGATGCTGAACGCTCCAGCCCCCTCGAATTCTCACATCTGCCTTCCCGGCACGCTTCCTGCAACACCAGGCGCGGCATTCGGAGTGGCGATGGAGTATCGGTGAACGGTGCCGGCCCTCGGCTCGAACGACGCCCTCCCGCGATTTCGCCCCTGAACGTTCCGAACTTTAATTCCGTCCCTCTCAGTTTACTCCAACCAACCTTCCTCCTATGATCATCCAAAGTCTCCCGTTCGCCTTCCTCCTCGGTGATGCCACGCCCATGGATCTCTTCATCATGGGCAAAGAAATCATGTGGCCCATGATTCTGCTCTCGTTCGTCCTGATCACGGTCGTCGTCGAGCGGCTCCTCTTCATCATTCGCGAGAACGCGAGCCGTGAGCCGGAGGTCGTCGAGAAGATGCTGGAAGCCGTGGAGCGTCGTGACGTCGAAGGTGCGCTCGCGATCGGCCGCAAGAGCAAGGACTTCATCGCCAAGATCCTGGTCTACAGCTTGAGCAATCGCCAGTACTCGCTTTCGAACGCGTTCATTCGCGCTTCGGGTCAGGAACTCGCCCGCTTCTCCCAGGGCATGGCGACGCTCGACACCTGCATCACCGCGGCTCCGCTGCTCGGTCTGCTCGGTACGGTTACGGGCATGATGCGCACGTTCGGCGCCCTCGGCGGCGGCGACATCGGTGCGGCGGCCGGACAGATCACGGGTGGCGTCGCCGAGGCGCTCATCGCCACGGCCTTCGGTCTCGCCTGCGCGATCGTCGGCCTCTTCCCGTACAACTATCTCAATGCCCGGGCCGAACAGGCGAAGCAGGACGTCGCCGACGTCTCGCACGCCCTCGAGATCCTCCTCAAGAAGGGCGAGACCACGGTGCCGTTCAACGGCTAATCCGATCCTCGCCTGGACGCGGTTCTCTCACGGTAACACTCCACACCCTCTCCCAACATGGCCGGATCATCAGGAGGCAGCAGCGGCGGAAAAAAGAAGGCGCGCATCGAGATCATTCCCTTGATCGATGTGATCTTCTTCCTGTTGGCGACGTTCGTCTTGTTCACGCTCTCGCTGAACAAGTCGGGCGGTGTGGCGGGCATCGCCCTGCCGGCATCCGACACGGGAGAGAACCGGGATCCCGCCGGGACCGTGACGATCTCCGTTACCGAAACGGGGACGATTGCCTGGAACAAAGACTTCATCAGTCTCTCCGAGTTCATTGACCGCCTGAAGACCTACAAGGTGGCAGAACCTGACGGTCGCATCCTAATCAACGGAGACGAAAACGCGCTGTTCAACGCCGCGCTCTACGTCTTCGACGAGGCCCGCAAGACCGGTTTCCAAAAGGTCTTCATTGAAACCAAAGTTCGACCCGCCGGCAAGTAAGCGGCCGGACGATCCCAACTCCACACGCATTTATGGCCGGCTCCAGTGCAAAGCCCGAAGAGGGCAAAAAGAAGGCACGTATCGAGATCATACCGCTGATCGACGTTATCTTCTTCCTCCTCGCCACCTTCGTTCTCTTCACGCTGTCGCTGCAGCGAATTTCCTCGGTTCCAGTCACGCTGCCTGTGGCGTCGCCTCCCGGACCCTCAAATCCGAACGACACCACGATCTATCTCCAAGTGTCGGAAGCTGACACCTATTATTGGAAACAAGGCCAGGGTACCGCCGAGATCATCACCACCAACGAAATTGCCCCTCGTCTCGCAGATTACCGTCGTAGTGAGAACAATCCGCGCGTCCTGATCCGCGGCGACACCAAGGCCCGTTTCGGCGCGGCCGTCCTCGCCCTCGATGAGGTTCGCAAGTCAGGCATCCAGCAAGTGTCCGTTGAAACTGTATCGAGCCCGACCGGCCGCTAAACCCGTTCATCCATGAGCCGCGACATCATCATCGGAATCCTCTTGTCCGTCGCCCTCCACCTCGGAGTGCTTTTCGGCGACCGCCTGAATCCAGACTGGTTCAAGACTCCGCCCAAGAAGGTCGAGGAGGAACCGGAAAAGATCCAGCTCATCGCGATGCCAAAGCTCGACGAGCCGGAGCCGGAAGTCGTCGAAGTCAACGAGGACGTAAAGCCGCTGGATCTCGCGCCTCCGATGCAGCAGGACGTGCCGCAGCTGGTGACGCCAGATTCGTTTGTGCAGAAGATTCAGCCGCCGCCGCCCGAAGGTGTCACGATCTCCGCCAACATGAACATCGTTCCTGAGGTGCGTGATCCGAACATGTTCCGCGGCATGAAGGTGTTCGACATTTCGATGCTCGATCAGACCCCGGTCGCCCGTTTCCAGGCGCGCCCGCAGTACCCCTTCGAAATGCGTCGGGCGGGCATCTCCGGCGAAGTCGTCGTCGACTTCATCGTCGACACGAATGGTGACGTCCAAAACGCCTACGCCATTCGGTCATCGCAGCGTGAATTCGAAGCGGCCGCTGTTCAGGCGGTCAGCAAATGGAAGTTCAAACCCGGCCGCAAAGGTGGCCGAGACGTTCCCACCCACATGCAGGTGCCGATCGTCTTCACCCTCAACGAGGAGTAAGCCATTGTGACAACGTCCCCTTCTCGCCTCTCTTTCCGGCGTCGCTTGGTCGTCGCTGCGACATTCGCCGCTCTTCTGGCCACGTCTGCATCGTTCGCTGCTTCCGCGCCTCCTCCGGCGCCGGATCAGAAGAAGCCGCACAGCGTCAGCGAAAAGACCCAAGAAGCTTTTGGCAAACTGAAGCCCCTGCAGGACACGCAGAACTACGCTGGCATGCTCACGCTGCTGGACGGAATTCCGGTTACGCCCAACAGCTACGATGAAGCCCTGATCTTGGACATGAAGGCCAAGATTTACGGCATGACCAATCAGCTGAGCAAAGCGATCGTTCCTTGGGAACGCGCCGTCCAGCTCTCGGACAAGTTCAATTACTTCCCCGAAAAGCAGGTCTTGGATATCGTATTCTTCCTCGGCCAGCTCTACGCGCAGGAAGCGACCACGTCCAAGGATCCCAAAGTTTCCCAGCCCGCCTTCACGAAGGCCCTTACCTACTTCAAGCGCTATCTCGACAAGACGCCGAAGCCCACGCCGGAAGCCGTCTCGACCTACGCGATGATCCTTTACTACAAGGCCGTCGCGGATCCGAACAACGTCGACCAGAAGATGCTGCAGGAAGCCCGGACAGTTGTGGAAAAGGCCCTGACGACCGCCATCAAGCCCAAGGAGAGCTTCTATCAACTCCTGCTCGCTCTGCAGCAGCAGCAAAACGACCAGGCAGGCTCAGCCGAGCTCCTCGAGCTCCTGCTCAAGCAGAATCCGGACAAGAAGGACCAGTGGCAGATGCTGATGGGCCTTTACCTTCAACTGAGTGAGAAGGCGAAAGAGAAGGATCCCAATCTCTCCCGCGAATTTTTGGTCCGCGCCATCGTGACGGCAGAACGAGCGCAAGCCAAGGGCTTCATCAATACGCCCAAGGACAACATGAACCTGGTCTCGCTCTATCTCCTCGCAAACCAGTTCACCAAGGGCACCGAATTGCTCTACAATGGGATGAAGAAGGGAACGATCGAATCCGAGCCGCACAACTGGCGCATCCTCGGCCGCTATTACCAGGAGGCGAATCTCAACACCCAGGCCATCTCCGTCCTCCAGGAAGCCACCAAGCTCTTTCCCAAGAACGGGGAACTCGAGGTTCAGATCGCGCAGATCTACCTGCAGATGGAAAAGACGCGCGAAGCGTTCAATCACGCCAAGACTGCGGTCGCCAAGGGGAACTTCGAAGGGACGAAGCCGTATGGTGTACACTACCTCATCGCTTACTCCGCCTATGAGTTGGGTGAAATTGAGGAAGCGAGCAAAGCGATTGCCGATGCGGAAAAATTCGAGGAGTCCAAGAAAGATCCCCAATTCGCGCGCTTAAAGGAAGTCGTCAAGGAGGTCATTGCTGAGCGCGAAGCGAAGAAGCAACCCGCCGAGACTCCTCAGCCCAAGAAAACTGCCACCGTTCGCTGAAGCCCTTCACTTTCCCTCATGAAGAAAAGTTACGTCTATTTCGTCCTGCCCCTCCTCACACTTGTCGTGTTCTTCTTCGCGTTCTACTGGAACGCGCACAAGGAATTCGAAGCCCGGGAGCAGGCGGTTATCAAGAAGGCCCGCGATGAGAAAACGGCCAAGCTCGAGAAGGAGGCCAAAGATCGCGAGGCTGCCGTGAAGTCAGCTCTCGACATGCAGGAAAAGCGCCGGACCGAAAAGAAGGCCCGCGACGAAAAGGAAGCCCGCGAGAAGGAAGAGCGTGAAAAGGCGCGTCAGGCGCGCGACAAGGCCGGCCGTGACTCCGAGAAGCTCGAGCAACAGGCGAAACGTCTCCAAAAGGAGATTGAGGCCGAGAAGAAGGAACTCGCCGAAGTCCAATCCGAGCGCAAGCGCACCGGCGAAGAACATGGCTTCCTGAAGGAATACGTTAAGAAAGCGGAGCAAAACGCGAAGAGTCTCATGGGAGTACTTGAACGCATCGCCGCAGCTGACAAAGCAGCCGAGGACGCCGCGAAGGCAGCCGAAGCCGCCGCCAAGGCCGCCGCCGCGAAGAAGTAACCACACACCCTACTCTATCCGATGAAAAAGTGGATGTATCTTATTGCCCCTGGGTTGATGCTCGCCGGTTTCTTCGTGCTCTATTTCTCGCACGCGGAGCAACTGCACAAGAAAGAGGCCGCCCAAAAGGCGAAGATCGAACAGGAACGTGTCGAGGCTGAGGCCAAGAAAAAGGTCGCAGAGACCAAGGCCCGTGAAGACGCGAAGAAGCGTCAGGAAGAACGCGACGCCGAGGAAAAGAAGAAGCAGGACGAAAAGGCCGCCCGTCAGGCTGCGGACGACAAAAAGGTTCGTGACCAGACTGCGGAATACACCGCCAAGGCTGACGCCGCGGCCAAGCAGGTCGCCGCCCTCGAAATCGAACTCGACCGTATTCGCAAGGAGAAGGACAAGACCAGCCGTGAGGCATTCGATCTTGCCAAGCAGGTGGAGCTCGCCCGCATCGCCCGCCGGAACGCGGAACTCGAGATTCAGCGCATGACTGAAATGATCAGTCGTCGAGCTGCCGAAAGCTCGATGACCAAGCCTCCGGTTCTACCGCCGCCTCCTCCGGCGAAGTCCTGATCCTTCGATCACGCATCGTTCTCTTTCAGTTCAAAAGCCCCGGATTTTCTCCGGGGCTTTTTTGTGCCCGCGTCTGATTGCCGAGTTGCCGAAATCCCGACGGACAATTGCACCCGCGAATTCGCTTTTTCTGCTTGCGCCAGTGATGGCGCTGCGGCTCCTTGAGCGACTCAGCCGCTCGTGCGGCCTGAAGCAGGAATGTCGGGGCGTAGCTTAGCCTGGTAGAGCGCTACGTTCGGGACGTAGAGGTCGTGAGTTCGAATCTCACCGCCCCGACCATTTCCTCCGCCGTAACCCGGCTGCGAGCCGAGCATGATGGCCGGCTAACCGCGGATACCCCCCCGCCGCTTGCCGTCGGTTGAGTGTTCCGCTGCCTTGCCGCTTGCCAAGCCCTCGGCCGAGCCGCTACCCACCCTGTGTGCGCTTTCCACCCCTGCTTTGCGTGCTGTCGCTTTCAATGGCGTTGTCAGTTTCGTGCCTTCACGGAGCGGACGACTATCCCCTCGGCCCCGATTCCCAGGTTCAAGCCGTGCCACGCGGCGAAGTCCGTCAGGCGAGGTTCAACTCTAGCCGCATCTTTCCGGGCACGACGCGGGAGTACTTCGTTTATGTGCCGAAGCAATACGACCCGGCGAAGCCGGCCTGCCTCATGGTCTTCTTCGATGGTGCCGGCTTCATGCGCGCCGATGGCGCCTTCCGGGTGCCCGTCGTTTTCGACAACCTGATCGCGAGGCGGGAAATGCCCGTCACGATCGCGGTCGCAGTGAACCCGGGCACCATCGAACCCACCCTGCCCGGCGCCAAAGCTCGCAGCACCCGCAGTCTCGAGTACGACTCCCTCGGTGATGCCACGACCCGATTCCTGCTCGATGAACTCCTGCCGGAGGCCACCAAGGGTTTGAATGTGACCTCTGATCCCGCCGGCCGCGCGGTTTGCGGCAACAGTTCCGGTGGCATTGCGGCCTTTACCGTCGCATGGGAGCGACCCGACGTCTTCGGCAAGGTGATCAGCCACATCGGCAGCTTCACCAACATCCGCGATGGTCACACCTACCCCGCCCTCGTCCGCAAGACCAAGCCGGCCAAACCCATCCGGGTCTTTCTGCAGGAAGGATCCAACGACCTCGACAACCTCCACGGCAACTGGCCACTCGCGAACCGGGACATGGCGGCAGCGCTGAAATTCGCCGGCTATGACCACAAGGTGGTCTTCGGGGACGGCGGGCATTCCGGCCGGCATGGCGGTGCGATTTTTCCGGACACGTTGCGCTGGCTCTGGCGTGACTGGCCCAAACCCTGAACCGACCCCTCGCGTCCTGTCCACGATGCCCTTTCCGTCCCGACTGTTGCTCCGGTTCGCCAGCGCCATCGCCCTTGGGTGGGCGGCACTTCCCGTCGCGCCGGCCGCATCCACGTCCGCGTCAGGGTTCAAGCCCACCCCGGACCACGAAATCCGCTCCGGCGTTCCCCGGGGGAAAGTGACGCCGCTGCCGCCCTGGAATTCGAAACTCTATCCCGGCACCGTTCGTGAGGGGTGGGTGTATGTGCCGGCCAACTACAAACCGGACGGTACGGCGGCCCTGATGGTGTTTCAGGACGGGCACGACTACGTGAACGAGAAAGGCAACTGGCGCGTGCCGATCGTCTTCGACAATCTGATCGCCCGCGGCGAAATGCCCGTGACGGTCGCCATCTTCCTGAATCCGGGCCACGATCCGGCCCGACCGGCGCCGAAGACCGCCTGGCAGGCCAGCAACCGCAGCCGGGAGTACAATTCGCTCGGCGACCGCTACGCCCGCTTTCTCGTCGAAGAGGTGCTCCCCGAGGTCGAGAAACAGTATCCGGTTTCTCGCGACCCGGAGTTGCGTGCGATCGCCGGCGCCAGCAGCGGCGGCATCGCCGCGTTCACCGTGGCCTGGGAACGACCGGACCAGTTCCGGAAAGTGCTTTCCACGATCGGCAGCTTCGTACACCTCGCGGGCGGCCACGACTATCCCGCGCTGATCCGGAAGACCGAGCGCAAGCCGCTGCGGGTGTATCTCGAAGACTCCGCGGGCGACCTCGACAATCCCTACGGCAACTGGCCGATCGCCAATCAGCAGATGCACGCCGCCCTGAAATACATGGGCTACGACACGCGCTTCGATTTCGCGGAGGGCTACGGTCACAATTCCCAGCACGGCGGCTCCGTCTTCCCCGCTGCCTTGCGCTGGCTCTGGCGAAAGGAAAAACACGTGCCGACGATCGTCACCCGGGGCGATCTCGGCGGCGACATGACGCTGCACCGGCTGCTCATCGAGGGTGAACCGTGGCAACCTGCCGTCGAAGGCCTCACGTTCGCCGATGCCGCCGCCGTCGATGCCGAGGGAAATTTCATGTATTGCGACATGCGGCCGCCGGGAACCGGCATCTACCGCCTCGCCGCCGACGGCACGCGCACGAAAGTCAGCGGCGAATCCGTCAGCGGAATGAAGTTCGGCCCCGATGGAAAACTCTACGCCTGCCAGGGCGCCCAGCGGCGGCTGATCGCCATCGATCTGGCAAGCGGCCAGGTCACCGTTGTCGCGACCGACGTCCAACCCAACGACCTCGTGGTCACCCAGCGCGGTCACGTCTACTTCACCGAAACCGGCAAGAAACAGGTCACGTTCGTGAATCCCGCCACCGGCGAAAAACGCGCCGCCGACACCGGGCTCGCCAATCCGAATGGCATCACCCTTTCGCCCGACCACGGCACGCTCGCCGTCAGCGAGGCCGGCGGACGTTTCGTCTGGGCGTATCGGATCAACCCGGACGGCAGTCTCGACGCGAAACTGCCGTACATGACGATGCGCCGTCCGATCGATCCGAATGGCGAATTCCGCTTCCACGAGCCGCCGCCGTATCGGCCGGCGGCGTCCGGTGACGGCATGACCACCGACTCGCTCGGGCGCACCTTCGTGACCACCGCACTTGGGGTTCAGGTGTTCGACCCGACCGGCCGCCTCTGCGGCGTGCTCGAGCGGCCCCAGATGAACAAACCGCTCACGAGCTGCGTCATCGCCGGTCCGAAGCGCGACATGCTCTACATCACCAACGGTGACCGCATTTATCGGCGCCGGATTCAGGTCGACGCCACGCCCGCGCCCGCGCGCTGACCTCGGCCCTTTTCCTCAAACGACAGCCACTGTTTCTCCGGCGGTCGGCGCGTGAAAATGCGTCGCCGCGATCCCTGCCTGTTCGCGGGCGGCCGTGAGTTCGCGTTCGGCGTCCCCGTGACCTTCGTCGGCCAGTTGAAACGTGTCGAAGTGCATGCCCAGGCACCGCGGCCCGCCGAGATCCCGCTGCGCCTTCAAGGCCTCGTCCGGCGCGAGATGGGATCCACTCATGAACCAGCGCGGTTCGTAGGCTCCGATCGGCAGCAGACCCAGGTCAGGCACGCCCAGGCGGTTTCGGATCAGGGAAAAATCGCGACCATAGCCGGAGTCGCCGGCAAAGTAGATCTTCCGCCGATCATTCTCGATCCAGAAGCCGCCCCACAGGCTCGTGTTCTTGACGATCAGGCTGCGCGATGACCAGTGCTGCGCGGGCGTGAACGTGATCCGGGCCGTCAGGGCCGAAGCCGTGCTCGGCTGCCACCAGTCGAGCTCCTCCACGTCGCGAATACCGCGCGATTCGATCAACTCCCGGTTGCCCAGCCCTGTGACGAACTTCGGCCGGAACCGCGTGTGCAACTCCGCCAGGGTGTCGAGGTCGAGGTGGTCGAAATGATTGTGCGACACGACCACGACATCGATCCGCGGCAACTTATCCCAAGGTACCCCCGGCGGCCGAATCCGTTTCGGTCCGGCAAATGACACCGGGCTGACACGTTCGGAATAGACCGGATCCGTGAGCAGGTTGATGCCGGGCAGCTGCACGAGAAATGTGCAGTGATTGATTGCGGTCACATACGCCTCGCTGTCACCGACGCGTCCCGGCAGGCGGGCGGGCACATTGTTGTCGAAACGCTCCGGCCATGGCTTCATGCGCCGCGCGCGCTGCCACTTCAAAAAGTTCGAGAACGTGTTTCCGGTCGGACCATGCGGGTTAAAGAAGTACTTCCCGTCAAAGTGATCCGACTTTACGCCTCGCCACCCCGCGCCACCGCTCCCGCGCGCCACCGCGCATCCCGCCATCACGCCGGTCCCAGTAAGGGCAAGTGCGGCCAGCAAACGTCGTCGGTTCATACTCCACCGTAGTGCGATCCGGGTCCGTTTCGCAAACCGAGCCACGCGCCCCGGGCCGGTTTATTCCCGCGCCGCAGCCCGCGCCCGGGCCTCCGGCGTCTTCCGGTGGCTGGTCGGGCGTAGAAGCGGGCGTTTTCGAATCCGGCACGTGACAACGGCCGCGACCGCGTCATGCTTTCCCCCACTCGCGTCCTTCGCTCCCACCTCCCCGACCACGCCGCCTTCACCGGCACTTTGGCCCGTCCATGTCACGCCGTCCGCCCCTTCTGTCCCTCCTTCCCGTGCTCGCACTGTCCGCCATGCCCACGGCCGTTGACGCCGCCGCGGCGAGACTCGAGTTCAACCGGGACATCCGACCGATCCTTTCGGACAACTGCTTCAACTGTCACGGGGCCGACGCGAGTTCGCGCAAGGGTGGACTCCGCCTCGACGAGCGGGATGCCGCCTTGAAGGGCGGCAAGTCCGGTTCCGCTGCAATCGTCCCGGGCAAGCCCGGCGAGAGCGAACTGCTGCTGCGGGCCCGCTCGCCGCACGACGACGAGGTGATGCCTCCGCCCAACAAGAAGGAGCGGCTCAAGCCCGCCGACGTGGCCAAGCTCGAACGCTGGATCGCCGAGGGCGCCGACTACCAGCCGCACTGGGCTTTCATTCCGCCCCAGGCCCCGGCTCAACCCGCCAAGGCAAAAGGAGCTGGCAATCCCATCGACTCGCGGGTGGCGGCGCGGCTGGCGGCCGTCGGGCTGCAGCCCTCGCCTGCGGCCGACGCCGCGACGCTCGGGCGGCGCATCCACCTGGATGTGACCGGACTGCCCCCGACGCCCGCCGAGGTCGAGGCGTTCGTCCAGGCCGCCAGCCGCGACCGCGGGGCCGCCGTGGCGAATCTCCTCGACCAGCTTTTGCAGCGGGAGTCGTACGGCGAAAAATGGGCGCGCCTTTGGCTCGATGCCGCGCGTTATTCCGACAGCAACGGCTACGAGAAGGACCTGCCCCGCGAGCAATGGGCCTGGCGCGACTGGGTCATCCGCGCGTTCAACCGCGACCTGCCCTACGATCAGTTCATCATTGAACAGATCGCCGGCGACCTCCTGCCCCAGGCGACCCAGGACCAGATCGTCGCCACCGGTTTCCTTCGCAACAGCATGATCAACGAGGAGGGCGCGATCATCCCGGAGCAGTTCCGGAAGGAGGAAATTTTCGACCGGATGGACTGCATCGGCAAAGCCGTCCTCGGCCTCACGCTACAGTGCGCGCAGTGCCACACGCATAAATTCGATCCGATCTCGCACGACGAGTACTTCGGCCTGTTCGCGTTCATCGACAACACCTACGAGGCCCAGTCGTGGGTCTATACCCCCGACCAGCAGAAGCAGATCGCCGACCTCGAGCGCACCATCGCCACGCTCGAGAACCGCCTCCGCGAATCGCGTCCCACCTGGCGCG
>JAEUHA010000308.1 GCA_016793535.1 Opitutaceae bacterium | reverse complement strand
CCGATTCCGCCTCCGACGCCGCCTGGCTTTGCGGCCTGCTGCAGGCCGGCGACTCGTTCTTTCCCACCGGCAGCTACGCGCACTCGTTCGGGCTCGAGGGGCTCGTGCAGGAAGGCGTCGTGCACGACACCGTGACCCTGCGGGCGTTCGTTTTCCAGGCCGCGCTCCCGGCGCTCCGCCACACGGATCTGCCCCTCGCCGCGGAGGCGTGGCGGGCGCTGGGCGGACCCGACTGGGCGAGCCTGCGGGACCTCAGCACGCTTTCGTCCGCGCTGCGCACCCCGCGCGAGGCCCGGGTCGCGTCGGACAACATCGGACGCCAGCGGGCGGAACTGGCGGGCCGGCTGCGTCCGTCGGCCCTGGCGGACGACTACCTGCGCCGTGCCCGGGAGGAAAGCTGGCCGTTCTCCGCGCCCATCGCCGCGGCCCTCGAAGGCCGGGTGCTTGGCGCGCCGCTGGCCGCGGTCCTGGCCGGCGTGACCTATGCGAGCGTGGCGTCGCTCCTGTCCGCGGCGATGAAGCTCCTGCGCCTCGGCCAAAACGGGGCCCAGTCGCTCCTCACCGAGGCGCTCGCGACCGCGCCCGAGCTGATCACCGCGGCGGCCAGCACCCCGCGCGACGAAATCGGGTGGTTCAACCCCTGGCTCGACATCGCCAGCGCGCGCCACGAAACGGCGGACGCTCGGATGTTCATTTCATGAAAGTAGCGAGTAGTGAGTAGCGGGTAGCGAGCATCCGATCTTCCCGTGACCATTTCTGTCCTTCCTACTCACTACCCTCTATTCGCTACTCGCTACTCGCTACTTTCCCACCATGTCCCGTCCCCCACGTATCGGCATCGGCGGCCCGGTTGGTTCCGGGAAGACGATGCTTTGCCTCAAGCTCTGCCAGCGGCTGCGCACGCGCTACTCGATGGCGGTCGTCACGAACGATATTTACTGTTCCGAGGACGCCCAGTTCCTCATCCGGCACAGCGCGCTGCCGGCCGAGCGTATCGCCGGGGTGGAGACGGGCGGCTGCCCGCACACGGCGATCCGCGACGACACCACGATGAACGAGCAGGCGTGCCGCGCCCTCGAGGAGAAGTTCGCCGGCGACCTGCAGCTCGTGCTCGTCGAGAGCGGCGGTGACAACCTCACCGCAACGTTCTCGCCGGAGCTGGTCGACGCCTTCATCTACGTCATCGACGTGGCCGAAGGGGACAAGATCCCCCGCAAGGGCGGACCCGCGATCCGTTTCAGCGACCTGCTCATCATCAACAAAATCGACCTCGCCCCGCTCGTCGGCGCCGACCTCGGCGTGATGGAGCGCGATGCCAAGGTGCAGCGTGGCGCGCGGCCTTTCCTGTTCTGCGACCTCAAACGCGAACACAACCTCGACGCCGTGATCGCGTGGATCGAGCAGCACGTGTTGTTCGCTCAGACGGCGAAAGTACCGTGATGCCCGACTCTGGGAGCGCGGACGCCCGCGGCCGTACGGTCCTGGCGACGCAGTCGTTTCGGGCGCCGTTTCATCTCAGCAAACCTTATTGGGACGAGGACGCCCGCACGCTGCTGGTGCAGGTGGTGAATCCGACGGCCGGCATCCTGGCCGGCGACCGGCTCGAATCGGAGATCGTCGTGCAGGGCGAGGCGTCGCTCCTCGTCACGACGCCGAGCGCGAGCCGCATCTTTCACATGCGCGAGGGGACCGCGGAGTGCCGGCAGCACTTCGCGGTGGCGGCCGGCGGCTGGCTCGAAGTGATGCCCGAGCCGCTGGTGCCGCACCGGGCCTCGCGGTACCGGCAGTCGACCACCCTCGAGGTGGCGGACGGCGGCGCGCTTTTTTTCGTCGATCAACTGATGCCCGGCCGCCTCGCACACGGCGAAGCGTGGGCCTGGGACCGGCTCATCCTGGGCCTCAGCGTCCGCGCGGCCGGTGAACTCGTCCTGCGCGAGCGAATGGACCAGACCGGAGCCGAACTCCTCGGGTTGGCGAAGCTGGCCGGCAGCGGCGTGGAGGCCTGTTTCGCCAACGCCGTGCTCATCGCACCCTCCGTCACGGAGGCCAGCGAACCCGCCTGGCGCGGCGCGTTGACCGCGCTCCATGGCCATGGGCTGTGGATCGGGGTCTCGCGGCTCCGTCGGAGCGGCTGGAGCCTCAAGCTGATTGCCTCGGGTCCGATCCGGCTGCGCGAATCCCTGCGCGAGGTGCGCCGGATCCTGGCCCCTTACTTTCCGCGCCTGACCTGCGATCCGCGAAAACTGTGAGTCCGCGCCGCCGCGGCACGGCGGAGCCCGTGTCGGACGGCCAGGCCCACGGCAACGAAAGTGAGCGCCCAGGCGGCCGTCGCGAACGGATGCGCGGCCAGGTGCCCCAGCTCCCAGGTGACGTCATGACCATCGTCATGCCCGGGATGCGCCAGCAGCGGCGTCAGCGACGCCAGGAAAAGGGCCGGCAGGACCAGGGCACGGGGAAGCGTCGCATTCATGGCTCTCCTGTTAGCAGAACACGTTCCAGCCAATCGAGCCGTTTTCGTCGCTTTCCCGGGGAGCGCGGCCGCCCTCGGCCGCCTAGTCCGACCCCTGCGGCCGAGGGCGGCCGCGCTCCCGGCGGAAAAACAAAAACGCCGTCCGCGGTAAAGCGGACGGCGTTGGGAAACAGGGTTTTGGTGGCGTGAGCCGGGAGCGCTTAGCGCTTCGAGAACTGGAAGCGCTTGCGGGCGCCGGGCTGGCCGGCCTTCTTGCGCTCTTTCTCGCGGGGGTCGCGACGAATGTGACCCGCCTTCTTCAGCGCCGGGCGAAGCTCGGCGTTCATCTTCTGCAGGGCGCGGGCAATGCCATGCGCCACCGCACCGGCCTGGCCGGCGACGCCGCCGCCGCTGACGTTGGCCGTGACGTCGATCTTCTCGCGCAGCTCGACCGTCAGGAGCGGTGCGTAAGCCTGCTTGGAGAAGTTCTCGTGGGAGAAGTAGCTGTCGAAGTTGCGACCGTTGACGAGGAGTTTCCCCGAACCTTCGGTGATGCGGACGCGGGCGGTGGCGGTCTTACGACGGCCGGTGCCCAGAAAAACGTTGGCGGGAGTGGCAGCGCTCATGTTCTGGCAATGAATCAGACGGAGATTTTTTGAGGACTGGACGCCTCGTGGGTGTGCGTCGGACCGGCAAACACGCGGAGCTTCGTGAGCATCCGGGCCGCGATCTTGTTCTTCGGAAGCATGCCCTTGACCGCGTGCTCAATGATGAACTCCGGGTGCCGCTCGCGCATCAGGGAAACCTTGCGGTAGCTCTCACCACCGACGAAGCCCGAGAAGAACATGTACTCGTTCTGGACCTCTTTCTTGCCGGTCAGCGCGACTTTCTCCGCGTTGATGACCACCACGAAATCCCCGGTGTCGACGCTGGGCGTGTAGGAAGGCTTGTGGCGGCCACGGACGATATTGGCGGCCTTGACGGCGAGACGACCCAAGGGCACCCCAGCGGCATCGATCAGATACCACTTCGGCTGCACCGTCTCCTTCTTGGCGAGGAACGTTTTCATGCGAAAAGAGGCCAAGAGCTAAGGTCAAAAAAGAGCGTGTCAACGCCCTTCTTTCTTTAACTGGCGCTGGTTCAATTTGCGATCGGAGAAGCGGCTTTGCGCCGCGACCGGACGTTTCGGCTCCCGCCCGTCGCGGCGCATAGCCGCTCCTGCCGCCGGCAGGCCCGCAAACGGCCGGCCTGCCTTTGCTTCGATTCCGGGCGGCTTCTCCCCCGGCGATCGTGGTCACCGGCACAAGCGGCCTTGTTTCCCCGGATCAATCTGCGAAGGTGCGGGCCATGACTGCAGGATCGAAAGCAATGAGCTACCCCATGCTGGCCGCCGGCTTCCTCGGCCTCACCGGCGTCGCCCTCGGCGCGCTCGGTGCCCACGGACTCAAGGCCACGCTCATCGAGCGCGGGATGACCGCCGCCTGGGATTCGGCGGCCCGCTACCACCTCTTTCAGGCGATCGCGCTGCTCGCCCTGGCGGCCTGGGAACGGGCCAACGCCGCCGCGGGCACGCCCCGGTCGGTCCGCTGGATCACCCACCTGTGGTGCGCGGGAGTCGTGCTGTTTTCCGGTTCCATCTACTGGCTCGCCCTGGGAGGGCCGCGCTGGCTCGGGCCCGTGACCCCGGTGGGCGGCGTCGCCCTGATGGTCGGCTGGCTGCTCGCCATGATCGCCGCCTTTCCCCGCCGCACCTGACCGGCTGGAGCCTGGCCCGATGACACGCGACCTACCGCTGCCGGACGACCTGCGGGCGATGCTCGAGGCCGTGCGCGCGGTCGGCCGGCCCCGCCTTGTGGGCGGGGGCGTTCGCGACTGGCTGCTGGGGATCGCGCCCAAGGATTTCGACGTCGAGGTCGCCGGCATCGATTTCGAATCGCTCCACCGCGTGCTCACGCCGTTTGGTTCGACCGACATCGTCGGCCGGAGCTTCGGGGTCATCAAGGTGCGCAGCCGCGCCAGCGGCGCCGAATACGACTTCTCCCTGCCCCGGCGCGAATCGAAAACGGGCGCGGGCCACCGCGGGTTCGCCGTCCAGCCCGAGCCGAATCTGAGCGATGCCGACGCCGCGGCGCGGCGCGATTTCACCCTCAACGCAATCGCGCTCGACCCGTTCACCGGCGTCCTGATCGACCCGCACGGCGGACAGCGCGACCTCGCCGCGCGGATCCTGCGTCACACCAGCGACGCGTTCGCCGAGGATCCCCTCCGCGTGCTGCGCGGCTTCCAGCTCGCGGCGCGCTTCGATTTTTCCCTCGCCCCGGAAACCGCCGCGCTCTGCCGCCGGATTGCGCCGGCCTTCGCCGAGCTGCCGGTCGAGCGCGTCTGGGGCGAGTGGGAAAAGTGGGCCACGAAATCCGCCCGGCCTTCCGCCGGCCTCGCCGTGCTCGAACAGACGGACTGGCTGAAACATTTCCCCGAACTCGCCGCCTTACGGGGCACGCCGCAGGAGCCGGAGTGGCACCCGGAAGGCGATGTCTTCACCCACACGCAATGCTGTCTCGACGCGCTCGTGGCACGGCCCGAGTGGGTTTCCGCCCCGCCGCCCCGGCGCCGGTGGCTGATGTTCGCGGTGCTGGCACACGACTTTGGCAAGCCGGCGACGACCGTGCGGGCCGAGAAGCGCGGCACGCTCCGCTGGGTCAGCCCCGGGCATGAGGCGGCGGGCGGGCCGATCGCGACGCAGTTTCTCCGCCGGATCGGCGCCCCCCTGGACCACGACGCCCCGGTCAGCGCGCTGGTCGTCAACCATCTCGCCCACCATCACGGGCAGGCGGAATTCAGCGCGACGAGCGTGCGCCGGCTCGCCCGGCGGCTCGCGCCCGCCACGATCGATGACCTGGCGGTGGTGATGCGCGCGGACGCCGACGGCCGTCCGCCGCGGGCCTCGCCGGAGATTCACGCGCGAATCGACGACCTCGTGGCCCAGGCGAACGCGCTCAAGCTCGCGGACGCCGCCCCGAAGCCGATCGTACTCGGCCGGCACCTGATCGCCCTCGGCTGCAAACCGGGACCGCGCTTCACGCCCATCACGGACGCCGCCTTCGAGGCGCAGCTTGACGGGGCGTTTGCGGATGAGGCGGGCGGCGTGGCGTGGGTCCGAGAGTACCTCGCGCGCGACGCCAGAACCGCGTAGAGAAGCCGCCTTCCCTGAGTTTGTAGGCGGGGTGTCCTCACCCGGCGGCTTGGCGGCGGCAAATCCCTAAACCCGCGGGGTGAGGGCACCCCGCCTACAGGGAAATGCCAGTCACCCGAAGGCCAGCAGCCCCGGGGCGATCAACTCGACCGGCCCCCGGTGCAATTCGCCGTCGCTGTGCACGCGCGCCCGCAGGCCGCCGCGGCCGCGCAGCCAGGGCTCGGCTCCGGGTGCGACGACCCGATCCATCCAGTGGCAGGGCTTGGCCTCGCTCATGCCCTCGAACTCAACGCCTCCGAGCGTGAATCGCGTGCCGATCAGGTCGTTCAGCGCCAGGCCGGCGACGACCACATTGCGGCGGAACGCATCGGGCCGCAGCTGCGGCACCCCGAACACCTGCTTCACTTCAGCGTACACCTCCCACGCGAAAAAGGTCACCTGGCCCGCGTAGTCCGGCCGATAGCCGTAGAACCGATCGCCCTCGATGCCCCACCCTGCCCGGCAGCGGGCGTTGGCGACATCCGTCATCGCGTGCTCCCCGGGCGGCTGGCCATGGCGGCCGAAGAAATTATGCCCGGGCGAAACGAAAATATGGTGAATGATAACGGCGGACTTCACGTTCGTCCGGGAAATGACCACATTGCGCGGCATGAGGCAAACCGTCATCCCGGCCGCCGCGCTTCTGGCCGTCGCCGCGTTCCTGGCCCTGCCCGTCGCGCCGCGCGCCGCCGAGCCCGCCGGGCTGCCCCCGCCGGCCGTGGACGAGTTGTTCGGGCTGCCACAGGTCCGCCAGCCGCGCGTGTCGCCCGACGGCACGAAGATCGCGTTTCTCTTTCCACACGAGAAGAAGCTGGCGCTGGGGCTCTTCGACCGCGCCACGAAGGAATCCCGGATGATCCTGCGGGCCACCGACGAAAGCATCGTCCGGTTTTTTTGGAAGGGAAACGACCGGATCGTGTTCGAAGCCGACGTCTCGGGCAACGAGTCCTTCTTCATCGGCTCCACCGACCTCACCGGCCGAACGGTCCTGCGCCTCGGTGAGTCCCAGCGCATCGCCTACAACCTCACCGGGGACTTCGCCGGCATCCTCGACGTGCTGCCCTCGGATCCGGACCGGATCGCCGTCGCCGGCTTCTTTGCGGGCAACATCGACAACGCGATGTACGTCGGCGGCGCGCCCATTGTCGCCCGACTCAACGTTCGCAACAAGGCGCTTTCACCCGTGTTCGAGTTCCGCGATTCGGAGCGGTACTGGTCCTACGTCTTCGACCACCGCGGCCAGCTCCGCCTCCGCTCCCGGCTCGCCGGCGACACGATGGTCTGGGAGCACCGGCACGACGACCGGCAGGATTTCAAGGAGGTCGTCCGGCATCCGTTTCACGGCTACATGGAGACCTGGCAGCCGCGCGGCTTCGCCGCCGACAACACCACGTTGTGGCTCGTCTCGTACGCGGAACACGACCGCGGCGCGCTCCACGCCGTCGACACGAACACGTTCGCGCTGGGCGCCCCGCTCTTCGTCCCGCCGCAGGGCGAGATCGCGGACTTGATCGTCAGCCCCGACCGCTCGCGGCTGCTCGGCGTGCGCTACGAGTTCGAACGCGAACATCACCACTGGTTCGATGCCGAGCGGGCCGCGTTGCAGAAGCGGCTCGAGAGCACGTTCACCGGCTGCGACATCCGGGAGACCAGCGTTTCCGACGACGGCAGCGTGTCGCTCATCTGGGTCGGACACGACCGCGAACCCGGGACGTACTACGTCCTCGACCGCAAGGCCGGCGGCCTCACGCAGTTCAAGCGCATCCGCGAGCTCGACCCCGCCCGGCTGAGCCCGCGCCGGCCCGTCAGCTACGCGGCCCGCGACGGCCTCACCATCCACGGTTATCTGACGACGCCGCGCGGACATCCGCCGGGGCGGAAGCTTCCGCTCGTCATCCATCCGCACGGCGGCCCCTTCGGCATCCGGGATTCCTGGGGCTACGACGCCGACGCCCAGTTTCTCGCCAGTCGCGGCTATGCGGTCCTGCAGCCGAATTTCCGCGGCTCGGGCGGTTACGGCCGGGAGTTCTTGAACAAGGGGCGGCACCAGTGGGGTCGCGCGATGCAGGACGACCTGACCGACGGCGTGCGGTGGGCGATCGCCCAGGGCATCGCCGATCCGGAGCGGGTCGCGATCTACGGCGCCAGCTACGGTGGCTACGCGTCGTTGATCGGCGTGATGCTCACGCCGGACCTGTATGCGTGCGCCGTGAACTACGTCGGCGCCTCGGACCTCGAGATCACGTTCAAGCAGCGCGGGGAGGACGAGTGGCGGTTCGGGCGCGACTTCAGTTACCAGCGCGAGTGGGTCGGACCGACGCGCGACTACCGCGACGAGACGTCGCCGCTGAATTACGTCGACCGCATCCGCGTGCCGACCCTGCACGTGTACGGCGCCGAGGATCCGCGGGTAAAGATCAACCACTGGTCGCGCCTAGAGCCGCTGTTGAAGAAGCACGGCAAGGACTACCAGGCGATCGTCGAGGGCCGCCAGGGCCACGGCTTCCGCGACCAGGACGCATCGGTCTCATTTTACGCCGCGCTCGAGACCTTCCTCGCGACACACCTCATGAAGGCCAGCGTGAAGGTCGGGCCGACGCGGACGATCGAGATGCCGGCGAAGCGCTGAGCGGGCCCAGCCCGCCCAGCGCAGTTGAGAGTCGGAGTTGAGAGTTGAGAGGCCCTTCCTCGATCCGTGCAGGTGCAGCGGACGCTGCTCCGGGATCACGAACTCGCCCCGGCGGCGGGTTTGCGCTCTCAACTCTCAACCCTCAACTCTCAACTTGTCCTTACAGCTTCCGGCTCACCGACACGTACCAGAACTGGTTCTCCGCGGTGTAGAGGAAACCCGGATACCCGCTGGCGTTGGTGCCGCCACCGAGGGAACGCGGCGGATCCCAGTCGAAGAGGTTGCGCACGCCGACGTTCACCCGCGTGTCGCGCAGGAACCGGCCGTGGTCACCGCGGAACGAATAACCGACCTGGGTGTTGATCAGGAAACGGTCGTTCACCTGGCGCGCGACGCCATTCGCATCGGCATCGGCAAACCCGTCCGTGTAGAATCCCTGCGTGTACACGGTGAAGCCCTTGTACGACCAGTTCAGCGTCACGCGGCCCTTCAGCTTGAGATACCCGTTCTCGCCGGAACCGGTGGAGTCGAGGCCCAGCACGTCGCGCAGCGGCGCATCCCGCAGCGCCGCGCGCTCGAAGGTCGTCATCAGCGTCCAGACCGTCGACAGTTCCCACCGGCCGAGGCGGTCGGTCGGCAACTGGTAGGCGCCGCTGAAGTCCCAGCCCGCGACCCGCGTGCGGCCGACATTGAAGAAGACCGCGTCGACGACACTGATCGCACCGCTCGCGGAAAGATAGACCGCCTCGCCTTCCTGCAGGCCGCCGGGCACGGCGCCGAAGGCGCGAAAGACGGTGTTCTGGGGATTGGCCTCGACGGTGCGGTCACGATGAATGCGCCAGTAGTCGGCGCCCAGCGTCAGGCCCTTCAGCCGCGGCGACGTGGGCGACCAGATGAAGCCGAGATTGGCGTAGTCGGTCTTCTCGGCCTCGAGCTTGCGGTTGCCACGCAGCGTGACGCGCTGCTCGGGTTCGACGAAGCCGTCGCGGGGATCGAGGATCGACGAGAGGACCGAGATCGGGGTCGAGTACCGCTCGAAGAGGGACGGCTCGCGGAAACCCTCCGAATAGCTGCCGCGCACGGTGAGCTGGCGGGCGATCGGCTGCCAGCGGAGGCCGGCCTTGGGGACCGTGACGTCATCGTCGCTGGTGTAGAAGCGCTCATGCCGCAGCGACACCGTGGCATCCAGCCGCGGCAGCAGCGGCACCTTGGCCTCGGCGAACATCCCGCCGATCTTGCGCTGGGCGGACGTGATCGCGCGCGGCGCCTGCCCGATCAGGTCGCCGCTGGCGCCAAACGCGTCCGGCTCCTGGTCGAGTTGCTCGCGGCGGAAATCGACGCCGACGGCGAACCCGACCGGGCCGTGCGGAAACTTGAGCAGGTCGCCGGTCGAGAGCACCGCGCTGAGGTGGGCGAGCGTCGATTCGTTGGTGTCCTTCACCGTCACGCGCGCGTAATTCGTCGTGGCGTCGTTCGCCGCGATCGGGTTCCGGTAGTATCCGAACGGATTATACGGCGTGGTCGTGCCGATGAACGCACTGCTGCCGCGGTTGAAGATCGGAGAGTTGGCGTTGACGATGTCGTTGAACCGCGACGCGGACACGAGGGAGTTCCGCGTCTCGTCGCGGATCGAGCTGTAGCTGAAGGAGCCGTCGAAGTTCCACCGGCCCGCGAGGTTGTCGCCCTTCACGCCGATGGTCGTCATGAACGCGTCCGTGCGGTTCCGGATGATCCGGTTGCCGAATTCCGTGAGCCGCCCGCGGGAGCCGTCGGCGATGTCCTGGTTGAAGGGATTGTTCGGATTGAACGCGCCCGGCGCCGCCAGCCGTTGCGCCGTGCCGTTCACGAACTGCGTGCCCGGGCCCGGGAACGAACCGGGCGGCACCACGAAGCCGGCCGGCACCTGCAGGACGAAGCCGAGGAACGGATTCACCAGCGTGAGGATCGGGTTGGCGGTGCGCGCCGGGATGATCAATTCGGTCTGCCCGAGCGCGGTGAAATCTCCGGTGGGCGTCGGGGCGAGGTGATACTCGGTGCGGACGTTCTGGTAGGAGAGGTCGAAATAGCCCTTCACGTTGTCGGTGCCGAAGAGCTTGCGCTCGGCCGACAAGAACCCGCCCAGGCGTTCGATCTCGGGATACGTCATCGCCGCCTCGTTCGGATTGTAGGTCGCGCTGCGGTCGGGCGAAAACGTGTAGGCCGAGGCGGGTTTGGTGCCATTGTTGGCGGCATCGGCGCCGGATTGGGCGAAGAAGAAGATCGCGGTGGGACCGACCCCGGGAATCGCGGCCTGCACGGACTGCCCGAGCGCGTTGGCCACGGAGAAGCGGGTCAGCTCGAAATTCATCGGGCTCGAGTTCTCGCTCAACCGCGGCGCGATCGCCGAATACGCGCGGTCGCGGTGCAGGATGCTCTGCCGCTGGTAGTAGTTGGCGCCGGCGAGGAGCGTCATCTT
>JAEUHA010000302.1 GCA_016793535.1 Opitutaceae bacterium | reverse complement strand
CGGAGCATCGGCGCCAGGCGCCGCGGACGCCGGCGGAGCCAGCGGAACCCGACCGAGGCCGGAGCCGAGGTTCGTGAGGGTGCTGATCTCCAGTTCAATCTCCTGGTGATACGCGAACGGCTGGTCGTTGAACTTCGATTTCTTGCCCACGGAACACACGGAATACACGGAAAGGCGCACCGCGAGGAAAACGATTTTGTCTTTTGGGCCGTTTCCGTGTCTTCCGTGTGTTCCGTGGGCTCACCGGAAAAAATCTCCAGTCTCCAGAATCCGCGCCTCAAGCAGCTCGTGAAGCTGCGCGACCGCCGGCCGCGGGACGAGGCCGGGGTCTTCCTCGTCGAGGGCTACCGCGAGATCCGCCGCGCGCTCGAGAAAAAGGTGCCGCTGCAGGAGCTCTATTTCGCCCCCGACTGGTTCCTGGGTGAAAACGAACCCGCCCTGCTCGCCCAGGCCGAAGCCGCCGGCGCCCGGCTGTTCGAGCTGTCCAAGGAGGCGTTCGCCAAGGTTGCCTACCGTGAGCGGCCCGACGGCCTGCTCGCCGTTGCCCCCCAGTGGCGGCGGCGGCTCGAGGATCTCGCCCTGCCGGCCACGCCTTTCCTGCTCGTCGTCGAGGCAATCGAGAAGCCCGGCAACCTCGGCACGATCCTGCGCAGCGCCGACGCCGCCGGCTGCCACGCGGTGATCGTCTGCGACCCGGTCACCGACATCTTCAACCCCAATGTCGTCCGCGCCTCCACCGGCGTGCTGTTCTCCGTGCCGCTCGTGGTCGACGAGAGCCCCCGCGTGCTCGCCTGGCTGCGGGAACGGCGTATCCGGACCGTGGCGACAACGCCCGCCGCGGAAAAAATCTACTCCGACGTCGACCTGCGCGGGCCGCTCGCGGTCGTCATGGGCAGCGAACAATACGGGCTCAGCGAGTTCTGGCTGGCGCACGCCGACACGCCCGTGCGCATCCCGATGGCCGGCCAGGCCGACTCGCTCAACGTCGCGATGGCCACGATCATCACCCTGTTCGAAGCCGTCCGGCAGCGATCATGAAGCCCGCCGACTCCCCGGGCCGACCACGTGGCCTGCCGATCCCCCGCGGGCGCGTCCTCGCCGCGCTGCTGATAACGACGTCCCTCGCCGCCGCCCCCCTGCAGCTGCGGGTGCTCGAGACGACCGACATCCACATGCACCTGCTCGCCTGGGACTACTACCAGGACCAGCCGACGGCCGAATACGGCCTCGCGCGCACGGTGTCGCTGATCAAGGCCGCGCGGGCCGAGGTGAAGAACAGCCTGCTATTCGACAACGGCGATCTGCTGCAGGGCAGCCCGCTGGGCGACTACGTGGCGCGCATCCGCCCCCTCGCCGCCGGCCAGGTGCACCCCGCCTACAAGGTGCTCAACGTGCTCGGCGTCGACGCCGCCAACATCGGCAACCACGAGTTCAACTTCGGCCTGCCCTTCCTGCGTCAGGCCATCGCCGGCGCCAAGTTCCCCTACGTCAGCGCCAACACCACGCTCGACGACGGTGACGGCGACCCCTCGAACGACCGGCCCGCGTTCACGCCCTACGTCATCCTGGATCGCACGTTCACCGATGACGCCGGCGCCCCGGTGGCGCTCAAGGTGGGCGTGATCGGCTTCGTGCCGCCGCAGATCATGACGTGGGACCGGCATCACCTCACCGGCCGGATCACCGCCCAGGACATTCTGGAGTCCGCCCGTCGCTACGTGCCGGAGATGCGCGCGAAGGGCGCCGACCTCGTGGTGGCGATCCCGCATTCCGGTTTCGAGCGCGGCGAGACGCCGCGGTTCGCGGAAAATTCCGTGGCCCGCCTCGCCGAGGTGCCGGGCATCGACGCGCTCCTCTTCGGCCACTCCCACGGGGAGTTTCCGGGCGCGGCCTTCGCCGATTATCCGAAGGTCGACCTCGTCCGCGGCACGATCAACGGCGTGCCGTCCGTGATGCCCGGCCGCTGGGGCGACCACCTCGGCGTGATCGACCTCGTGCTCGAACGGAGCACCGGCCGATGGCAGGTCACCGGCAGCCGCGCCGCGATCCGGCCGATCCGCGACCGGACCACGCGGCGGCCGCTGGTCGAGGCAGATCCCGTCGTGGAAAGCCTGATACGCACCGAGCACGAGGGCACGCTGGAGTACGTGCGCGGCGCCGTGGCCCGGACGCGGGCGCCGATCATGAGCTACTTCGCGCAGGTGACGGACGACCCGTCCGTGCAGATCGTGGCGCAGGCCCAGCTGGCCTACGCGCGGCGCGCCCTGCAGGGCACGGAGTATGAGGCGCTGCCGCTGCTGTCCGCCGCCTCTCCGTTCAAGGCCGGCGGCCGCCAGGGTTGGAAATATTTCACGGATATCCCGGCCGGCACCCTCAGCATCCGCAGCGTCGCCGACCTTTACGTCTATCCCAACCTCATCAAGGCCGTGAAGGTCCGCGGCGCCGTCGTCCGCGAATGGCTCGAGATGTCGGCCGGCCAGTTCAACCGGATCGATCCCGCGGGACCGCGCGAGCAGAACCTGATCAGCGACGCGTTCCGCTCCTACCAGTTCGACACCCTCGATGGCGTGACCTACCGGATCGATGTCACCCAGCCTGCCCGCTACACGCCGGCCGGAAAACTCGCCGACCCGCAGGCGCGCCGGATCGTGGACCTGCGCCACGCCGGCCGGCCGCTCGACGACCAGGCCACCTTCATCGTCGTGACGAACAACTACCGGGCCTCGGGCGGAGGAAATTTCCCCGGCCTCGACGGCACGACCATCGTGATGGATGCCCCGGACGAAAACCGCGACGCGCTCGTGCAGTACTTCCGCGCCGCGGGTGAGATCGATCCCTCCGCCGACGCCAACTGGCACATCGTGCCCGTGCCCGGCATCCGCCTGCGCTTCGTTTCCGGCGCCGGCGGCATCGCGCACCTTGCCCGCTACCCGCAGATCCGGCTCGTGCAGGAGAACCCCGACGGATCGGCGCTGTACGAACTAGTGCCGCGGTCAGAGTGACCTCACCCCGCCGCCTTTCCCAGCGTGGCGGGAGCATCCTGCTCCCGTGGATCAGGAATGCCGATCGGTCATCATCGCGAGCAGGATGCTCGCGCCACTTTCCGATTCTCAGTCAGCGTTCCGCAGGTTCGCGACGAGCTCGGCCGTTCCGGCCGCCATCGTGACCCGCGGCTCGTAACCGAGGTCGCGCCGCGCGGCGGTGAGGTCGAACCAGTGCTCCTTCGCCAGCTCCGCGGCGATGAAGCGCGTCATCGGCGGCTCGCCCCCGACGGGCAGCACGCTCCACAACACCTCGCAAAGGCGCCCGACCGCCGCCGCCGTCCCGAGCGAGATGTGTTTCGTCACCGGCGGCTCCCCCAGCGCGCGGAGCAGCCCGTTGATCCAGTCCCACAGGACCACCGGCTCCCCGTTCGTGACGAAGAACGCCCGTCCGTCCGCCCGCCGGCGGCCCGGCCCCGTGTCTGCGAACGAATCACAAACCGCGAGCGCCTGCTCGGCCAGGAGGTGGGCGTCGACAGCGTTGTCGACGTGGACCATGTCGACGCGGTTCCGGCCGGCGCCGACGATGCGGAGGCGGCCGGCGCGCGCGCGGGCCAGCACGCGCGGGACGAGGTGCGGGTCGCCCACGCCCCAGATCAGGTGCGGGCGGAGCGCGATCGTGCGCAGCGCGGCGGAGTTGGCGGCGAGCACTTCCTGCTCCGCGATGGCCTTCGTGAGCGGATACGGGCTCGGGCAGGCGGTCGTAAGCGGGAGCGATTCATCCGCACCCGCCAGGTCGCGCCCGTTGTACACCACGCTCGGCGTACTGGTATAAACGATACGCGCCACCCCGTGCCGCTGGCAGCCGGCGAGGAGCGCGCGGGTGCCGAGGACGTTGGTCCGGAAAAAATCGCCGTAGCGGCCCCAGACGCCGACCTTCGCGGCCACGTGAAACACCGTCGCGATGCCCGCGCACGCGGCCGTCACCGCCGCCGCGTCATCGAGCGACGTCCGCACGAAGCGCACGCCGCGCCGCTCGAGGTCCGGCGCCGGCGTGCGCCCGAGCACGGTCACCTCGCGTCCCGCGGCGAGCAGCCGCTCGACCAGCCGCCGCCCTAGAAAGCCGGTGCCGCCGGTGACGAGGGCCGCGCGGCTGGCGGCGGAGGCCGCGGGTGACAAGGGATGAGGAGCAAGGGACAAGCGGTGGGAATCCCAACGGTTCCGGTCATCCGTGGCCACCCTTCACGTGTCACTCCTCACCTGTCGCTCGCCTCCACTCCCGCGGCCGTGGCCGCCCATTTCGCAAGCGTGAGCCGGTGGATCTTGGCGTTGTGCCGGACGTCGACGGGAAATTTCTCCCGGAAGAAAAATGTGGTGATCCCCGCCGTGTGCGGGTGCCGGCGGCCGAGGGCCCGCAGTTCCTCCGCGAGGGCGCGGGCGTCGGCGGCATTCCGCACGCGGGCTTCCACCACGAGGGCGGGTTGCTGGCGGCCGCGCTCTCCCCGGCCGATGAGGGCGCAACGGGCGGCACGGGGATGATGGCGAAAGACCTGTTCGCACGGTTCCGTGTGCAGCGGCCCGGTGGCGGTTTCGACGCGCTCCACCTTGCGGCCGCAAAACCAAAGCCGGCCCTCGGCGTCGAGATAGCCGCAGTCGCCCATGCGGTGCCAGACGCCCGCTTCGCCGTGAATCTTCGCCAGTCGCGTGGCATCGGGCCGCACGTCGTAGGTCTCGGTCACCACGGGGCCGCGCACCACGATTTCGCCCACCTCGCCGGGGCGGAGCAGGCGGGCTTCGACCAGGGTCGCGATGGGTTCATCGGTGATCGCGATGATCTTCACGTCCATTTCCCGCACCGGGCGGCCGACGCAGGCGCCGCGGACCGAGTCAGGCGCGATTTCATCGACCGACACCGACGCGACCGGCAGCGCCTCGGTCGCGCCGTACGGACTGTGCAGCCGGCCATGGGGCAGGAACGCGCGCGAGCTTGCCCAAAGGGAGGCGGGCACGGCGGCGCCCGCGCAGAGGACGCGCCGGAGCGAAGGGAGCGTGACGTTTTTCTCCTGGCAGTAGTCCCCGATCTTCCGCCAAAGCGTCGGCGAACCGAAGGAGTTGGTGACCCGCTCCTGCCGGATCGCCTGGACGATGCGGGCCGGGTCGAACGCCGCCGGCCGGCGCGGATCGATCTCCGGCACGATGGTCGTCATCCCGAGGGCGGGATTGAAGAGCGCAAAGATCGGCAGCAGCGGCAGGTCGATTTCACCCGGCTCGATGCCATAGGTCGCGCGGATCAGCCGGATCTGCGCGTCGAACATCCCGTGCTGGTAACACACGCCCTTCGGCGCGCCGGTCGAGCCGGAGGTGAACAGGACGGCGGCAAGATCCGAGGCGGCGCAGTACGTCGCGGGCCCGCCGGCGGGCCGGGTTCCGCCGTCCGGCACCAGCCGGCCGGTCAGCGCATTACTCGCGCCCACGCGTACCGCGACCGAGCGAAACGCCCGGCGGAAAACCCGGCTGACCAGTTGCGCGACCGGAATGCCCACCAGCGCATGGGGCTGTGCGTGGGCAACGCAGGTGAGGAAGCTCTTCAAACCCATGCCCGGGTCGATCACCACCGGCACCGCACCGACACGAAAGATGGCGAACACGGACGCGATCAGCGGCAGGCCCTGCCGCACCATGACGAGCGTGCGATCACCTCGCCGGACGCCGGCGGCGGTCAGCCGTTCGCCCCAGGCCGTCACCTCGGTGTCGAGTTCGGCAAACGTCAGCGTGAGGTAATCGATTTCCCCCGAGCGCAACCGGCCCCGGGGCACCTTCAGGGCGGCCAGAGTCGGCCGCGAGCCCGCCATCAGGCCGAGGTGCCGCGCGATGTTGGCACTGGTGCCGGCGGCGGGAGCGGGGTCGGGCATGGCGGGCATTGCGGCAAACGTCCCGGGCCCGGGCAACAAAAACGCCGCGACGGTGGAGTCGCGGCGGGGAAAATCATGGGAGTTTAACTGCGGAGGGCGTGCCGGGGCGGGGCAACCACCACTCTGGAACAGGAAGAACGAGCCGGCCGGTCCGTTCCTCCCGAGGCCATCAATAATCGTGCAGCGTCACCAGGCCCCAGAGGATCGAGACCTTCTTGCCGGAGGGACCGGACTTCCCGGCGATCTTGGTCGTGTCGACGTTGAGCGTCGCGGGCGTGACGGGCTGGAAGGAGTCGGTCGCCACCGTGACGGCCCCGCCGAGCACCGTGGTCTCCTTGCCTCCGCTCGACGTGTTGCGGGTGGCGCAGCCGGACGCAAACAGGAGGACGGCAAGGGCGACGGCGAGGGCGGGTATCGACTTCATGGGGAGGCGGCGGGGAGGGACGCTGGAGCGCGGGGAAAAGTTTCGCAAGTGTGGGGATCGACGGGACGACCCCTATTCGGAGGCCTTCAGGGAAGGCTGGCGCAGGAGCAACTCCGCCTGCCACGGCAGCAGGATATCGCCGACTTTGCGGGGCTGCCGGGCGATCTGGGAAAGCTGCGACCGGTTGGCGATCAGCGTGGGTTCGATTTCCAGCTCCTTGGCCACGCGGTCGCGGTCGTTGCGAATCCGGTCCTGCAGCTCGATTTCGTCCTGATTGAGCGAGACGTGGTTGGGATCCCGGCCGGGTCGCCGCGGCAAGGTCTTGGGGTCGCGCGCCAGGCCGGCGCGGACGGCGGCGGTGAGGGAGGGAAAGATCCGGTCGTGCCGCTTGCCGAGGTGCACGGAGTTCAGGATCGTGGCCTCGCTGTCGCCCGCCTCGGCCGCTTCGGCGATCTTGAGGAGGAGGGTGTTGCCGCAGACCTTGAACGGCGGCGTGTCGAGCCGCTGCGCCTGGGCTTCCCGCCAATGCCAGACCGCATGGAGCACGCTCAGCCCGGGTCCGCGGAGCCGTTCGCTCCGACCGATCCGCCAGTCGTTTTCCGTCGCCGGGGCAAAGCCCTCGAAACCGGCGGCGATCTGCGCCTCACACTGCTGTTCCAGCCAGGCCAGGCGGCCCAGCTTCTTCAGCTCGCGCTTCAGGATGTCGCGCAGGGCCGGCAGGTGCCACACGTCGAGCGCGGCATAGTCGAGCAGCTTCGGCGTCAGGGGTCGCTTCGACCAGTTCGCCTTCTGGCCGTCCTTGTCGAGCGCCACCCCGAAATGCTGGTCAAGGAGCGCTGCCAGGCCAAACCGGGGAACCCCGAGCAACTGCGCCGCCAGCATGGTATCAAAGAGACTTTGCGGCCGGAAGCGGCAGAGGTCATGCAACAGCCGGAGGTCGAAGTCGCTGCCGTGCATGATGAGATGCTTTTCAGCGAGGACCTTCCAGAGCGGCTCGAGCTTGAGTCCCGGCGCCAGCACATCGACGAGAAACACCTCACCCCCGACCAGGAACTGCAGCAGGCAGACCCGGGTCTTGTAGTGGTACATGTTGTCCGCCTCGGTATCGAGCGACACCTCGTGCACCTTTTCGAGGGCGGTGAGAAGCGGGGCCAACGAACCAGGCTGGTCGAGGAGCAAGTAGGAAGGGGGACTGGACGTCACTTTCACGCCGAGGAAACGGCGCAGCCGTGACGGAAGGAAGCGGGAAATCATGCGACGGTGCTAGGCGGACTTATTCCACGCGGTCAGGAATGCATCAATCAACAAAGGGAGATCTTCGTGGTAGCCCCCTTCGAGCACCGCGGCGGCCGGTCGGCCGAGTTCCCCGAGCCAGCGACCCAAGGTGGCAAAGTCCTCCTGCTCCAAAGTCATGGAGGTGATCGGGTCACGCGCATACGCGTCAAAACCGGCGGAGACGAGGATCAGGTCGGGATTGAATGCGACGACGGCGTCGAGTGATTCCCGGAGGGCGGTCATGTGCACCTGACGCGGGCTGTTGGGGGCGACGGGCCAGTTGCGGATCGCCGCGCCGAGGTGCTGCGTGCCGGTCCCGGGGTAGCCCGGGTATTGATGCACCGAGGCGAAAAACGTCCGCGGCTGGGTCTGGAAAATCGCCTCGGTGCCATTGCCGTGGTGGGCGTCGAAATCCCACACCGCCACCCGCGGCGCGTGCAGGTGCCGCTGGGCATAGAGCGCGGCGATCGCGATCTGATTGAGGTAACAGAAACCCATCGCCTGGCTCGCCGTCGCATGGTGGCCCGGCGGGCGCATCAGGGAAAAGACGGGCTCGTGCCGCGGACTCGTCGCGGCGTGGCGCGCGGCCTCGATGGCAGCGGCGACGGAACGTCGGGCGTGGTCCGGAATCCCGGGCAGGAAGGGCGTGTCAGGGTCGAAGTCCCGCTCCGCGACCAGCCGCTTCAGGTGCGCCGGGGTGTGGGCGAGCTGGAGCACGTCGTCGGTTGCCACCGCGTCGGCCGGCACCCGCCAGGTCCAGTCGGGATGGGCCGACTTCAAGTGCGCGGCGGACCGGATCACGCGCGCCGGCTGTTCCGGCCGCATCGACGAGCCGTACTCGGCGCAACGCGGATCGTGCAGGATCAACATGGGAGTTTTCCCGGGAGTTTGCGGAAAACGGACCGGTTGCCAATCTTTGGCTCGGGGCGTGGACGGGGCATCCTGCCTCGTAAACCGGCACGACCCGCATCCCAACCTGCCGGTGGGAGGGGCTTGGCGCCCCGGCCTGAGCCGGAGGCATGCAGCTGAAAGTTGAGGGTTGAACGTTGAAAGAGCCAAACTCGACGGGACGAACAACCGTTTGGCAGACGGAAAGCGAAGGCACCTTTCGGTGCGGGCTGCCGGCAGACCGCGATTTCAACCCGCGCCCGCGGCGTCGTGTCTTTCAACTCTCATCTTTCAACTTTCAACTGCATGAGCCCGACCTGAGGTGAGGCCGAGCGTTCGATCGGGGCGTCAAGTCCCTCCCACCTTCACGGCAGCCGGCGGTCCAACCCTTCGCCCCACGTTTTCTTTTTTGCCCTTTCCGTGCCCTTTTGCGGCACTACCAACGATGAAGGTTCTCGTGCTGTGTTCCGGCGGGATGGACTCGGTGACCGCGCTTTACTGGGCGGCGCGCGAGCACGCGGTCTCGGCGGCGGTGAGTTTCGACTACGGAGCCAAGCACAATCACCGCGAGATTCCGTTCGCCGCGGAGCACGCCCGGCGGCTCGGCGCGCGCCACGAGGTCATCACGCTCGACTTCATCTCGCGCCTGTTTGCGTCGCACCTGCTCAAGGGCGGCGGCGAGATTCCCGAGGGCCACTACGAGGCGGACAACATGCGGCAGACCGTCGTGCCGTTCCGCAACGCGATCCTGCTTTCGATCGCGTGCGGGTTCGCGGAGAGCGTCGGGGCGGAGGGGCTCGTGATCGCGGCCCACGGCGGTGACCACGCGATCTATCCGGATTGCCGCGAGGACTTCATGCGCGCGATGGGCGACGCGATGCGGCTGGGCACGTACGCGGAGGTGCGGCTGCTGCGCCCGTTCATCGCGCTCACCAAGGGCCAGATCGCCGCGGAAGGCGCCCGGCTGGGAGTCGATTTCGCGCGCACGTGGTCGTGCTATCAGGGCGGCGACGTGCATTGCGGCCGGTGCGGCACGTGTGTCGAGCGCCGCGAGGCGTTCGCCCTCGCCGGGTTGGCGGACCCCACGGAGTACGCGTCGCGTGAACCCCTGCCGGAAAAGCCGGTCCGCGCGCCATGCTGATCGCCGAGACATTCTATTCGATCCAGGGCGAAGGCGAGTTGACCGGCGTGCCGTCGGTGTTCGTGCGCACGAGCGGCTGCAACCTGCGCTGTGCCTGGTGCGACACGCCGTACGCGTCGTGGCAGCCCGAAGGCGAGATCCGGACGATTCCGCAGATCGTCGCCGCGGTGGAAAGTCATCCCGCCGCGCGCCACGTCGTCCTGACCGGCGGCGAACCGATGATCGCCAAGGACGTTCACGCGCTGGCGGCCGAGCTCAAGGCGACCGGGCGGCACCTCACGATCGAGACGGCGGCGACAATCGCACCCGACGACATTGCGTGCGACCTGGCGTCGCTTTCGCCCAAGCTCCTGAACTCCGCGCCGGACCCGCTGGCGCACGCCGCCTGGCGACGCAAGCACGAGGCGACCCGCTGGCAGCCCGACGTCGTCCGGGCCTGGGTCGACCGGTATGCGTACCAGTTCAAGTTTGTCGTCGCGCGGCCGGAGGATGTGGACGAACTCGAACACATGCTCGCCGCCCTGCACCGGGAGATTCCCCGGCACAAGGTGCTCCTGATGCCGGAGGCGACGTCCCTGGAGCGGATGCGCGACCGGGCCGCCTGGCTCGGTGAACTCTGCAAGGCGCGCGGCTATCGCTACGCCCACCGGCTGCACATCGAACTCTATGGCAACCGCCGGGGCACCTGACAGCCCGCCGCCGCCCACCGGCCCCTCCGTCATCGTACCGCCGGACCCGGCCCACCCGCGCAAGCTCTCGGAGGAGTTCGCGCTGATCCTGCGCGAATTCGAGGTGGAGACCGTGACCTTGCGCGAGGTCATCGGGCTGCTGCACGGCCGCGGATTCGTCCTGCTGCTCCTGCTGCTCGCGCTGCCATTCTCCACCCCGGTGCCCCTGCCGGGATTGTCGACCCCCTTCGGCCTGATCATCGCCCTCATCGGCGTGCGCCTGGCCATCGGGGCGAAGCCCTGGCTGCCCGCCAAGCTCCTCGACACCCGGCTGCCGCCCAAGGTGTTCGCGAAGGTCTTCGCGGTGACGCGCAAGATCATCCTGGCCTTTGAGCGGCTGCTCCGCCCGCGGATGCTCTGGGTGACCGGCTCACCCCTGCGCGAGCAGGTCCACGCCGTGCCGATCGTCCTTTGCGCGCTGCTGCTGCTGCTCCCCCTGCCCATTCCCTTCAGCAACACGATCCCGGCCTGGGCAATCATGCTCACCGCCGCCGGGCTGCTTGAGCGCGACGGCGTTTTCATCGTCGCCGGCTATCTCACGACCCTGCTCGGCGTGGTGTTCTTCGGCGCAATCGCGATTTTCGGGGTGGAGGTGCTCGATTTCGTCTGGGCGTGGTTAAAGCAGCTGGTAGGAGCAGCTTAATCCTTCGCTTTCCTGCCCGCCGTCCTCGTTATTGCCCAGCCCGTTCCCCGTCTCACCCCGCCGACCCGGCGTGTGTCTCCGCCGGCTTGGGAAACAGCAGCGACACGACCACCGAGCTGCCGAGGACACCCGCAATGATGGCGAGCGACCAGGTGATCGGGAATTTGCCGCCGAAGGCTTCGTTGAGCCAGGCCATCTTCAGGCCGACGAAGATCAGGACGATGCCGAGGCCGTACTTTAGGTAGTGGAACTTGTGCATCACCCCGGACAGCAGGAAGAACATCGAGCGCAGGCCTAGGATCGCGAAGATGTTCGACGTGAACACAATCAGCGGCTCCCGCGTGATGGCGAAGATCGCGGGCACCGAGTCCACGGCGAAGATGATGTCACTGAACTCGATCGCCATCAGCGCCACAAGCAGCGGGGTGCCGTGCCGCACGCCGTTTTGCATCACGAGGAACTTCTGCCCGTGCAGTTGCGGGGTGATCGGCACGAAGCGGCGCAACAGCCGGAGCAGCGGGTTCTTCTCCGGATCGAGCGGCTTTTCCGGCGCAAACAGGATCTTGAGGCCGGTCAGCACCAGGAAGCCGCCGAAGACCCAGATGACCCAGTGGAACTTCATCAGCACCGCACCCAGGGAGATGAACAGCACCCGGAAGACCAGCGCGCCCAGGATGCCGAAGAACAGCACCCGGTGCTGATACTCGCGGGGGATGCCGAAGAAGGTGAAGACGACGACGAAAACGAAGATGTTATCCACCGACAGCGAGAGCTCGATCACGTAGCCGGTCAGGAACTCCAGGGCGCTCTGCCGCGCGATCGCCTGCGCCGCCTCGGCCGTGACCCCCGCCGCGATCAACCGCGGATCCTGCGGCAGCTTCCACTCCGCGTACTGCCAGAACGCGAAGCAAAACGTCAGCGCGAGCACGCACCACGTGATCGTCCACCCCAGGGCCTCCTTCATGCTCACCGCGTGCGCGTTGCGGTGAAACACGCCCAGGTCGAGCGCGAGCATGCCCATCACCGCCACGGTGAAGGACGCATAGAACCACCAATACTCGGCAAACGGAAACAGCGTGATCGAATTCATTGAACCCCGAGGGAGGAAGTCATCGGACCGCCCATGCACAACCTGTACCGGCTTCGAAACTCCAACGAATCTTCCACGCCGCAAGGGCCCGCGTCCTGCTTGGCGCCGCGTTCAACCCCGCATCGGGGTCACCGGGCGGCCGGGTAAGCGCCATTTTTCCATGGTGCCCGGCCGTTTCCACCCGCAGCCTTTCCGCGCCGTGACTCCCGCAGACTACATCGATCGCCATCCCAACGAGCTCCTGGACCGCCTGCGGCACCTGGTCGGCGTTTCCACGGTCAATCCCCCGGGGGAAAACTACGACCGGCAAACGGCGTGGCTGACCCGGGAACTCACGGACCTGGGGTTGCGGTCTCGCCGCTACCCGCTCCCGAAGGCAATCGTCCAACGCGCGCTACCACCTGAATTGCAGCGGTATCCCCGATTCAACGTGCTGGGCAAACTGCCGGTGCGCGGGGCGAAGCGGACGCTCCATTTCAACGCCCACTACGACGTCGTGCCGGTCTCGGGCGCGTGGAAACACGGCAGTCCGTTCAGCGGCGCCATCGAACGGGGCTGGATCTACGGCCGCGGCACCGCGGACATGAAGGGTTCGATCGCCAGCCTCCTGATGGCGCTGCGGGCCGTCCGCGCCACGGGCGCCCGACCCAGCATGAACCTCGAGGTGTCGTTCACGGCCGACGAGGAGACGGACTCGGCCCTCGGCACGGGCTGGCTCGTCGAACACGCTCCAATCCGGCCCGATTACGCCATCGTCATGGAGGGCGGCGAGGGCCCGACCGTGTGCTGCGGCCACAACGGCACCCTCTGGCTCGAAGTCCGCGTGCATGGCCGCCCCGCCCACGGCTCGCTGCCGCACAAGGGCATCAATGCGCTCGAGAAAATGGCCGCGTTGATCCGCGCGTTTGCCCCCTACAAGCAGATGCTCGCGCGCCGTACCTGGCGCACGCCGGAAGGCCGCCTGCACCGGCCAACGGTCAATCTCGGCGGCGTGTTTCATTGCGGCGAAGGCGCCAAGATCAACACGGTGCCGGCGCACGCCAGTTTCACCATCGACCGCCGCGTGATCCCGATCGAACGCCACGCCACCGCGGAACGCGAGTTGCGCGCCTTCATCGCCGCCGCCGCCGCGAAGATCCCCGATTGTCGCGTCACGGTGCACAAGATTTCCGAAAACTACTCGTGCTTCTCGGAACCGACGCATCCGTTCTTCCGCGCCATGGCCGAGTGCGTGACGGGCGTGCGCCGCGAGGAGACGGTCTTTAATGTGTCGACCGGCTTCAACGACATGCATTTCTTCTCGCATCACCTGAAGATCCCGACCCTCGGCTACGGTCCCGGCGGCGTGGATTATCACGGCGTCGACGAACGCGCGGAGGTCAAGGAACTGCTCGCGAGCGCCAAAATCTACGCGCAGCTGATGACGACGTTTCGCGGGTGAGTCCGTTTCCCGTTCGGTCTCACTCCCGAGAACGCCATGAATGCTGGCGGGGTGCCCTCACCCCGCGTTATGCGAGGTACGCCGCCCATCGTCCGCGGAGCGAAGGCACCTCGCCACCATCCTGTTTCCCCTGGCACTCCGCACTTGTTTCGCCGCAACGCGCCCGGCAACGTGGCCGCCCTCCGCCATGAAGATCAACGCCCGCCTCACCCCGCAGAAACTGCGGAAGAAAACCGCCCGCGTGTTCGAACTCGCCGGCCAGAAGATCCGCGCGATCGACGCCGCCTGGGATCCGTCGAAGGGCACGCCGGTGTTCACCATCAAGGGACAGTACACCTCGCGCGGCTGGACGGAATGGACCCAGGGTTTTCAGTTCGGCATGGCGTTCCTGCACTTCGACGCCACGGGCGACGCGGCGATGCTCAAGCTCGGCCGGGAGAAGACGCTGAAATACATGGCGTCCCACGTCTCGCACGTCGGCGTGCATGATCACGGCTTCAACAACGTCTCCACCTACGGCAACCTGCGCCGGCTCATCCTCGAGGGCAAAATCGCGCGCGACCAGGGCGAGGTCGACTACACCGAGATCGCGTTGAAGGCCTCCGGCGCCGTGCAGGCGGCCCGCTACGTCACCACCGCGTACAAGCAGCCGTGGTCCCCGCTCGGCGGCGCCGCCGGCGTCGCGCCCAGCGGCTATATCTACTCGTTCAATGGTCCGCAGTCGCTGTTCGCCGACACGATCCGCTCGATGCGCGCCCTCGTGGTCGCACACCAGCTCGGCCACGTGCTGATGGGCGAAGGCGACAAGCCGATCAACCTGCTGCACCGCTCGATCGAGCACGCCGCGACGACGGCACGGTTCAACGTGTTCTTCGGCCAGGGTCGGGACAGCTACGACGTCCGCGGTCGCGTCGCCCACGAAAGCGTCTTCAACCGCAACGACGGCCAGTTCCGCTGTCCGAGTTCGCAGCAGGGCTACTCGCCGTTCACGACCTGGACGCGCGGCGCCGCCTGGATCATCTGCGGCTACGCTGAGCAGCTCGAGTTTCTCGACACCGTGAAGGGTTCGGACCTCGACGCCGTCGGCGGCCGCCGCGCGGTGACCGACCTCTTCCTCGAAACCGCCCGCGCCACGAGCGATTATTACATCGACGGCTACTCCTCCCGCGACGGCGTACCCTACTGGGACAGCATGGCGCTGAACTCCCACCGGCTCGGCGACTACACAAAAAAGGACGCCGACCCCTACAATCCCTACGAGCCCGTCGACAGCTCGGCCGCCGCCATCACCGCGCAAGGCCTCCTCCGGCTTGGCACGTACCTCACCGCCAAGGGCGAAACCGCCGCGGGCGCGAAATACTTTCAGGCCGGGCTCACGATCGCCGACACCCTCTTCGACGACCCATACCTCGCGACCGACAAAAAACACCAGGGCCTGCTGCTGCACAGCGTGTATCATCGCCCCAACGGCTGGGACCACATCCCCGCCGGCCGCAAAGTGCCGTGCGGCGAAGCCTGCATGTGGGGCGACTACCACGCCGTCGAACTGGCGCTCCTGATCGAGCGGCTGGCGCAAGGGAAGTACTACACGTTCTTCTGAACCAAGCCGATCTGACGGAGGTGGACCACGAAACACACGAAATACACGAAAAGATTCAAGGCCGACGGCCTGGCCTGAGTTTCGTGAGTTTCGTGGTTTTTCCCTCTGGGATTGCGAGGCCTGAGCTCTGAGTTGCATCCCGCGGGGATTGCGTGAGCATGTCGGTGAGGCTCAGACCCCGCGTCTCGCCCAGATGACCAAGTCACCACTCCTCTACGAATCGCACTCTCACACGCCGCTCTGCAAACACGCGACCGGCTCGCCGTCCGATTATGCCGCCATGGCGGAAGCGCGCGGGCTGAGGGGCATCCTCATCACCTGCCACGGCCCGCTGCCCGACAACCTCGGGATCGAGCACCGGATGGCCCCAGAACAATATGAGGAGTACGTGGACCTCGTGGCGGCCGCCCGCGAGGAGTTTGCCGGCCGGGTGGACGTCCGCCTCGGCCTCGAAAGCGATTATCTGCCTGGCTTCGAGTGGTGGGCCGAAAAACTCCACGCCCGCTTCCCGCTGCACCACGTGCTCGGGTCCGTGCACATGCAGGTGCCGCACTACAAGGCGAAGTACTTCAACGGCGACATGTTCGCGTACCAGCAGACGTACTTCGAACATCTCGCCGAGTCGGCCGAGACCAGGCTCTTCGACACCCTCGCGCATCCCGACCTCGTGAAGAACGAGGCGCCGCGCGAGTGGATCTTCTCGCGGATCGAGCCCTTCATCCTGCGCGCGCTTGACCGCATCGCCGCCACCGGCGTCGCGATGGAGCTCAACACGAGCGGCCTGAACAAATCCCTGCCGGAAATGAACCCCGGCCCGCGCATCCTCCGGTACATGCGCGAACGTGGCATCCCCGTCGTGCTCGGTGCCGACGCCCACCGCCCCACCCGCGTCGCCGACCGCTACGAACAGGCCCTGCGGCTGCTCGACGAACTCGGCTTCGAGACCGTGAGCTATTTTCTCGACCGCAAACGCCACGACGTCCCCATCTACGACGCGCTCGCCTCGCTGCGCGAAGCCCCGATGGCCCTGCCGCCGCACTGACGCCGCCGGATCCCGCCCCGCGCGCCCGACCGTGTCCTCCGTCCGGATCAATCTCTACGACCTCACGCGCGAGGAACTCCGGGTGCAGTTCGCCCGCTGGGGTTTCGCCGGCGTGCACGCAGAGACGGTGTGGAACCGGATGTACCTGCAGGCCGCCGACGCCTTCACGCCGGAAGCGATGCCCGGCGTTCCCGCCAAGGTCCTCGACCGCCTCGGCGCCGACGCCGCCCTCGGCGTGCTGCCCACCGCGCTGGAAACCGACTCCAGCGACGGCTTCACCCGGAAGTACCTGCTCGCGCTGGCCGACGGCGAGCGGATCGAGACGGTGCTGATGCGCTTCACTGGCCGCGTCACCGCGTGCATCAGCTCACAGGTCGGCTGCGCCATGGGCTGCGTCTTCTGCGCCACCGGCCAGATGGGCTACACCCGTCACCTGACGCCGGGCGAAATCGTCGCCCAGGCCGTCCACGTCGCCCGCGCCCTCCGGCCCCGTCGGATTTCGCCCCTCGCCTCTGGCCCCTCGCCTCTCGCCCATGAGGACGCCGTTGCGCCGCCCCGCCTGCGCAATGTCGTGCTCATGGGCATGGGGGAACCCCTGCACAACTACGACGCCGTGATGCACGCGATCGACATCCTGCGCGACTCCGCCGGGCTCGCGCTCGCCGCCGAGCGGATCACGGTGAGCACCGTCGGCGTCGTGCCGGGCATCCTGCGGCTGGCGCAGGAGAAACGTCCGCTGCACCTCGCGGTGTCGCTGCACGCCGCCACCCAGGAGGAGCGCGCCGCGCTCGTGCCGGCCGCGCGCAAGTGGCCGCTGGCGGAATTGATGGCCGCCTGCCGGACGTACAGCGAGACGACCGGCCGGCGCATTTTCTACGAGTGGACGCTGATCGCGGGGCGGAACGACACGCCGGCGCACGCGCGCGCCGTGGGCGCCCTGCTGCACGGACTCCCGGCGCAGGTGAACCTGATCCCGCTGAATCCAACCTCCGGATACGACGGCGCGCCGACCCGTTCCGACGCGGCGAAGCGCTTCCAGCAGATCCTGGCCGCCGAGTTCTCCCTGCCCAGCACCGTGCGGCAGCGCCGCGGCCTCGACATCGCCGCCGGCTGCGGGCAGCTGGCAGTCGGCGCGTAGGCGCAAGATCGTCGGGTTCCCGCCGCAGGGCAACCCCGGGGCAGTCGGAAACCTCATAGCCGGCTCAACGCCCCGCACTACCTGCGCGGAGCGGAATTCGCGGGCTGACGACCGGCGCCCGGGCGACTAGCCATCGGGACGCGTTTCCAACCCCGACTGCCCATGAACCCTCCGCTCACGTTCCCGCTGCGCGCGGGAGAGATGCCGACGCAATGGTACAACCTGCTGGCCGATTTTCCGGAGCCGCTGCCGCCACCACTCCATCCGGGCACGCGCGAACCGGTGACGCCGGACCTGATGATGGGGCTGTTCCCCGAGTCCCTCGTCGCCCAGGAAATGAGCAACGAGCGCTGGATCGAGATCCCGGCGGCGGTGCGCGACGTCTACGCGCTCTACCGCCCGACGCCGCTGCTCCGCGCCGTGCGGCTGGAGAAGGCGCTCCAGACGCCCGCCCATATCTACTACAAGTACGAGGGCGTGAGCCCGGCCGGTAGCCACAAACCGAATACGGCAATCCCGCAGGCGTACTACAACAAGCTCGCCGGCACGAAGCGGCTCGCGACCGAGACCGGCGCCGGCCAGTGGGGCTCGTCGCTGGCGTTCGCGTGCAGCGTGTTCGGCCTCGAATGCAACATCTACATGGTGAAGGTGAGCTTCAACCAGAAGCCGTACCGGAAGATGCTCATGCAGACGTACGGCGCGACCGTGCACGCCAGCCCGAGCACCCAGACCGAGTTCGGCCGCAAGGTGCTGGCGGAGACACCGGACAGCAACGGCAGCCTCGGCATCGCGATCAGCGAGGCGATCGAGGACACGATGAAGCATCCAGGAACCAAATACGCCCTCGGCAGCGTGCTGAACCACGTGTGCCTGCACCAGTCGGTGATCGGCGAGGAGGCGATCAAGCAGATGGAGCTGGCCGGCGAGGAGCCCGACGTGATCTTCGGCTGTGCGGGCGGCGGCAGCAATTTCGCCGGCCTGGCGTTTCCCTTCGTCCGGCGGAAGCTCAAGGACGGCCGGCGCACGCGCATCGTCGCGGTCGAGCCGGCGTCATGCCCGTCACTCACGCGCGGCGAGCTGCGCTACGATTTCGGCGACACCGCCGAGACGACGCCGCTGATGATGATGCACACGCTCGGGCACAACTTCATGCCGCCGAGCATCCACGCGGGTGGCCTGCGCTATCACGGCATGGCCCCGATGGTGAGCCACTGCCTGAAGCTCGGGCTGATCGAGGCGATGGCGTATCCACAAACCAAGGTCTTCCAGTCGGCGGTGCTGTTCGCCCGCAGCGAGGGCATCGTGCCCGCGCCGGAATCGTCGCACGCCATCGCCGCCGCCGTCGACGAGGCGGTGAAGTGCCGCACCGAGGGCAGGAAGCGCGTGATCGTGATCGGCCTCAGCGGCAACGGCCTGCTCGATCTCGCGGCGTACGACACCTACCTGTCGGGCGCGATGAAGGACGGGCCGGAGGGAGTCTGAGAATCACCACGAAACACACGGAATACACGAAAGCCCGGTGCGGGAATTTCGTGTGTTTCGTGTGTTTCGTGGTTTTTCCCCTACTTTCGTGGTGGCAGCAGCGGCGTGATCGCACCAACGACGACGTCGGCGAGCTGCGTGCTGCCTTCCGTGGAGAAATGGACGTTGGCGGGGCGTTGGAGTTGAGCCTGCCGCGGTTTGACGAAGGCATGCAGGTCGTTGATCGCGACGCCGTGCTCCTGCATGACGCGCGCCGCGACCGCGTTGTAGCGGATGGCGTCGTCCTCGACGCGGCCCGTGCTGCCGCCGGGCACGGGCGTGGTGGCGGCCCAGATCAGTTTCGCGCCGGTCGCTTTGAGGCGAGCCACGATCTTCCGCAGATTGGCTTCATACTCGGCGAGACTGTGGACCTGCTTGCCCTTGTCCGGCGCCGCGAGCTGCCCGGCGGCGTCGAGGTACTTCAGGTCGTGCAGCCCGAAGTTGAAGTGGATCACATCCCATTTCCCCGCGCCGAGCCACTTGTCGATCGACGCGACGCCGCGGGCCGTGTCGCCGCAGTTTTCGAGCGGCCGGTGGACGTTGGCCTTGCCCGCGAGTTTCGCCCGCACCTCGAGCGTGTAACCCATCGAGATCGAATCGCCGATCAGCAGCACGCGCGGCAGGCCCGGTACGTCGGTGACCGCGGCGAGGACGGGATTCGGCGCCTTGGCCTTTTTCGGTGCGGCCTTGGAGCTTTCGGCCGCGGGCGCCAGAGCGGCCGTCAGGAACAGGGCGACGAGGGTGAGCGCGCGGGGCAGGCGTTTCATGACCGCCACATTGCCTGCCCGCATCAGGCGCGTCACGCGCAATGCTCGCGCCCGTGCGATCTCACCTTACGGCAAATCGGTGTACCCCATCAGATACCGGTCGCACTCGCGGGCCGCGCCGCGGCCTTCGTTGATGGCCCAGACGACGAGGCTCTGGCCGCGGCGGCAGTCGCCGGCGGCGAAGACGCCCTTGATGCTCGTGGTGTACTTCTCGTGCTCGGCCTTGACGTTCGAACGCGCGTCGGTCTCGACCCCGATTTCCTTCAACAGCGCCTGCTCGGGTCCGAGGAACCCCATGGCGAGCAGCACGAGCTGCGCCGGACGCGTCTGCTCGGTGCCCGGGATCTCCTTCGGGATGAACTGACCCTTGTCGTTCTTCTCCCACTTGATCTCGACCGTCACCAGTTCCTTCACGTTGCCGGCGGCGTCGCCGATGAACTTCTTCACCGTCGTCAGGTAGATGCGCGGATCAGCGCCGAACTTCGCGGCGGCCTCCTCCTGGCCGTAGTCCATCTTGTAGACCTTCGGCCACTCCGGCCACGGGTTGTCGGCGGCGCGCTCCAGCGGCGGCTTCGGGAGAATTTCGATCTGCACCAGGCTCTTGCAACCGTGGCGGATCGACGTGCCGACGCAGTCGGTGCCGGTGTCACCACCGCCGATCACGACCACGTCCTTGCCCTTCGCATTGATCGGGCAGTGTTCCGCGCCGCCGTTGAGCACCGCCTTGGTGTTCGCGGTGAGAAACTCCATCGCGAAGTGCACGCCCTTCAGGCTGCGACCCTCGATCGGCAGATCGCGCGGCTGGGTGGCCCCGGTGCAGATGACAGTGGCGTCGTACTCCTTGAGGAAGATCTGCGGTTCGACGTTGTCGCCGACGTTCGCGTTGCAAACGAATTTGATGCCCTCCTGCTCCATCAGCTTGATGCGGCGGAGCACGACCTCCTGCTTGTCGAGCTTCATGTTCGGGATGCCGTACATGAGCAGGCCGCCCGGGCGGTCGGCGCGCTCGAACACGGTCACGGTGTGTCCGGCGCGGTTGAGTTGCGCGGCGGCGGAAAGACCGGCCGGGCCGGAGCCGATGACCGCGACCTTCTTGCCGGTGCGGACCTTCGGCGCCTCCGGATGAACCCAGCCTTCCTCCCAGCCCTTGTCGATGATCGAGGCCTCGATGTTCTTGATCGTGACCGGCGGGGCGTTGATCCCGAGGACGCACGAGCCTTCGCACGGCGCGGGGCAGACGCGGCCGGTGAACTCCGGGAAGTTGTTCGTCTTGTGCAGCCGGTCGAGCGCCTCCTTCCAAAGTCCGCGGTAGACGAGGTCGTTCCACTCCGGGATCAGGTTGTTGATCGGGCAGCCGCTCGCCATCCCGCTGATCAGCTTTCCCGTATGACAAAACGGGATACCGCAATCCATGCACCGCGCGCCCTGGGTGCGGAGTTTCTTCTCCTCCATGTGATGGTGGAACTCCTTCCAGTCCTTCACACGCTCGGTGGGCGTGCGATCGACGGGCAGTTCGCGCAGATACTCGATGAAGCCGGTTGGTTTACCCATGGAAGAAAAAGTTGAAGGTGCGAGGAGCGAGTAGTGGGTAGCGAGTAGGAACTTGGCGATGTGGCGGCGTCTGTCCGTGTATGCTCGCTACTCGCTCCTCACTACTCGCTACTTTGCTGGTTTAGTTTCCTCCCACGCGGCTGAGATCCCGCGCGTTTTCCTCGAAGGCGGACATGATGGCCTCGTCGCCGGTGAGACCCTGGGCCTGGGCGCGCTCGATGCAGGCGAGCATGCGCTTGTAGTCCTTGGGCATCACCTTGACGAACTTCGGCACGAACTTGTCCCAGTCCGCGAGGATCGCGCGGGCGCGCGCGCTCTGCGTGTAGTCGAGGTGCTTCTGGATCATCGCGCGCACGGTGGCGATTTCGCGCGGGTCCTCGAGCTTCTCGATGGCGACCATCTGGGGGTTGACCCGCTTCGGGAAGTCACCGACCTCGTCGAGGACGTAGCCGATGCCGCCGGACATGCCGGCGCCGAAGTTGCGGCCGGCGCGGCCGAGCACGACGACGTTGCCGCCGGTCATGTACTCGCAGCCGTTGTCACCGATGCCCTCCACGACGACGGTCACGCCCGAGTTGCGGACGGCGAAGCGCTCGCCGGCCATGCCGCGGATGTAGGCCTCGCCGGCGCTGGCGCCGTAGAACGCGACGTTGCCGATGATCATGTTTTCCTCGGCCTTGAACGTGGCCTTCGGGGACGGGTAGATGATCAGCTTGCCGCCCGAGAGGCCCTTGCCGAAGTAGTCGTTGGCGTCGCCCTCGATCGCGAGCGTCATGCCGCGGGTGACGAACGCGCCGAAGCTCTGGCCGGCGGAGCCGGTGAACTTGAGGCGGATCGTGTCCTCGGGGAGGCCCTTCGCGCCGTACTTCTTCGTGATCTCGCCCGACGTGATCGTGCCGACCACGCGGTTGACGTTGCGGATGGGAAGATCCGCGATGACCTTCTCCCCGCGTTCGATCGCGGGTTTGCAGAGGTCGAGCAGCTGCGTGACATCGAGCGAACGGGCGATCCCGTGATCCTGCTTCATCTGGCAGAACCGGCCGATCTCGGGGCCGACATCCGGCTGGTAGAGGATGTTGGAGAAATCGAGGCCCTTCGCCTTCCAGTGATCGACCGCCTTCTTCGCCTCGAGGCGGTCGGTGCGGCCGATCATCTCCTCGATGGTGCGGAATCCGAGCGAAGCCATGATCTCGCGGATGTCGTCCGCGATGAACTTCATGAAGTTCACCACGTGCTCCGGCTTGCCGGCGAACCGGGCCCGGAGCTGCGGATCCTGCGTCGCGACGCCCGCGGGGCAGGTGTTGAGATGGCAAACCCGCATCATGATGCAGCCGGTGGCGACGAGCGGCGCGGTGGCGAAACCGAACTCCTCGGCGCCGAGCAGCGCGGCGATCACGACGTCGCGGCCGGTCTTGAGCTGGCCGTCGGTCTCCACCGCGATGCGCGAGCGGAGATTGTTGAGCACGAGCGTCTGGTGCGTCTCGGCAAGGCCGAGTTCCCAAGGCAGGCCCGCGTGCTGCAGCGACGTCTGCGGCGAGGCGCCGGTGCCGCCGTCGTAGCCGGAGATCAGGACGACGTCCGCATGCGCCTTGGCGACGCCGGCCGCGATCGTGCCAACGCCGACCTCGGACACGAGCTTCACGGAGATGCGGGCGTCCTTGTTGCCGTTCTTCAGGTCGTGGATGAGCTCGGCGAGATCCTCGATCGAATAGATGTCATGGTGCGGCGGCGGGGAGATGAGACCGACGCCCGCCGTGGTGCCACGGGTCTTGGCGACCCACGGGTACACCTTGGAACCGGGCAGCTGGCCGCCCTCGCCGGGCTTCGCGCCCTGCGCCATCTTGATCTGGAGTTCGCGCGCGTTGACCAGGTATTCGCTGGTGACGCCGAAACGGCCGGACGCGACCTGCTTGATCGCGGAGTTCTTCGAGTCGCCGCGTTCGTTGGTCCAGGTGAAGCGCTCGGGATCCTCGCCGCCCTCGCCGGTGTTCGACTTGCCGCCGATCCGGTTCATGGCGATGGCGAGCGTCTCGTGGGCTTCCTTCGAGATCGAGCCGTAGGACATGGCGCCCGTCTTGAAGCGCTTCATGATCGCCTCGGCCGACTCCACCTCCTCGAGCGGAACCGGTGCGTTGCCGTTCTTGAAGTCGAGCAGCGACCGCAGCGTGCAGAGCGCCTTCGACTGGTCGTTGACGAGCTTCGCGTACTGCTGGTACGCGGGCTTGGAGTTCTGGCGCACGGCCTTCTGGAGGGCATGCACGGACTCGGGCGTGAACAGATGGGCTTCACCGCTCGAGCGCCACTGGTAGAGTCCGCCCACGGGGAGGACGTGCCCGTTGACCGACCGGTCCGGATACGCGGCCCGGTGGCGCATGAGCACTTCCTGCGCGATGACATCAAGGCCGATGCCACCGACGCGCGACGGCGTCCAGGTGAAGTAATGGTCGACGACGTCCTGGCGCAGGCCGAGCGCCTCGAACACTTGCGCGCCGCGGTACGACTGGATGGCGGAGATGCCCATCTTGGACATGACCTTGATCACGCCCTTGGAGCCGGCCTTCACGAAATTCGCGCAGGCCTTCTTGTGGTCGATGTTCGTCAGCAGACCCTCGCGGATCATGTCGTCGATCGTCTCGAACGCCACGTACGGATTGATCGCCGTCGCGCCGTATCCGATGAGCAGCGCGAAGTGGTGCACCTCGCGCGCCTCGCCGGTCTCGACGACCAGGGAGACCTTCGTGCGCAGGCCCTCGCGGATGAGATAGTGGTGCAGGCCGGAAACGGCGAGCAGCGCGGGAATCGGCGCGTAGTCGCGGGTGACACCGCGGTCAGAGAGGATGAGGACGTTGATTTCCTCCTCCTCGATCATGCGGCGGGCCATGACGGAGAGTTCTTCCATCGACTTGGCGAGGCCCTTCTCGCCGCGGGAAACGCGGAACAGGATCGGCAGCACGCCGGTACGCAGACCCGGCAGGTTGGTCCGGCGGATCTTGGCGAACTCCTCGTTCGTGAGCACCGGCCACTTCAACTCGACGCGGCGACAGGCGGCGGGGTCGGGGTTGAGCAGGTTGCCCTCGGAACCGAGGCGGGATTCGGCCGACGTGACGATTTCCTCGCGGATCGAGTCGATCGGCGGATTCGTGACCTGGGCGAAGAGCTGCTTGAAATAATCGTAGAGCAGACGCGGCTTGTTGGAGAGCACCGCGAGCGCGGCGTCGTTGCCCATCGAGCCGATCGCCTCGACGCCGTCCTTGGCCATCGGGCTCAGGATCACGCGCTCATCCTCGAACGTATAGCCAAACGCGATCTGCCGCTGGAGCAGGGTCTCGTGGTCGGGCTGCTCGATCTTCGGCGCCTCGGGCAGGTCGCCCAGGTGAACCAGATGTTCGTTGAGCCACTGCCGGTACGGCTGGGCGCGGCTCATCTCGCGCTTGATCTCCTCGTCCTCGATGATCCGGCCCTGTTCCGTATCCACGAGGAACATGCGGCCCGGCTGCAGGCGGCCCTTGCGCACGACATCCTCCGGGGCGAAATCCAGCACGCCGGCCTCGGAGGCCATGACGACGATGCCGTCCTTGGTGACATAGTACCGCGAGGGCCGAAGGCCGTTGCGGTCGAGGATGGCGCCCATCTGCTTGCCGTCGGTAAAAGCGATCGACGCGGGGCCATCCCACGGCTCCATCAGGCAGGAGTGATACTGGTAGAACGCGCGGAGATCGTCGTCCATCGACTCGTGGTTGGACCACGGCTCGGGGATCATCATCATCATCGCGTGCGGCAGGGAGCGACCGGCGAGCACGAGCAGTTCGAGCGTGTTGTCGAACATCGCGGAGTCCGAGCCGTTCGGGTTGATGATCGGGAGGATCTTCTTGATGTCGTCGCCGAACACCTCGCTGGCAAACAGCGCCTGCCGCGCGTGCATCCAGTTCATGTTGCCGCGGAGGGTGTTGATCTCACCGTTGTGGGCCAGGTAACGGTACGGGTGCGCGCGCTCCCAACTCGGGAACGTGTTGGTCGAGAAACGCGAATGGACGAGGCCCAGCGCCGACTCCATCGACGGATGCTTCAGGTCCGGGAAATACTGGTCGACCTGCTCGGTCGTGAGCATGCCCTTATAGACGAGAGTCTTGTAGGAAAGGCTGGCGATGTACCAGAACTCGGCGCCGGCGAGGGTCGAGGTGCGAATATCGGCGTAGGCGCGCTTGCGCACGACGTAGAGCTTCCGCTCGAACGCCATGTCATCGGTGATCTCCGGCGGGCGGCCGATGAACACCTGCCGCATGAAGGGTTCGGCGGACTTGGCGGTGTCGCCGAGCATCGAGTTGTCGGTCTTGACCGTGCGCCAGCCGAGAAAGGTGAGGCCCTCGGACTGCACGACCTGCTCGAAGCGCTCTTCGATCTTGCGCCGGATGCTGGCGTTGCGCGGCAGGAAAACGAGCCCGCAACCGTATTGGTTGGCCTCGGGCAGGGTGAACCGCAGCGGCTTGCACATTTCCGCGAGGAACTTGTGCGGCATCTGAATGAGGATGCCCGCGCCGTCGCCGGTGTTGATCTCGGCGCCGCTGGCGCCGCGGTGGTCGAGATTGCGCAGGACCTGGAGCGCGTCGCTGACGATCTTGTGCGACTTGCGCCCGTGCATATCGACGACGAAGCCGACGCCACACGCCTCGTGCTCGAAGAACGGATCGTAGAGACCCTGTTTCGGCGGCAGACCGGGGGACCGGCGGGGAGTCAGGCTGGCGGTGGACGGTGGGCTGTCGCGGTGGCTTGCGTTCATTTCAGAGTCGGAAATTCGGGCGGGAAATCGGGGTCGGCGGGCTGGGACGTTGCGCGTAGAGCAAAAAAAGGGCCGTCTCGTGAAGTTCGAGAGCGGCCCGTGGAAGTTTTATTTGCGGAGTGCCCTCAGCGAGAAGATCAGAAGAAGCGGATCGTTTTGGTGGCCATCTTGGCGTGCTCTTCGTCCGAGCAACCCGCATTCGTCGCGACGTCCGTCTGGACGTCGGTCGGTTTCACCAGGTCGTTGCTGAGCAGATAATTCTCCACTTCCTCGCCCGACACGTCGGCGAGCATCACGCCGTCGATCTCCACGCAGGGAGAAAGGGGCTGGCCGGACTTCTGCACCATTTCCGCGTAATTCGCGCGGTTGTTGATGATATCGATGTCTTCGAACGGCAGGCTGTGTTTGCGCAGGATCGCGCGGACCCCGTTGGACCAGCCACAGTGCGGCTTGAGGTAGGCTTTGATCGTCATGCGGTGAACGTGTTCGTGGACGGAAACGGCGCAAGGTATAGGGCGCACTTTTGACCAATCAAGCACCGTCTTCGGAAAAAAACACGCCTGACTGTCATACGCATTTTCCGTGGAGAAACGGGCCAAAAAACCGCGCCCCGCTCCCTCACCCATCGATCACCGGCGGCCGGACCCGCGCCTGGGACGACGGGAGCGTGTCCCACTGCGCGATGGGATGCCGGGAGCCACACGAGAAGCACGTGATCGCCGGCAGGACCGAACGGCAGTGCGGACACTCGGCGCGCGTGGAGAAGGCGTCGAAGCGCTGACCGCAGGCGGGGCATAGCCACAACGGGCCGCCCGGCGGAGGCTGGCGGCACGCCGGGCACGCCACGCCGCGATGACGGGGCAGGCGCTCGACCGCGAGCAGCGCGCGGGCGTGGCGCAACCCGGCGTAGCACTGCGATCCGAGGAAGAACGCCAGCAGCGCCGTCCACATCCAGCTGTCCGGCCGCTGCCACAACCGATAGCCGGCGTACGCCGCGATTCCGACGAGGCCGAGGACCGACGCGATCAGCAGGCTGCGGGCCGCGCCGAGCTTGAACCACAGCAGCGCCCGCAGGATCTGGCCGCCGTCGAGTGGGTAGATCGGGAGGAGGTTGAAGATCAGCAGCCAGTGGTTGATCACCGACAGCATGATCATCAGCCGGGTGAAGTCGGGATACGTTTCCGCCCAGCCCAGCTGGCCGCAGCCCCACACGGCACCCAACAGGATGGGATAGAGGACCACGTTGACGAGCGGTCCGGCGGCGATCGTCCACAGTTCGGCCCCGGGCCGCGGCGGCGGCCGGCCCAGCGCAACGCCGCCGAGCGGCCAGAGTACGATTTCGTTGGATACGCCGCCCACCTGCCGGCAGGCGAAGACGTGGCCGAACTCGTGCAGCAGCACGATCAGGAAGAGACCGACGTACTCCGCCGCGTTCCACGCCATCGAGCTGTAGGCATTGGCGCGCGTGGAGACGATGAACCAGGCGGCCAGGAACCACGACCAGTGCACGAACACGTCGACGCCACGGTAGCGGAAAAACCGCCAGGAACCGGATTGCGCAGGCATCATCCGAGAGAAATGGGCCCATCGCGGGCGTTTGTGAAGCCGCCAGCGCAGAAACTTCCGCGGCGTTGCGGATGCAGCCTCTCAGCCGGAGGCACGCAGTTGAAAGTTGAGGATTGAACGTTGGAAGAGCCAAACTCGACGGGACGAACAACCGTTTGGCAGACGGAAGGCGAAGGCACCTTTCGGTGCGGGCTGCCGGCAGACCGCGATTTCAGCCCCCGCCCGCGGCGTCGTGTCTTTCAACTCTCATCTTTCAACTTTCAACTGCATGAGCCCGGCTGAGCACGGAGACCGGGAAGGGACGTTGGTAGAACACGGATACCTCCAGCTCATCCGCGCTATCCGCGTCATCCGCGGTTAAGCCATATACTCACGGGCCCTTCGCTTTCTGTGTGCTTGCACGGGCGGATCGGCGCTTGCGCAGGCGATACGCACCGTACGCGACGGCCGTGACCGCCGTCAGTCCGCCCGGCAGGAACAGCGCGGAATAGCCGAGCCGGTCATAGGCGACCGCACCGGCCACGCCGCCGCAGAGGAAGCCCGAGATGACGAGGAAGCAAAGCCGCAGCCGGCGCGTGTCCACCGGCAGCCGGCGCAGCCAGTGGCCGAGGAAAATGCCGAGGTCCGTGAACATCCCGGAGAGATGCGTGGTGCGCACGACGGCGCCGCTGTACGTGCTCACCATCGCATTCTGCAGGCCGCACGCGCACGACGCGGAATAGAGGCCGAGCAGGCTGTTGCGTTTCAGCAGCGGCACGGCCGCGCAGAGCAGGAGCGATTCGAGCAGCAGCGCGACCCCATAGCGCCGGCCCAGCTGCAGCGTGCTGTCCTGGATGATGAAACCGCTGAGCACGGTGCCCGACACGAAGGCGCCGATCGTCGCCGCAAAGTGCAGCGCCCCGGGCCAGTCGAGCGCTGCCAGCGCGGCCGCGAGCAGGGAGGTCGTGCCGGTGAGATGCGTGACGGCCTGATGATGGAAGCCCAGCAGTCCCACCGCGTTGACGATGCCCGCGACAAACGCCAGCGCCCACGCACCCGCCCAGATCCAACGCGGCATTTTGGAGATCATCGGTTCAGTGTGAACGGGCCCGGCCACGCGTCAAAGCCGGGACCGGCCTTCGCGCAGCTTGTCTACCCGGCGACATTCGATGCTATCGTCGTGCCAACCATGAGCAAACCCACCTGCCCCGCCTGTACGATGGAAGACGTGCACAGCCATCCCGACCACTGGGAATGCGCCACCTGTGGCCACGAGTGGCCGAAGGACGTTGCGCCCGAGGCGGCACGCGTCGTCAAGGATGCCCACGGCAACGTCCTGGTCGATGGCGACACCGTCGTCCTCATCAAGGACCTCAAGCTCCGCGGCTCATCCGGCGTCCTCAAGGGCGGCACCAAGGCCCGCAACATCCGGCTCGTGGACGGCGATCACGAGATCGACTGCAAGATCGACGGCGCCGCAATGGCGCTGAAGGCGTGCTTCGTGAAAAAAGCCTGACGCCCTGCCGCTCCTTGTTCCGCGCCACGTCGGCCCAACCCCTGATCAACCGCTCCATGACCGCCCCGCACCTCGCGCCACTGGCCGCTTTCCTGTTCCTCACGCCCTTCGTCTCCGCCCAAGTCGTCCCCGTCACGACGCAGCCCACGCCAAAGGAGGTCGTGACGCTGAGCCCGTTCGTCGTCGAATCCACTCAGGACACCGGCTACCTCGCCACCAGCACGCTCGCGGGCACCCGGCTCAACACGAGCCTGAAGGACGTCGGCGCGGCCGTCTCCGTCTACACGGAGGAGTTCCTCGCCGACATCGGCGTGCAGAACATCGAGGACATTCTCGCCTACACCGCGTCGACCGAGGGCGGTGGCGTGAACGGCAATTTCTCCGGCATCACCGGCGAATCGTCGGACGCCGCCCGCGACGACCCGTCGGGCGTCAATCGGGTGCGCGCCCTCGCGACCGCGACGCGGACGCGGGACTACTTCGCGTCGGACATCCCGTCCGACACCTACAATTTCGGCGCGCTCACGATCAGCCGCGGACCCAACGCCGTCCTCGCCGGCATCGGCAGCGCCGGCGGCATCATCGATTCGGCGCTGCGGCAGGCGGGGTTCAAGGACAACAACCAGGTCGTCGTCCGCTTTGGCGACCACGAGACGCACCGCGAGGAGGTCCATCTCAACAAGGTCCTGCTTCGTGACCGGCTGGCGCTGCGGATCGATCTGCTCAACGAGCGACAGGGCTACCGGCAGGAACCCACCTACGAAAAGGACCGGCGCGTCTACCTCGCCGCCACCTATCGTCTGCGCGAGCCCAAGGCCGGCGGCGTGCTCGGCCGCACCACTCTCCGCGGCAACGTCGAGGTCGGCCGGATCGAGGGCGTGCCGCCGAACATGCTGACTCCGGTTGCCAGCCTCCAGTCCTGGTTCGATAACGCGAATCCGGCGCTCAACAAATGGAGCGCCAACGGCGCACTGCAGCAGATCCTCGACGGCGCGGGCAACGTGGTCCCGGCGGCGGGCATCATCGCGGGCTTTCCGATGTTTCGAAACTGGGGGCTGATCTACGCCAATCCCAATTCCAACGCCGCACGCGTCGGCTTCACCGATCCGGATCTCGCCGCAATCCAGGGCTTCATGGGCACGATCCCGGCGGGCAACCAGGGACCGGGCGGCTTCCTCCGCTCCACCGGCGACACGAACCGGACCCGCGCCGGCTACGCCCGCACCCGGCTGATGGACCGGCGGATCTTCGATTTCTACGAGCAGCTCATGACGGGCGAGTTCGACTTCCGGGAGCAGAAGTTCGACGCCACGGATGTCCGCCTCGAGCAACTGCTCCTCGGCGGCAAGGCCGGCTTCGAACTCGCGTTCAACCGCCAGAATTTCGAGCGCCGCCGCGACTTTCCCATCACCGGCGACGAGGAGATCTACATCGACACGAATCGGTTCCTGAGCATCCGCTCCGCCGCCTACCCGAATGGCGTGCCCAACCCGAACTTCGGCCGGCCGTTCATCATCTCCCGGGACGTATTCAAGGACCAGGTCAACGCGACGGAACGGGACGCATACCAGGCCTCCGCGTTCTACCAGCACGACTTTCGCTCGAGCCCCTCGCGCTTCGCCCGCTGGCTCGGCCGCCACACGCTGTCGGGGCTGTACTTCAACACCAAGATCCTCCGCGCCAACCAAACTTACGCCAGCACCTGGGATCCCGCCGGGCAGTTGAATCCCCTGACGAGCATCGCGGCGGCGCCCGGGCTCTTTGCGTCGCAGGTCAACGCGTGGTTCTATCTCGGCGACTCGGTGCTCAACGCGAACCGGCTCGAGGATATCCGGCTGCAGCCGATCCGCGGCGCCCGGCCGGAATTCGGCGAGACCTACACGCTGCGGGTCTTCGACCCCGTGTCGCGCTCGTTCGTCACCGGGACCACCAAGCCGCTCCGCATCCTGACCGCGCTGCGCGACCAGGAGGAGGAAATCACGTCGGGGGCCGCCACGCTGCAGAGCCACTGGCTGGAAGATCATGTCACGACGCTCGTCGGCTGGCGCCGGGATCAGGCGGATGCGTTCACCTCGAGTGACCTGCCGCGCCTGCCCGACGGCAACCTGGACCGGTCAAAGTACCAACTCGAGCCCGCGGCCAGCCAGTCCGTCGACAGCTGGACCAAGAGTGTCGTCGTGAAATACCCGCGGAAATACCTGCCCGCCCTGCCCAACGGCACCGAGCTGCGGGCCTATTGGAACGACTCCGAGAACTTCAACCCGGTCGGTCAGCGCCGCAGCGTGTGGAACGAGGAACTCGGCTCCCCCTCGGCCAAGACCCGCGAGTACGGCGTGATGCTCACGCTCTTCCGCGGCAAGCTCGACCTGCGCGCCAATCGCTTCGAGACGAGAATCTCCGCCGACTCGATCGCCGGCGTGGGCAATCCGTACGCGTACCTAAACAGCATGATCGCCCGCATGGTCTCGGCGCACCAGATCAACCTGCGGCCGGCGGACTACGGTTACGTGCACCCCACGTTCAACACGTTCGAGGATGTCGCCCGCGCGTTCTACGCCACGATCCCGGGGCGCCTGGCCCGCAATATCGGCCCGGACAAGAATTTTGAACCCAAGTTTGTCGGGACCGGCAATTCATTCGAGTGGGAGGCCGATACCATCACGAATCGCGCCTCGGTCAGCGATACCGTCTCGACCGGCGTCGAAGTCGAAGTGGTGTGGAATCCGGTGCGCAACTGGCGGGTCGCCGTCAACGTGGCGAAGAACGAGGCCGTCAAGGCCAGCGTCGCCGCCGAGGAGCTCGCGTTCGCCAACGAATGGATCGCGAACCTCCAGAGCATGTACAATGGCAGCCTGCTGCGGGGCTGGCGCAACCCGCCGTCGGAAAGCGCCCCGCTGCTCGGCCAGTACCGCACCGAACACGTGTCCCCGATCGAGACGGCCGCCGCATTGTCCGGCACGAAGTCGCCCGAGATCCGGAAATGGCGCGCCAATCTCGTGACGCGCTACGAGTTCTCCGCCGGCTGGCTGCGCGGCTTCAGCGCCGGCGGCACCGTGCGCTGGCAGGACGAGGTCGGCATCGGCTATCCGTTCGTGATCGACGCCACCGGCAAGGACGTGGCCGACCTGAGCCGGCCCTACGTCGGACCCGACGAACTCCAGGTCGACGTCTCCTTCGGCTACCGCCGGCGGCTGGAGCTGTTCGGCGCGCGGCTCGACTGGAACCTCGGCCTCAACGTCCGGAACGTCATCGCGAGCGACGATCTCATCCCGATCAAGGCCAACGCCGACGGCACCTACGGCACCGTGCGCATCCCACCGCACCGCACGTGGACGGTGAGCAATTCGTTTCGTTTCTGAGCGTGCGACGAGAGCGCCCGCGGTGTCACCCGCGTACGCACGCGCTCCCCCAATCATACGATCCGTTGGCCCACGGAACACACGGAATACCCAATACCTTTCCGTGGATTACGCGTGTTCCGTGGGCCAACGGATCGGCGCGGGCGAGATATTCGCTGACACCAGGGTCGCACGACGTACACTCCGCGCGTCCCGGCTCCCGCTGGATTGCCCCTGCCCCATGAAAACCACGCTTTTCCCGGCGCTGCTGTTCTCCGTCCTGCTTGCCACCGGCTTCGCCCAGCCGGCGAATCCGGCCCGACCGGACGCCGGGTTCCGGCCGTTGTACGCGGAGAACGCACCGGTGCTTTCGCTTGCGCAGCTGCGCCAGGTGGCGATTGCGAACACCACGATCGACGAGGTCGCGATCGACCCGACCGACGGCTCCTGCCGCGTCACGGCCACCGTCTCGCATCCGCCCGCCAACGACCGGGTGAAGGTCTTCATCGCGCTGCCGATGCAGGGTTGGAACGGCCGGTTTCGCGGCAACGGCGGCGGCGGTTTCGTCGGCGGCAGTCCCAACAGCCTGCGCGGTCCCGTGCTCCAAGGTTTCGCCACGGGGGCAACCGACACCGGCCACGTCGGCGGCAGCGCAAGCTTCGCGCTCAACGCCAACGGCCGGCTCAACTGGCAGGAGATCCGCGACAACGCCTACCTCGGCATCCACGCCATGACCGTCGTCGGGAGGGCGCTCACGCAGGCGTTCTACGGGAAGGCGCCGCGCTATTCCTACTTCGTCGGCAATTCGACCGGTGGACGCCAGGGGCTGAGCGAGGCGCAGCGGTATCCGGAAGACTATGACGGCATCCTCTCGGGCTGCCCGGCGATCAACTGGCCGCGTTTTCTCACCGCCGCCCTGTGGCCGCAGGTCATCATGCAGGAGGCGAAACATTTCGTGCCAAAGGCGAAACTCGATGCCGCGACAGCGGCCGCGGTCGCCGCGTGCGACGGCGCCGACGGCGTGGTCGATGGCGTCATCGACGATCCCACCCGCTGCACCTACGACCCGGCCGCGCTCATCGGCACCGCGACGAGCGCGGGCACCTTCACGCAGGCGGACGCCGACATCGTGCGGCAGATCTGGGACGGTCCGCGCGGACACGGAGGGCGCTTCATCTACTACGGCCTGACCCGCGACACGGACCTCAACACGTACGCCGGCACGGCCGGTTCGCCGCTGGCGGGAAAACCGTTCGGCATCCCGCTGGATTGGATCCGTCACTTTCTCGTGCAGAATCCGACGTGGGATTGGACCACGCTGACGCGGGCGGAGTTCGAGCTGCTCTGGAACCAGGCGGTCGAACAATTCGGCGCCGTCTTCGGCACGGACAATCCGGACCTCACGCGCTTTCGCGACCGCGGCGGCAAGGTCATCATCCTGCACGGCCTGGCCGACCAACAGATTCCCGTGCAAGGCACCATCGAGTATTTCCAGCGCGTGCAGCAACAGATGGGCGGCGCGCGGCGCACGGCGGAATTCGCCCGCCTCTTCCTGCTGCCGGGCCTCAATCACGGCTTCCGCGGTCCGGCGCCGAGCCCGACCGGACACTTCGAGGCCCTCGTCCGCTGGGTCGAGGACGGCGTGGCCCCGGACCGGATTCTCGGCGAACTCCGCGACGAGGCGGGCAAAGTGATCCGGACGCGGCCGTTCTTCCCCTTTCCCCAGGTCGCGCGCCACTCGGGCAGCGGCAGCACCGACGACGCGGCCCATTTCGTCGCCCGCGAACTCACGCCCCCCGTCGCTCCCTGAACCCAATGGGATCAAGTCGTCTTCAACTGTGGGAGGGGCTTTACGTCCCGACCCCGGGGGCGTGCGCCGCTTCCCGTCGGGGCGTAAAGCCCTCCCACAGGATCTGAATACACGGCCAGGTAAGTCGCCGCTCCGCCCGATCACCTTTCATGAAATCCCACCTGCTGTCCTCAACCTCCTGTTCCTCGCCCACGCGTCGCACCGTTTTGGTCGCAGCGCTGGTCGGCGCATGCGCCCTCCTCGCCCCGCGCGGTGCGTCCGCCCAGGATGAACCGCGGCCGCTGTACGTCGAAGGCTACGCCGGCCAGTTGAGCTACGCGCCGGGTGAGGAGGCGGCTTTCCACGTTTCGACGAGCGCGGTCCGCTTTGCCGTCGAGATCGCCCGGATCGGCGCGACCCGGGAGGTCGTCTGGAAAGGCAATGACCTGGCCGGCAAGGAACACCCGGTGCCGGAAAACGCGTCCTCCCATGGCTGTGGCTGGCCGGTGACCTTCAAGGTGCCGGTCGGCGCCACTTGGAAATCAGGCTACTACGTCGCCACGCTGCGGGCGCAGGACGGCGGCGGCCGCTATGTGCAGCGCGGACGACGCACCGCGGAGAGCGACGTGCATTTCGTGGTCCGCTCCGCCCACCCGGGACGCGACACGAAGATCCTGCTGCAACTCGCGACCAACACCTACAACGCCTACAACAACTGGGGCGGCTTCAGCCTCTATGCGTACAACGGCCGGGGAAAGAACCAGGGCAGCCGCGTCTCGTTCCACCGGCCGGGCGGCTCCCTGTTCTCGCGTTGGGAACAGCAGTTCGTCGCCTGGGCGGAGCGCAGCGGCTACATCCTCGACTTCGCCGTCAACAGCGACCTCGAGTTCCGGCCCGACCTGCTGAACCACTACAAGTTGGTGCTCAGCGTGGGCCACGACGAGTACTGGAGCGCCCCGATGCGCGATCACCTCGAGGCGTTCATCGGCCGCGGCGGCAACGCCGCCTTCTTCAGCGGCAACTCGGTCTGCTGGCAGGTCCGCTCCGAGGACGACGGCCACGCCCTCGTCTGCTGGAAGCAGAACTACCACCAGGACCCCGTGTATGCGACCGGCCAATACGCCACACTCACCAGCCTGTGGAGCCACCACCTCATCAAGCGCCCGGAGAACACGCTGACCGGGGTCGGATTTCTCTGGGGCGGCTACCGCAAGAGCCACGGCCAGTTCATGGACGAGCCGGCGGAGTTCACCGTTCACCGGCCCGAGCACTGGGTGTTCGCCGGCACGGACCTGAAGCGCGGCGCCACCTTCGGCGGCAAGGACACGATCGTCGGCTATGAGTGCGACGGCTGCGAGCTGACCTGGCGGGACGGCCTGCCGTATCCAACCGGTAACGACGGCACGCCGAAGAACCTCACGGTGCTCTCCACCTGCCCGGTCCGCTGGCATCCGAATGACGCGGAGTGGTACGAGAAGTGGGAGAAGGGCCGCACCGGCAACGCCGTCATGGGCCTCTACGAACGCGGCGGCACGGTGTTCACCGCGGGCACCACGGACTGGTCCCACGGCCTGGGCAAGGACGCCACGGTCGACCGGATCACGCGCAACATCCTGGATCGGCTGGCCAAGTAACGCCGCTCCGCGACCTGCCTTCCGGCTTCCCCCATGAATTTTCTCCGCCTGCTCGCCTTCCTCGCCCTCCCTCTCGCCGCGTTCGCCGCCGACCTGCCGCCGCTCGATCTCGGCGGCGTGCGCGAGGAGCATCTGATGATTCCGATGCGGGACGGCACCCGGCTCTCCGCCTACGTTTACCGGCCGCGCGAGGGCGGACCCTGGCCGGTGGTGTTTGAACAACGTTACGCGGTCATCACCGGCGCGGCCTCGCGCAAGGAGCTCGCCGCCCTGGCCGCGCACGGCTACGTGGCCGCGCGCGTGAGCTTCCGCGGCTCGCAGTTGTCGGAAGGCGTATGGCGTGGCTATCGCGCCCTCGCGTGGGGCGAGCAGCAGGACGGCTACGACCTCGTCGAGTGGTTCGCCGCCCAGCCGTGGAGCAACGGAAAGGTCGGGACGTTCGGCGGCTCGCAGGGCGGCTTCGCGCAGAACTTCCTCGCCGTGACCCAGCCGCCGCACCTCGTCTGCCAGTACATGACCGACACCGGACTCAGCCTCTTCCACGAAGGCTACCGGATCGGCGGCGCCGCCAAGCCGGAGCGCTTCAAGAAAATGGACGCGGCGCGCAACCCCGCCGACAACGTTGCGCTGCTCCAGGAATGGTTCCGCCATCCCACCTACGACGACTACTGGCGCGCCGAGGACTGCACGCTGCACATCCCGAAGATGAATGTGCCCTGTTTCACCATTGGAAGCTGGTACGATTTCATGTCGGTCGGCTCGATCGACAGCTTCGTCGGCCGTCAGCACCGCGGCGGCCCCAACTCCCGCGGCAAACAGCAGCTCGTCCTCGGCCCGTGGCTGCACGGCGGCCTGCCGAAGGGCAACAAGATCGGCGAACTCGAATACCCCGAGAACGCGCGCTTCGATACCGCGGCGCACCGGCTGCGCTGGTTCGACCACCATCTCAAGGGCGTCGACAACGGCGTCGAGCGGGAGCCCGCGGTGCGTTACTATGTCATGGGCGCAGTGGGCGAACCCGGCGCACCGGGCAACGTCTGGCGCACCGCCGCCGACTGGCCGGTGCCGGCGCAGCCGACGCCATACTACCTCCATGCCGGCGGCGGGCTGAACACCTCGGCACCCACGGCTGCCACCTCCGTCACGACCTACACCAGCGATCCCGCGCACCCGATGGAGCTGCCGTACGCCGCGTTTCCGGGCGCGCGCGACGCCCGCGCGTTCGAGGCGCAAAAGGACGTGCGCACTTTCACGACGGAGCCGCTGACCGCGCCAGTCGAGTGGACGGGCAAGGTGCGGGCCGAACTCTACGTGGCCTCAACGGCGCGCGACACCGACTTCATCGTGCGGATCTCAGACGTCTATCCCGATGGCCGCAGCATCCTGATCATGGATTACGTGCGGCGGGCACGCTTCCGCGAAGGTTGGGACCGCGAAGTCCTGATGGAGCCGGGCCGGGTGTATCGGGTTTCCTTCGACGTCGGTTCGTTGAGCCAGATCTTCAACCGCGGCCACCGCATCCGCGTGACGATCGCGAGCACGGGCGCGCCCTTCTACGAGCGGAACCCGCAGGACGGCGGCCCGATCCCCATCGATTTCCCTGCCCATCCCGTCGTCGCCACGAACACGCTCCACCACGAACGGATGCGCGCCTCACACGTCATTGCGCCGGTGGTGCGGTAGACGCCCCCGTTGCGGCGGGGCAGGCACTGTCAGATGGACCGCACCGTCCCACCGGCATAGAAGCGTGGAAAAATGAGATTGGGTTCGGGAGCGAGATGACCCTGCGAAACCATTTGCAGCATCAGCCGCGTGAGCCGATGGGAAAGGGCGTCATCGGCGAACCGGTAGTGAGAAATGGCGGGATCGACCATCTTGAAGACGTGGTCCTGGTCGCGGGCGATGAACGACACGCGGTCCGGCACCGTCAGCCCGCGCGTGAGCAGGTACATCAGGACGATGAACGTATGTTGGACTTTGGCGACGAGCAGCGCGGTCGGAGGCTCGGCCGATCGGAAAAGCGCGTCGAGCTTGGTGCGGATCTGGCGGCCGGTGCCATTGTGACGGACGACGGTGGCACAGGCGCGTCGCGTCGCCGACTGCGGCCCGATGGCCTCGAGGAAACCCTGTTCGCTGGCCAAGTCGCCCGCAGCTCCGGAGTCGGGGAGAACCAGGGCAAGCCGGCGATGCCCCCGGCTGAGAAAGATGCCGGCGGCGTGACGACAGACTGAACGCTGATCGACATCGAGCGAAGGCAGCTTCACCTCAGGATGACAGGAACCCATCACGAGCGTGGGAATGGAGCGGCTGGAGAACCACTGCTGGATCCCCCGGTCGACCGACGTCAAGATGCAGCCAAAGGGGCGGTTTTGCCGGACGAATTCCTCGAGTCGGCGGCGCTGGGTAGAGGGGCTGCCGACCGGACAATACAACAACTCGGTGCCGAAACCCTGCTCCATCAGGTGAGCCCGCGTTTCGCTGAGTCCCTGATAGGCCACCGTCCACCAGCGGGAGACCGGCTCTGAAGTGACCAACCCCACCAGCCGGCTCTGCGTCCGAGGAACATGCGGCGAAGCATCAAGCAATCGATTGCGACGGCCCTGCTGGATCTGGATCAGGCCGTCCTTGGCGAGCAGATGCAACGCGGCGCGGATCGTCGGCCGGCTAATCTGGAACATCTCACACAGGCGCCGTTCGCTCGGCAGAAACTCCCGCCACGTGCGATCGGCAATGGCGGTCCGGAGGATTTCCGCCGTCTGGCCGGAGAGCGTCTGGCGCTTCGGCACGGCAATAAAGGGAGGCGAACTGCTCATGGTCACTTGGCCGCGAAAGCGAAGAAGGTGCGACGTGGGCTCGATCATGTCGCTGGGCCCCGCCCGTTGTCACGTTTGCAAAATCGACCGGCCATGCCCTGCGCGTGCTCCCCCCTCGCTTCCCGCCCGCGACGAACGCGCGCCTCCATCGATCGGGCGCACCCGCAGACGACCGGAGGTTTGAAGCGGTCTCTACTCGAACCAGTTGAGCAGCGACACCGACGGATCGACGACCACCCGGGCGCTATTCGGAAATGCGTGGTGGACGGCGTCCGGCGACAGCGGGGCATCGGCGGCGGTCAGCGGGTTGACCAGCACCACCCGTCCGGCACCCGCGAGTACAGCCAGATCCGGCAGATCAAAATCCAGGAGAGCGCCGGGAACGATGAGATCCGAAAGCGTCTCGGGATACTGCCTCGCCCGAATGATCTCCATGTAGCTCAGCAATGACCGGTCCAGGATCACCCGGCTGATTCCGGGTTCCAACGCGGCCGCATAGAGGGCAATCACGCCCAAGTTGCGCCGGCCCACCACCACCACCCGGCGATTGGCCTCCGGGCGGGATGAAACATACTCGTGCAGCGCGAGCAGATCCAGCACGCGCATGCCCGGCATCGTCTTGCCGATCAGAATCGCACGCATGGCGGTGCGGTAGCGTTCCTGCCAGTAGCCGTCGGGCTTTTCCGGCATGACCAGCGTTCCACGCAAGGTGGCAACGGCGACGAGATGGCCGGACTCGACCCACTTCATCACCTCCTGGTCCGGCAGCTGAGCAGCCGCGCCTGGAGCCTCGTGGAGCAGCAGCACCGCCGGGCGCGATTCGGACGGACGCACCGGATGGAAGAGATCCAGCTGAAGGCGGATGCCGGGTTCCGATATCACCTCGACTTTCTCGTGACGGAAACCGGCGAGCGTGCCGCGGTGAATCACGGAGGCCGTCGACGGCGGGCGGCGCAGATCCAGTTGCAACCGCTTCGCCACGATCTCGCGGGCCCCCGCCGGCGTCGCCGCCTGTTTGATCGTGCGCTGGCTGATCAGCCTCTCCGCGAGTTCCTGATTCACCTCCCGCACGGTTCGACTCTGCAGTGCCGTGACGACGTCGCCCGTCGTGGTGCAGTGCAACGTGGCTGCGTCTTCCGGACGAATATCCGCCGGCTCCCTGACCAGTTCGCTGCGGCCGAAGAACCAGCGATCAAACCACTGGCTGGTTGCCTCCCGGCGGGGCTGGGACCAACCGTGGGCGTCGTCGTACTCAAAATACCCCAGCCTGTCCGCTGCGCCCAAGATCGCATAGGCCGGGCGGGCCTCGGCGAGCGTGTCCCGTGCGCCCTCAACCGGAAAGAAGTCCCGCGTCGCCGTGAGCATCAGGATCGGTTTGGGAGCGAACGCTACGATCAAGTCGGAGAAGCCCAGCCCGTTCTTGATGAAGTTCGGTATCACCTGCTCCGAGTCCTGCGGTCCGGAGGCGGGCAGCCGCCACAGTTTCTCCCACGACGTCCAGTAGCACGAGGGCGCAACGGCCGCCAGACGCGGCTCGACCACGCCCAAGAACGCCGACTGGGTGCCGCCACCGGAGTTTCCAGCCGCTCCCAGTCGCCGCGGATCCACATCGCTCCGGGTGAGAAGATAATCGATCGCCCGGATGCCATCCCACAGAAAATAGCGGGCCACGGTCCCGCCCGTCAGGAGACACTGGAGGCCCGGCATGATATGGCCCATGGCGCGGGGCTTGCCGGTGGGTGAGCGCAGGAACTCCATTCGTTCACCCTGCACCGGCGGATCGTAAGCCAGGACGATGTTTCCCCGCTTCGCCAGGGCGATGAACGCGGTCTGGTACGCGGGCAGTGCCTTGCCCACCGCGGCATGCCCGGCGGCACCGAGAATCGCGGGAAACGGACCGCGCGTGGCGGTCGGGACATACACATTGGCGGTGACGAAAAAGCCCGGCAGGCTCTCGTAGATCAGCTTCTCGACGCGATAGCCGTCGCGTTCGAGCGTCCCCGTGATGCGCGCATTCAAGGGCGTGCGCGTCTCCGGGAAGCCACCGATGGCCTGGATGAACTCCGTCCTGATCCGGCTGGCGCGGGCGGCGACGTCCGCGGGGCTCTTCAGATCCGCCAGTTGCCCGCGGCGGGCGCGCCACTGCTCCTCTGCAATGTCCGTCAGATAGTGCTCGAGCGCGTAGCGATCGACGCGCGCCGCCTGCGCTGTATCCGCCGCGCTGAGACGCATCGCCCCCAGGGCAAGGCCGATCAACAGGGTGAGCGCCGCGCTTCGGGTCCGGCGGGAGGGCGGGCGCGGGAGGCCGAATCCGAGGCTGGGGCAGGTGGAGTTAGCAGTCATGTCGGGTCAGCTTGAGCAAGGGGCGAATTCGTCGCTTCCGGCGCACGGGAGGTGTTTCAGGCAAAAGACAGGCCGAATACCGCGGCCGATTCCAGGTGAAGCCGAAGCCGAAGGATGCGGCCGCGCAGGCTCGCGACGTTCGCGCCTGCTCCAAACGTCAGCGGCAGCCGGACGCCGTCGCCCTGCAGCGCCACCGCCTGTTGCCGGCCGAAACCGGGCAAGGACTTGCCGCTGACGTCGCAGATTTCCGCGATCACCCGGCCGCGGGCGGCGTCGGCGTTGAGCTGAATCGCCGCGCCATTGAACCGGAAGGGCCGGGTCAGGAGTTCGCCCCGGTTGGCCCACGCCGACGGCACCGCCCGGCCGGGCGCCACGCGCGCGGGCTCCGCGGCCGAGCCCCCCGTTCGATAACCCACGAGCCGGCCTCGCTTCAGTCGGACCCCGCCGATCTGCCACATGCGGCCGCGTTCCTCCAGGGCGGTCAGCTTGAAGTGATGCGTCCAGTTATTGCCGGTATAGTACATGTACCAGTCGTCACCGACGGCCGCCGGACCTCCCGCCGCCACGTACCCAACCATGCCGCTGTCCCACGCGCCCGCTGGCCCGAGCGGGATCAGTGGCTCCCGCCGGGGTTCACGCCGCCAGTCAACGCCGTCGTAGCTGTGCGCGAGTTCGACCCACATGTGTCCATTCGTGGTGTCGTAGATCTGCGCCTGACCGAGGAACAGATTCTGGTGCGGCGTGACTGTCATGCCGTAGCAGACCCGGTCGCGGCCCCGCGGCGTATCGTCGCCACTGACGCGACTTGCCGCGACGGTGCCCTGTGCCGGCGCATCGGCCTCATCGGTATCGAACACCACGCGTTCGTTATCCCAGCGCAGCAGGTCGGTGCTCTCGATCCGCGACAGCAGCGACCGCACGCCCGAAGGCCCGGCCCGGCGGCCGTCGGGCCGGGCCGAGGGCCGGATATAGATCGCGTAGCGCTTGGAACGCGGATCGTAGATCAAATTGCAGAAGGTGTCGCTCGAGGGCGTGAGCGGATTCTCCGGGTACGCGTTCCACGTCAGGCCATCGTCGGACCACGCCAGCGAAAGCCCGCTGCCCCGCTTCGGCACGCTGGTGCCGAACAAGGCCGTGAACCGGCCCCGCGCGTGCGGAAAAGGCTGGCGAGTGGCATCGATGACACAGAATCCGGAGCAACCGGTTGGGCCGCTCAGGGGCACACCGCGGGCGTCGACCTGGTTCATGCCGACCACGATGTTGTTTTCGCGCGTTCCGCGAAATTCGCACAAGCCGAGGTTGGGCTGGGTGAAGCGTACACCGTCCGTGGAGTGGGCGTACCGCACCACCTTGTCGTACCCCACCAGCTTGCCGCTGGCATCCTCGACGCGATGCGGCGACACGTACCACATGGCGAGACCCTCCTTGGTGGGATGGACGGCGCCCATGGCCGAAGCCGGGTTGCCGCCCCACCCTGGGTCTTGGCCCGGAGCGCCCGCCGGGCGCGGCAATCCTTCGTCTTCCCGTTCCCGGGCCGCCGTCGCAGACTCGCTCGCCTTGACGCTGATGGGACGTCGGCTCGTGTCCGCGATCACGGGATCGGGCGAGACCCGCTCAGGCTGGGAGACTTTGCGCGTCAGGAAATAGGTGTGCTCCACCCAACGGCGGTCGACAAAGTCGGCAGCGGTGCCGGCATCGGCCAGCAGTTCGCCGGCCGTCTCGTCGGAGGCCGCGACCACCGGGGCGGCAGACCCGACGGATGTTGCCGTGGCAGCCAGGCCGGCGCCCGCTATCGATCGCCGAAGGAAAGATCGTCGGGAAAGAGCAGGTTCTTGAGGCATGACGATGGCAGGGGCTATTGAAACTGTAGCGCGTACAGGTCGGCGTCCCGGAGCACGAAGCGCAGCCGCACCGGCTGCCCCGCCAGCCGGGAAACGTCGTTGCCGCCCTTCCATGTGACCACCCGGTCCAGCGCATCGCCAAAGATGACCGGGCAGTCTTCGAGGGAAAATCCCGGCAGCGGACGCCCGGAGCCGTCCTGAATTTCGACCTGGACTCCACCGGCGGCGGAGGTGGCGAAATTGAGCGCGAGCGTACGGCCGGCAAACGTGAACGGCCGGGTGAGCAACTCTCCGCCGCTCATCGGTGCTTTCACCGACACGAATCCATCCATTCGGAGCGTATAGCGGCGCAAGGCACTGCTGTCGCCCGTCCAGTAGCTTTCCACGGCGTAGAGTGAAAGCTCATTGGGCGCCCCCTCCAGGGAGGACTTCGTTTCGACCAGATGCCAGCCAATATACTGGTGCCCATAGTTCCAGGTGCCTTCGCGTTCGATGCCGGGCGGCAGGAAGGCCTCGTTCCAGCGCTTAAAGTTCACCCCATCCCGGCTGATCATGAGCAGACCTTCGGTAATGGCCGTTCCATAGCGCTGGGTGGCGGCGGCCCGGCCCTCCCGATGCTCGCGCTCCGGCAGCGAACGCATCGAGTCAGACCAACCGCGATCAATATAGCGGGTGGGAAAGCCCAACAGCAGGTGAGGTGCGCGATGGTAGGGCTTGATCTGATTGGTATAGAGCTCTTCCTCCGGTGAGTCCGCGTAGCGCAAATCGACCGGCTTGTCCCAGGTGATCAAGTCACGCGAGGTCGCGGTGCGGATGGACCGGGCGCCCCTCGCGCCGCCCTCGCCCGGAGCAAAGTATCGCCAGTAGGCGCGATAGTGGCCGCGCACCCCGTCCCAGAATGCGAGGTTCTGCGAGTCGAAGGCTCCGTCGGTGATAACCGGTTGGTCGCTCATGCGGGTCCAATGCAGACCATCCGGCGACTTGAACGGCACGAGGCCGGATCTACCGGTTGCCGGCTTGCACAGGATGATGGCCTTGTAGCGGGCATCGGCACCGGCGGCGGGGTTCTCATCCCTGAAGACCGCGAGATGCGCCGAGTTCAGCGTGAGTTCGCCTTCCCGCTGGTTGTCGGCGAACACGATGTTGTTCGCCTTCGATCCCCGAAAGGCGTGGAGCCCCAGCGCCGGCTTGCGCCAATGAATGCCGTCATCGCTCTCCGCATAGGCCCCCGCGTAGGGCCGCCGATCGGTCCGGGCCTGCTTCGGACTCACCGTCAGCATCCAGCCCTTGTAATACATCCGGTAGCGGTCGCCATCCTGGAAGATGCTGTGGTAGCCGCTACCCGTGCCCTCCCAGGGCGCGTCATGCACGATCACGAGTTCCCGCGGCACGGGATGATGCAGACGCAGGTCGGCTTTGCCGGAGAGACGTTCCACCAGATG
>JAEUHA010000299.1 GCA_016793535.1 Opitutaceae bacterium | reverse complement strand
ATCTTCTGGGATTCGTTGTGCCCGGTGTTATTTTGTATCACTTTGTGTTCACACACCGTGGCGAGGGGCGCCGCCCGCGTCCAGGGCCGGATGAACTCGAGTTGCAGGTCGCCTTCGAGATTGTAGTGGCCCGCGATGGCGCGCGTGAGCGATCCGATCGCCTGCTCGCGCGTGAACGGCGTCGGAGCGGATGCCGCCGCCGGCTCCGCCCGCAGGCCGCTCGCGGCCGGGAGGCCGGCAACGACGACGGAAATCAGGGCCAGGCGAAGAAGTGGAAGCATCGTACTCATCAGCGTTTCATGTTGGAGATGTTCTGCAGCATCTCGTCCGAAGTCTGGATGGACTTGGAATTGATCTCGTAGGCGCGCTGCGCGACGATGAGGTTAACCATTTCCTCGACGATATTGACGTTCGAGGCCTCGATGTAGCCCTGGATGGTGCGGCCGTAGCCCTGCTCGCCGGGCTTGCCGACTTCCGGCGTGCCGCTCGCGGCGGTCTCCTCATAGAGATTGCCACCGAGGCTGCGCAGGCCGGCGGGATTGGCGAAGCGCGCGAGCGTGATCGAAAACGTCTGGTTGCCACCCGCGCCCTGCACGGTGACCTGGCCGTCCTCCGACACCGCGATGCCGGTCGTGCCGGGCGGAATCGGCTGGAACCCGCTCAGGACGGGCAAGCCATCGACCGTCACCACCTGGCCCTGCGCGCTCAGCTTGAACGAACCGGCGCGCGTGTAGCCGGTGGTGCCGTCGGGCCGCTGCACTTCGAAAAAGCCGTCGCCCTGGATCGCGAGGTCGAGCTTCTCGCCCGTGCTCGTGAGCTGGCCCTGGGTGAAGATCTTGGAGGTCGCGGCCACCCGCGAACCGTTGCCCACCTCAACGCCGGTCGGCACGAGATTGCCGCCCCCCGCATCGGTGCCCGCTTCGCGGGGCTTCTGGTAGAGAAGGTCCTGGAACTCGATCTTGCTGCGCTTGAAGCCCGGGGTGTTCACGTTCGCGAGGTTGTTCGCGATCGTGTTCAGGTTGAGCTGCTGCGCCTCCATGCCGGTGGCTGCGGAGTAGAGGGAAAGGTTCATCGTTTCAGGAGATCAAGGTTCGCGGGCATATGGCGCCGGCCTCAGCCGAGCGCTTCGAGCGTCTTGCCCATCTGTTCATCCACGGTCCGGATCATCTTCTCGTTCGCCTCGTAGGCGCGGGCGATCAGGACGAGATCCACCATTTCCCGCAGCGCGGTCACGTTGCTGCCTTCGATGTAACCCTGGAGCAGATCGGGCTGGTCGACCCGCTGGCCCTCGACGCCCGCCCCGGGGACGAAGAATCCGCCCGCCAGCGGCGTGAGCGCGGCATTGTTCGCAAACTTCTTCACCGCGATCCGGCCGACCGCCGTGTCGCCCTGCGAGATCGATCCGTCGCGGTTGATCGTGATCGGACCGCCGCCGGCCGTGAACGTCAGCGGCGCGCCGCCGTCGCTCATGACCTCATGGCCATCCGTCGTGACCAGCGTCCGGTCCGCCCGCATCCGGAATTCGCCGCTGCGGGTGTACACCTTGCTGCCGTCGTTGCGCTGCACCTCGAAGAAGCCGTCGCCCTGGATCGCGACATCGAGTTCGCGCCGCGTCGGCTGCGTCTCGCCGGTCATGAAATTGATCCCGTAATTCACCTTCGGGAACGACATCGCCACGCCCGGATCGCGTCCGATCCGCGACTTCATGTCGGGATGCAATTCACCCGTCGACTGCGTGGAGAAATTGATCGTCCGCTTCCGGAAGCCCGACGTCTGACTCGACGTGATGTTCTGCGCGACGGAATCCTGCCAACGTTCCAGGGCGGAGAGAGCCGAGGCACTTTGATAGATTCCGATATTCATGGGCAGGCTGCCTTAAGCCAGCCCTGTGCCCAGACCCGCACCGACATCTTAAGAAACCGCCCTCCAATCACTTAAAATGCACAAAAACTTTGCTGGAAAATTCTGCCCGCCCGCGGCAGTCCGGCTCCGAGGCGACCGCCGGCAGGTTTTGCCGCTTCGGGCACCGGCTGCGCCGGACGTGGGCCGCTGAGGTCGGGGAACCGCCGTCGCGCTCGAGACAACGAGGCAGGCGAGGCCAGCTCGCGGTCTGCGGCGGAGGTCCGTCTCCGGCGCGCCCGCGAGCAACGCACCTACCCGCTCAGCGTCCCGTCGTATAAAGACACTCGATCTCGACCCGCTCGCCGCACGTGCAGGTCACGATCAACCGGACAACCTTGTCGCCTTCCTTCACGACCTCGACCTGCGCGTTGGCGCTGCCGAGCGGAGAATGCGAGCCGCCGTGGTGACTGCCGCCACCGGGCACGGCAACGGTCGCGCTAAACGGCCCGGGTGGGCGCAGCGGTTCGACTCCCAGGTTCTTTTTTCCGTGCAGAAAGGGCTTCATCGCGGCGGTTCCGTGGCGGAGACCGTGACCGGGACCGGCGTGTCGACCAGCTTGCTGTCCTTGAACTGGCTGCGGGCCTTCAGGGTGAGATTCAGCGTCACGCGGTCGTTGGTTTCCGGGTCGTTCGGATCCGGCCCCGGCCGCGTGTCGGCGTAGCCGGTGACCCGTTCGATCTGCCGCGGGTCGACCGCATAGTGGACGAGCATCCGGCGGGACGCGTTGGCGCGGTCCGCGGAGAGCTCCCAACTCGTGTAGTTCTTTTCCTTGGACGTCGTGACCGGGCCGGCGTGTCCGTCGATGGTCACGTTGAAGGCGTGCCGCTCGATCATCCACGCAAGATTCTGCATGATGAAACCACCCCACTCGGTGAACTCCGTGCTGTCGGGTTTGAACAACGGCCGTTTGCCGCGATCGAAGAGCGTCACGCGCAGTCCGTCGGTCGTCACCTGGATGTCGATCGACTTCTGCTCCAGGTTCTCATCGAGGTGGAGCAAGCGATAGAAGTCCGCCGCGACCGAGTTGAGAAACGTCATCTGGATCTGCTTGCCACGGTCGGCCTGCTTGTCGCCCGCGCCGCTGCCACTCGACGTGCTGGTCCGGTTGTTGTTGTACGGCATCACTCCCGAGGACGCCTCGATCGGCGACCGGAACGGGTTCTGAAAATACTGCGAGGTCGCGATCAGGATTTCCTTATCCTGCGCCGAGATCCACAGCACCATGAAAAGCGCCATCATCGCGGTCACGAAGTCCGCGTAAGCCACCTTCCATGCACCGCCGCCGCCGCCTGCCATTGTAGGAGTTGAGAGTTGAGGGTTGAGAGTTGAGAGAGAAGGAGGAGGGAGCGTCAGCGAGGTTGAGGATCGGGGGCTCCATTCTCGCCGCTCAGCAGAGCTACTTCGCCGGTGCCATCGCCTTGAGCGTGGCTTCCAGTTCGCTGGCGCCCGGCTGCACGTTGCTGTCCAGCGAACGGCGCGCGACTTCCACGGCGGTCATCGGAGCCAGCCCCTTGGCAAAGCCCGCCACCGCCGACTTGATGCACTTGAGGAACTGCTCGTCGCCGGCGTTGTTGAACTTGATCCGGTTCGCGAGCGGATTGACGAAGCCGTACGCGACGAAGATCCCGAGCAGCGTGCCGGTCAGCGCCGCCGCGACCTTCTCACCGACCTTCTCAGGGCCCTCGGAAATCGCGGCCATCGTGTTGATGATACCGAGCACGGCCGCGACGATCCCGATGCCGGGCAGCGAGTCGCCGACGAGCTGAAGGATATGCACCGGATGCTCGGCCTCGTTCGCCTTGGCCTTGAGCTCGGCGTCCATCAGGTCCTCGAGCTGGTCGGGCTTGATCTTGCCGTCGATCACGGGCTTCAGCCCGTTGCAGATGAATTCGAGCCTCTCCTTGTGGCCCATGATGCTGGGGTACTTCGTGAAAATCGCGCTCTTCGTCGGATCCATCACGTGCTCCTCGAGCGCGATCAGGCCGTTGCGCCGCCCCACCATGAACACCTCGTAGAGCAGCTTGAGCAGCTCCGTAAATTCCTTCTCCCCCGCCTCCTTGCCGCCAAGGGCGACCTTCATCTTGTGAATGATCTCCTTCAGCACGTGGCCCGGGCTCGCGATCACGAGCACGCCGGCGGCGACGCCGAGGATGACGACGAACTCCGACACGTGCAGCAGCACCATCGGATTGCCGCCTGCAATCAGGAAGCCGCCCAGCGTGGACGCCATTACGATGACTGCCCCGATGAGAATCAGCATGGGAGTTCCTTGTCCGGCGCCGCAGCGCCGGATCCGGGCTCAGCGCCCCATCCGATCCATGGCATCCGTGCGCACATGGTAACCCTCAACGCTCCTTGACCCGCTGCAGCCAGGCCCGCAGGCCCAGAATGGTCTGGGCATGAATCTGGCAGATGCGCGACTCGGTGAGGTCGAACACCGCCGCGATCTCGGCCAGCCGCATGTTTTCGAAATAGTACATCGCAAGGATCTTCCTCGGTATATCGGGCAACTCGGAGATTCGTTGAGTGAGAAGTTGCACCAGCTCCGCCTTTTCGAGGTTGTCGCGGCCCGTCTTGTCCGCGTCGTCGGCCAGCAACTCGTGCAGCGAAGCCCCCTCCCCTTCCTCGCCGTCCGCGTGCTGATCGATCGCGATGAAGGTCACAGGCTTGGCCTCCTCGACCCACTTTTCGTACTCCCGCGGCGTCACCCCGAGCGCGGCGCAGACTTCCGCGTCGGTCGCGGCCCGGCCGAGCTTCTGTTCCACGTCGTTGATGGTGTTCTTGAGCTTGCGCGAGCGGGCCCGGGCCCGCCGCGGACACCAGTCCATGCGGCGCAGCTCGTCGAGGATCGCGCCTCGGATCCGGAGCGCCGCGTAGCTCGCGAACGTATTCCCCTGGTTGGGATCGAACTTCCGCACGGCGGCAATCAGCCCGGTCACCCCGACGCTGTAGAGATCGTCGGCGTCGACGTGGGCGGGCACGTTGAGTTTGATCCGGTCGACCACGTTCCGGACGATCGGGAGGAACCGTTCGATCAGCTCCTTTTCGTCGACGGCGGCTGGCGAGACGCCCTGATAGGCACGCCAGGCAGCAGCGGGCGTGGCATCCGTGCCAGGGATGATGACGGTGGCGGTATTCATTTGGGTAGGGACGGAGGATTACTTGGAACGGGGGGCCGCCGGCGCAGCGGCACGGCGGGCGGAAAGGGAGTCGCGGACACCGCGCAGCAGCACGGTCCAGAACCAGCGAAAGAGGATCGCGCCGACGAGGCAGCCCACCGCGGCGTCGAAGAGCACGCGGTCGGCGGGATGGCCGGCCCAGTAGCTGCCGGCTCCGGCGATGATGAATCCGGCGAATCCGCCGTTGAGAAAAACGAATTTCATGGGTCGGTCGGTTCGTCGTCGGGCAACGTGCGTCGGACAATGGCACCCGGGACATCCTCCTCGCAGTCGCCGGTCAGCGACGGGCCGGTGGCGAGAAACAGCGGCTCGATGTCGGCGTCGAAAAGGTAGTCCCACAGCTTGCCCCACTGCGGCACCTCATCGAGGTGCGTGAAGACGAGGTGCGTCGCCCCGAGGTCGCGTCCCGCCGCATACGCGTCCCGCAGCGACGGCCGGTCGTAGGCCGCGTTGAGCACGAGCACGCGCTCCTTGATCGCCTCGCGATCGAGAAACTCCGCGAGCGGCGCGTTGTCCTTCGGCCGCCGCACGGACACCGCGGGCAGGTCGAGATAGACGAAACCGCCCGGCACCGCCGGCCGGGTCTCACAGGGAAAGTGCGCGAGCGGCACGCCGAGCGCCTCGCTGAACACGGGCAGCGGCCCGAGCGGATTGGGGCGGTCGAACTCGACGCTGACCACGTGGCCGATCCGGGCGCGGCGAAAGACTTCCTGCGCGAGCCATTTGCACAGCGCGGTGGTGCGGCCCACGCCCGCGGCCCCGATGAACGCGGCGCGCGCGAGCGGCGGCCGGACCTGGCGCGCCTCGGCCTGGGTCCGCAGCAGCCGCGACGTCTCGGCCAGCGCGCGGTGGAGCGGCAGCGCGTTGAGTTCGGGCCAGTTGACGCCGGCCTGCAGCCGGCTCAGCGCGGTCTCGGTGATGCCCGAGCGCCGGAGCAGGCCCTCGAGTCCGAGCGTCGACGGCAGCGGCGCCAGCCGCGCCCGCGCGGAGGGCGGCGCTGCCGCCGGCCGGCGTTCGGGCGCGGCCAGCTCGGCCGAGACGGCCGCGAGTGAAACCACCGTCGCCTCACCAGGAGCCGGTGCCGCCGGCTCCGGGTCGACCTGCGCGATCACCTCGAGCCGCGGGGAACGGAAAAGCTTGCCGAGACCGGAGGCCGCGACGGCCCGCACCGACAGCACGCGGGCCTGGGGCCCCAGCCGCTCGCGGATGAGCGTGACGGCCTCGCCGGCGGAACCGACGGTGAACTTGTACGCGCCGGGCGGATACGTTGAACCGGGGGAAGTGGACATGTCAGGCGGCGGCTTTCAGGGGCACCTCGGCCCGTCCCAGGTGGGGCGGCACGGTGATGATCCCGGCGTTTTCGATTTCGGTCGCGGACGGCAGCTCCTGGAACGAGAGGACCGTCAGGCGGGGGACGGAGGATTCGAAGAAGCGCTTCACCGGCAGGCGGATCTCCGCGGAGACCACGACCACCGCCGGCTGACCCTGCTGGACCATCTCGGCGGTGTGCTTGGAAATCTGCTCCATGACGTGGCGGCCGGTGCCCGGGTCGAGCGCGAGGCCGACCTCGGTCGGCGAGCGGTGGACCTTGGAGGCGAGCCACTGTTCGAGGCGCGGGTCCAGGGTCACGGCGCGCACCACGCCGGGCCGCACTTCGTATTCAGGCACAAAATACAGGCCCAGCCGCCGGCGGACGAGCTCGCTGAGATCGTCGGGGTTCTTCGAGAGCGAGGCGAAGTCGGCGATGCCCTCGAGGATCAGCGGCTGGTTCAGGATCGGAACGTTCTCGCGCAGGAGATTCTGCAGCACGCGCTGGATGATGCCGAGCGTGACCAGGTCCGGCAGGAGCTCCGCGATCAGCGCCGGCTGGGTGAGCTTGATGTGATCGACGATCGCCTGGACCTCCTGGCGGCCGAGCAGGTGATGCGCACTGGCCTTGAGCGTCTCGGACAGGTGCGTGATCAGCACCGACGCCGGATCGACCACGGTGAAGCCATTGAGCTCGGCCGATTTCTTCTCCGCCTCGTCGATCCAGGTCGCCTCGAGATTGAATACCGGCTCGCGCGTCGGCACGCCCTTGAGCCGGACCTTGCTCCCCGCGACGTTCATCGCGAGCCAGCGGCCGGGCAGCAGCTGTCCGCGCGCCACCGGGCGTCCGCGCAGCAGGAACCGGTAGTCGTTGGGCTCGAGTTCCAGATTGTCGCGCACCGAGACCGGCGGCACCACGATGCCCTTTTCCCGCGCCAGTGCCTTGCGCACGCCCGTGACGCGCGCCAGCAGTTCGCCGCCGGACTTCGCGTCGGCGAGGCCGAGCAACCCGTAGCCGATCTCGATCGCAAAGACATCCACCTCGACGAGCTTGCGCACGTCCTCGGGCCCGCCGGTCGCGGCGGCGCCGGTGGCCCCCGCGGTCGTCTCCCCAGGCTTGCCCGGTTTGCCCGCGACCGCCGCCTTCGGCGTGGACACCAGGTCAGTGCCCGCAGGATGCCCGTTCTTGCCCTCCTGCTCGCGCAGGAGCCGGCCGACGAAGGCCACGAGGGCGCCCAGGCCAAGGAACGGCAGCGTGGGCATGCCGGGCATCAGCCCGAACACGATCATCATGCCGCCGGTGATCTTCATCGCCCGCGGGTAACGGAAGAGCTGGCCGGCGACCTGCGCGCCGACGTTCATGTTGTCCGACGCGCGCGTGACGAGAATACCGGCGCCGACCGACAAGATCAGCGCGGGAATCTGCGAGACGAGGCCGTCACCGATGGAGAGCAGCGTGAATTTCTGCAGCGACTCGCCGAGCGAGAGGCCCATCTGCATCACGCCGATCGCGAAGCCGCCGACGACGTTGACCAGGGTGATGATGATGCCGGCGATCGCGTCGCCGCGCACGAACTTCGAGGCACCGTCCATCGCACCGTAGAAATCCGCCTCCTTCTGCACCTTCACGCGGCGGCTGGTCGCGGTGACCTCGTCGATGATGCCGGCGTTGAGCTCGGCATCGATGGCCATCTGCTTGCCGGGCAGGGCATCGAGGGTGAAGCGCGCGCTCACTTCGGCGATGCGGCCCGCGCCCTTCGTGATGACCACGAAGTTGATCACCACCAGGATCAGGAACACGACCGCGCCGACGACGTAGTTGCCCTGGATCACGAAGTGACCGAACGCCTCGATCAGTTCGCCGGCGTACCCGTGCACGAGCACCTGCCGGGTCGTGCTGATGTTGAGTGCGAGCCGGAAAAGCGTGAGAGCCAGGAGCAGCGTCGGGAAACTGGAGAACTCGGGCGGCTCCTTGACGTAGACGATCGCCAGCAGCACAAGCAGCGAGAGCCCGATGTTGAGCGCCAGCAGGCCGTCCAGCATGAACGCCGGGATCGGCATGATCAGCAGCAGGACCGTGAGGAACAGTCCGCCGGTGAAGACGAGATCCGCGCGCTTCAGCAGCGTCGCGACGGGATTGGCCGCCGGGTTGCTCATCGCCTCAGGCCGCGCCCTCCATGCGCCGGGTCTTCAGCCGGTGGAAATAATAGCGATGCGTCCGATACACGACGGCGAGGATCTCGGCCACCGCCTGGTAAAGCTCCGCCGGAATCGTCTCGCCGACCTTGCCCATCGCGAACAGCAGCCGGGCCACGGGCTTGTTCTCGACCGTCGGCACGCCGTGCTCCGCCGCGAGCGCCTTGATGCGCTGCGCGAAGCGGTTCTCGCCCTTCGCCAGCACCACCGGCGCCTGGTCGACCCCGCGCTCGTACTTGAGGGCCACCGCGAAGTGGGTCGGGTTCGTCACGATGACATCCGCCGTGGGCACCGCGGTCAGCATCTGTTTCTGCATCAGTCGGCGCGCCATGCGGCGCATCGCGGCCTTCGTCTGCATGTCACCTTCCGCCTGCTTGCGCTCGTCCTTCACTTCGTCGCGCGTCATCATCAGCTCGCGCGAGAGCTTGAACTTCTCGTACGCATAGCTGATCGCCGCCACGATCCCGAGGGCGAACAGCAGGCGGGTGAAGAAGAGGATCGTCGCCGAATTGAGGAACTGGCCGAGATACGCGGCCTCGACCGGCGCGCTGAACAGCGGATCGTTGATCAGGCTGCGCGCCCCGAGCCACAGGGCCAGGCCGATGCCGATCAGTTTCAGCAGATCGATGCCGCTGCGCACGAAGACCGACTTCGAGAAGACGCGGCCGAATCCCGCCATCGGATCGAGATTCTCGAGCTTGAATCCGACGGCCTTCGGCGACAGCCGGAACCCGCTCTGCACACCGCTCGCCAGCAGGACCGCCCCGACGATGCCGACCAGCAGCGGCGCGATCACCTTGCCGAAAATCCGCATGGCCTCGCCGAGCTGGGCGGTCACGGTGTCGCTCGCAACGGTCGTGTACGCAAAGCGCGTGAACATGCCCACCGCGTAGTCCGCGATGTCCCGCGACGCCGAGTGCAGCGTCAGACCCAGGCCGCCCAGCAGTGCCGCCAGCGGGAAAAGCACCGTGAGCTCGTGGGACTTCGCGATCTGGCCGCGGTCCATCGCCTCGGAAAGCTTCTTCTCCGTCGCCTGCTCGGTTTTTTGGTCCTGATCGTGTTCGGCCATGCGGTCTCAGCCGCATCTAAGCAACGCCGGTGCCAAGGGGCACCATGCCACTCCTACTCCTTTGCTTTAAGGCCTTTAAACAATTAGAAACCCGGTGTGTTCGTCGCCGACGTTCCACCCGGCGACACCGGAAAAAAAGCGGCAATAATTGCCCGGCAACGGCGTCGCGCCCGGGCGTGCCCGGGGGGCCGGAACGAGAACTGCGGACGCAGTTCGGCCCCATGCTTCGATCGGCCCAACGGCGGACTACTTTAGCGGCAGAAGCTGCAACATCCGGAACGGCATGTCGCCAAACTCCTGAAAGAGGTAGCGGGCGATCAGCGCACCCGCGGCACTCAGCAGCGCGATCCCCGCGAGGGCGCGCGCCGAAAAGCTCACGATGAAGACATTCATCCGCGGGACGGCGCGTCCAAGGGCGGAAAACGCCAGCGTGACGAGAAAGTTCAGCGCGATAAACGGCGCCGCGATGCGCAGACCGAGTTCCAGCAGATGCGCCGTGCCCCGGATCAGCGATTCACCCGCCTCGGCGCTGAATCCACCCTGCCCTGCGCCAGCGAGGAAAAAGGTCCGTGCAAAGGCCGAGAGGACGGCCTGGTGCGCGCCAAAGAGAAAAAACAGCACGACCGCAAACGACGACAGCAGCGCCGCCAGAGGTTCGTTCGCCGGCTCCGGCGCGCCGAGGCCCGGCCCGGCCATCAAGCCGATTTCCGTCGAAATAAGCCGGCCGGCCATTTCGACCGCCCCGAACGCGAGCCGCACGACGAAGCCAAGGGCGAAGCCCAGCATCACCTCCATCACGACCGCCGCGAGAAACACCCACAAATCCGTCGGCAGCGTTCCCGCCGGCACGATCCCCGCGAGCAGGGTCGCCAGGCACGCACCGATCGATACCCGGACGGGAATCGGGATCGGCCGGCCTGCCATCACGGGCAGCTGCAGGATCAGTCCGATCGACCGGAGCATCACCATCATCCAGGCGAAGGCGAAATCGAGGCTCATGCGCCGCGCGGGTGAACGAGGGTCTGCCGTTCGAATTCCGGCGGCGCATCGGCGCCGGCCGGGAGACGGGTCATTGTCCGATCCCGCCCATCCGGGCGATCGTCATGACCGTGAACTCCGACAGCGAACGCAGGAGCCACGGGGCCAGCAACAGCATCAGGCCGCCGAGCGCCACCAGTTTAGGCACGAACGTCAGGGTCTGCTCCTGCATGCTTGTCACCGACTGGATCAGGCTCGCCACAAGTCCGACGACCAGCGTCGCAATCAGGAACGGCGCCACCACATAGAGGGCGAACATCACCGTGGATTTGAAGATGTCGATCGCGACGTCGGGATTCATGGACGGAAAAAGATGAAAATTGAGGGCTGAAGTTTGAGAGCGATGGGGTCGGAGCTACGGCGCGCTATGCGGGAGGATTCGGTTTCTCAACTCTCAGCTCTCAACTGGTCCTCAGACGCCGAAACTCTGCACCAGCGAGCGCACCACCAGGTGCCACCCGTCCACGAGCACGAAGAGCAACAGCTTGAGCGGCAGCGCCACCGTCACCGGCGGCATCATCATCATGCCGAGGGCCATCAGCACCGAGGAAACGAGGAAGTCGATGACCAAAAACGGCAGGAACAGGAGGAAGCCCATCTGGAACGCCGTCTGGAGTTCGCTGATGACGAACGCGGGAATCACGACGCGCATCGGCAGGTCCTTGACCGCGGTCGGACCAAAGCCGCCGAGCTGGAGGAAATACTCCACGTCCCGCGACCGCGTTTGCTTCAGCATGAACTGCTTCAACGGCACCACGGCGCGATCGATCGCCTCCACGGAGGTGATATTGCCCGCGAGATATGGGCGCAGCGCTTCCTCATTCACCCGGTCGAAGACCGGTCCCATGAGGAAGAAGGTCAGGAAAAGCGACAGGCCGATGACGATCTGGTTGGACGGCGCGCTCGGAGTGCCGAGCGCCGTGCGCACGAAACCGAGCACGATCACGATCCGCGTGAAGCTCGTCATCAGCAGCACGATCGACGGCGCCACGGACAGCAGCGTCATCACGATCAGGATCTGCAGCGCGACGCTGACCTCACCCTTTTCACCCGCGCCCTCGAGACCGATGTTCAGGCGAAACGGACCTGCGGTGGCGGAGGACGCGCGGGCCGCCGCACCATTGGCTGGCGGCGTGGGCGTGATGACCGCGCCGGTCGCGGGCGCACCGCCGGCTGGCGTCGCCGCATCGCCCGCCACGGCCGTGGGCGTCGCCGGGGGCGGCGTCTGGGCGGAGACCGCGGGCACGACGACCACCAGCGCGAGAATCAGGAGCAGACGCTTCATTCCCGTGCCTTCTCCCTCGGAGCCGAGCCGTCGAGCGGGGTCAGCATGTCGATCCGGCCCGGACACACGCCGAGGAGAAATTTGCGTCCCTCGTACGAAGCCACGACCAGGAACTGCCGGTTGCCCAGGGAACGGGTCTCATCGATGGCGAGCGAACGCAGCTCGCGTCCAGTCACTGTCCCGCGCCGCTGGCGCCAGAGGAGCCAGCCACCCGCACCGGCGAGCAGCAGGCCGAGCACCAGCGAAACGGAGCCGAAGCCACCGCCCCCCGCGACGGGCGCCTCCTTCCGGGCCGCGCCGGGCGTGAAGATCGTGTTGTCGTCGGCAGCGCGCACCGTGAGAGGCAGCGTGAGCGCGACACCCAGGCCGAGTGCGGCCACCCCGCGGAGAAGCCGGGAGCGGGCCGGGAAGAGCCGGGCTGCGATTGAAAGGGGGGCCGAATCCATGGCGAAGAGAGCGGGACCGGTCAGGTCTGTTTGGCGCTCCCCACGAGCTCCGTGATTTTGATGCCGAAGTTGTCTTCGACCACGACGACCTCGCCGTAGGCGACGAGCTTGTCATTGACGAACAGGCCGACCGGGTCGCTCGCGCGCTGCATGAGCTGCACGATCGAGCCGGGAGACAGCTCCAGTACTTCGCGCATCGGCAGGTGGACCGAGCCGAGCTGCACGGTCACCTTCACCTTCACGTCGAGTACGATATCAAGAGACTTTTCGTCCATCAGATTGGGCATTGAAAATTTCCTCCGAGGGGAGTTTGCGGGAGATCTGCACGGCGACGCGGTCCGTATCGAGACCGACGGTGCCGATGAACTTGGGCGTGCCGTTCATCAGGATGCGCGTCTCGGCGCATACGGAGGGCCGGACTTCAATCACGTCGCCGACGCGAAGCTGCGTCACTTCGCGCAGCGTGACCTCGAAGGCGTCCCATTCGGCCCGCACGGGCACCGTGATCCGGTCGTAGGACGCCTGCCATTCGGCGCGCTTCGCCGTCTGTACGACCGCGCTGTCGCGCTGCTGCCGCGCCTGCATTTTCTTCACCAGCGGCTCGATCGTGAAATAGGGCACGCCGAGCTGGATCTGCTCGGTGCAGTCACCGAAGGTGCACTCCAGCGTCATCGCCAAAATGACCGCATCGCGCGCCGCAGTCTGGAGAAACTGGCCGCTGTTCTCGTGTCCGATGAGGTGCGGCCGCAACTCCTGTTCCCCTTTCCATTGGGCGCACCACTCTTCGAGCAGAATCATCACGACGTCCTCGACCAAGGCGATCTCGATCTCCGTCAGGTGCCGGTCCGCCTTCACCGAGTTGCCTTTGCCGCCCAGCAGCCGGTCGGCGATCGTGAGGGCGAGGCGGGGATTGACGTCCAGGATGCCGATGCCGATCAGCGGCTCGACCTTGAAGAGGCTGAGGTGCGTGGGATTCGGCAGCGCCTCCGTGAACTTCGCATACGTCAAGGTGGTGAACTGCGCCATCTTGAGCCCGAACTCCATCCGGAGATAGAGCGAAAGGCGCGCGCTCAGGTAGCGGATGAAGTCCTCGTGCAGGAGACGCAGGCGGCGCAGTTCCGTCTCGGAGAGAAAAGCGGGATTGCGGAAATCGTAGGGCTGGACCTTGAGCGCCGCATCGGCCTTGTCGCGCAGGACGCCACCCGTGTGGATCTGCGGCTGGGCTTGCTGCGCCAGCAGGCGATCGATCTCGGATTGATCGAGAAACTCGCCCGAAGGTTTTTCCGCTTCGTCAGCCATGAGGGGTGCGGGAGGGTGGTGAAGGCCGGCGACGCTGCTCCCGGCACGCGGGGGCAAGGGTCGCCGCCGGGATCATTGGATCACGAAGTCGGAGAAGTAGACCTGTTCGGCCACTTTGCGACCGAGCGCCTGGTTGTAGGCGCCGACGAGCTTTTCGCGAATGAGGTTCTTGGCGCCGGGTTCCTCGAGGTCCGCGAGCGTGAGCGACGAAAGGACGTTGAGGGTGACGTCGGTGAGCTTCGGCTTGGCCGCGTCGAAGACGGACTTGATGTTCGGATCGGCGCCCGTGATGAGGAAACTCGTCTTCAGATACCGCGTGCCCATGGTGCCCGCGAGATTCACGACCACGTTCTGGAACTCGTAACCGGCGCCACCGCCTTCCTTGCCACCCTTTCCGCCTTTCGCGGCCGGCGCGTGCGCGGCGGCGGCGGCGGGTTCGCCGGCCGGAGCGCCACTGGCCCCGGCGGCGAGCTTCTTCTGCAGCCGCGGCAGGAGCAGGAATTCGACGGTCGCCCAGGTGGCGGCCGGCGCCAGCACGAGCGCCAGGATCATCGGCAGCCATGCCTTGGCGCCACCGGACGGCGCGGGAGCGGCCGCGCCCTCGGCGCCGGCCTCGGCCTTGCCGGCAGGCTTCGCGGCGGCGGGTTCGCTTTTCGACGGAGTGGACATGGACGGAAGGAGGGACGGGAGACGGTGCGGGCCGCGCGGGCCACCGGTTCAGGTGGCCGCGCCGCGGAGGCTGGGATCAGCGCTGCTTCAGGTTGACGATGTCTTCGAGCACGCTGTCGGAAACGGTCACGAGGCGCGACGCGGCCTGGAAGCTGCGCTGCGTCGTGATCAAGTTGGCGAACTGGTCGGTGAGATCGACGTTCGAAAGCTCGAGCGTGCCGGCCTGGATCGAGCCGAGGCCGTTCGTGCCGGGCTTGTTGACCGCGGCCTGGAGCGCGCTGCTGTTGGCGGCGGCGCCGACCGGACCGGCGGCGATGAGGCCGGAATAGAGATTGTTGCCCTCGCGCACCAGCGCAGCCGGGTCGGTGAACGTCTGGATGAGCACCTGGTTGGTCGTCGCGGACGTGCCGTCGGAGTAGAACTCGACCACGTTGCCGCTCTTGTCGATCGTGACCGACTGGCGCTGCGTGCTCGCCGGCGGGGTGCCAAGGCGGATGTCACCCACGGTGCCGAGGCCGGCGCCGGTGGCACCCTGGACGCGGAAACCCTGCTGCGTGACGAGATAGCCTTGGTCGTCCCAGCGGAAGTCGCCGGCGCGCGAGGCGTATTCGGTGCCGTCAAAGACATTCTTCACGTGGAAGAAGCCGTTGCCGGAAATGCCGAGGTCGGTCGTCTTGCCGGTGGAAGCTAGAGAACCCTGGTTGAAATTGGTGTTCACGCCGGCCAGGCCGACGCCGGTGCCGATGCCGATCGACGGGCTGTTGCTGCTCGTCGCGCTCGAGGGCGAGGAACGCTGCAGGATGTTGCTGAAATTTTCGACGTACGTCGCCTGCGAGCTCTTGTAGCCGCTTGTATTCACATTGGCGATATTCGCGCCGATGACTTCGAGCCCCTTCATGAACGTTCGCAGGGCGCTGACGCCGCTGCCCAGAGTGCCGATGAGTGACATGATGATTTTATGCTTAAGGTTTGGACTTATGCCCCCGTGTTGACGGGAGCGATGGCAGGAGCGGAAACGCGGTTGGGCTCCACGCGGAGCACTGCGGAAAGGGCGTGTTTTTCGCCGTTGACGACGAGCTTCGGGCCGGAGGCCTCGTTCACGACGGCGGCCACGGCGCCCGTCGCCGACGTGCCGTCGGCGAGTTCGACTGTCACGTGATGGCCGAGGTAGGAATTCGCCACGACCCGCTGCTGCTCCTCCCGCAGGCGGGTGAGCTCGGAGGTCATGGCGGTGGAGTTTTCGAGCGCGGTGAACTGCGCGGTCTGGGCGATGAAGGCGGTGTCCTCCATCGGCTTCATGGGATCCTGCATCTGGAACTGCACCGCCAGCAGCTTCATGAAGTCCTGCTGGCCGAGCACCTTTTGCGGAAGGCGCGACGCCGTGTCGCCGGTTCCGGCGAGGGCGTTCGAGCCGGATGAAATGGAAGAGACGGAGGCCATGGTGTTCAGGCGAGGGTGTGCAGGCGATGCGAGCCCCGCGTCCGCACCGGCGCGGTGACGGTAGGCAGGGCAACAGGGTGAGTGGGAGTCGCGACCGCCCGGCCGCGGATGCCCGCGAGGGCCGCTTCGGCCTCACCCCGCGAAGCACCCTGCTGGCGCCCACGCGACGAGGTGTCTCCGGCAAAGGCGTTGAGCGCCGAGTGCTCGGCGGTGGCGAATACGGCCGGGGCGATCCGAACCGGACGATCACTCTGCACCGGCGCGGCAACCTGCTGCCACTCCTGCGCGAGGGCCGCCCGCAGCTCGGAGGAATCCGTCCGAAACGTCGTGCGCACCTCATCGGCGCGCAGTTCGACGCGCACGGCGAGTTCCTCGCCCGCCACCGAAAAGCTCAGCTGCACCGAGCGCTGGGCCCGGGACGCCACATGCTCGACGGCATGCAACACCACCTCCACCGCCTCGTGCGCCGTGCTGAACGTGTCGCCCGGCTCCTCCACCGCCGCCGCGCCCGCCACCTCCGCCGTGGCCGGAGTGATCGCGGTCAACGTGTAGTCGGATTTTGGATGCGTCGTCGGGGCGTTGAAGTGTGGGGTGGACATGTGGCCACCCGGTTTAGCACCGTCGATGCCAAGGGAAGGCGTGCGTGACGCAACCACATCGTCCTCAGCGTCTAGAAAACTTTTCTTCCGCGGCTTGATCTCCACGGTTTCGGTCGTGGTCCGCAACCCGGCCGGTCCGGCAATTTTTTCCTCCCCCGGCGGCTTCGCGGCACCCCGGACGTTTGCCGCGAGTTCCTCCCCGCGCCACGCCTGCCCCGCTCCGCCTGCGGCCGCCGCGACCTCGGAGCCGGACGGGTCCGAAACGGCGCGGGCGACCTCGCCCGCCGCGGTGGTCAACCCGGATACCGGGTTGCGCAACGCCACACTATGCCCGCTCCACGTGGTTTCGAGGGCTGACGGCGCCGTCCCCTGGGGTGCGGCCCCGGCCTCACTGCCGGCCAGCGTCGGCGTGTGCAGAACCCGGATACGCGTCGGGTCGAGCGGCAGCGCCGCGTCCGGGCTGGATCCCAAAGCGGTGGTCGGCGGAAGCTCGGTGCGCGGAACGGCCCACTCACTCTCCACAGGGGTCGCCACCACGGAGAAGATTTCCGCGGCCCGGCCACTGGAGTCGCCACTCTTTCCGGGCGCCGCGAATACCGGGCTGTGCCCGATCCCGCGCCCCGACCACTCGGGTCTAGCGCCAGGACGATCGCGCCAGGCCACGACGCCTTCGCCCATGCCGGCCCGGGCGCCTTCACCTTCAACCGTTTCACCCTCGCTCCCGACCGTCAGATCCGGAATCGGCTCCAATGCCGGCGGCGGAGGCAGGAAGGTCAGGCTGAGCGCCGCGACGACGCCCGCCGCGGGATCGGTCGCGGGAACGTCCGCGGTCGTCGTGGGATTCAGCTCCGCAAAAAGCGCCCCGAAGTCAGCGTCCGCATCATCGGACGTCGTGCTCGTCGGCCGGCCGCAGGAGGTGGCGGGTTCGCTGCCGCAGAGCGGGAACAGGCTCGGATCTTTGGACTGAGTGGTATGGGAAGACAGCATGTCATGGCACCATCCGTGGCAGAATCCGCGTCGATCCGTGACGCGGGATTGATGGGAATGAAAAAATCAGACGCCCGGCTTCGCGGCTTTCATCAGCCGGAGTTTTTCGGACAGCGTGGCGGCGCGTTTCGCCAGTGGAGACTCCGCGGTGCTGTCGCGGCTCATCTCCTCGAAGATCGGCCCGACCACGTCGGGTTTCATGATCGAGAGAATCTTGACCGCCGTCGCATCGTCCATCTCGCGCAGAATCGCGGCGGCCCCCTTGGGCGTGAGCGTCGTGTAGGTCTGCGCGAGCGTCTTGATGTTCTTGGTCTCGTCGGCCTTGATCTCGATGATCCGGTCGGCGATCTGCTTGCGCATCCCCTCGAGATCGGCGCGCATTTTCGCGAATTCCTTTTCCTCGGCCGCGACCCGCGCCACGCGCTGCTCGAGCTTCTCGGCCTGGAGCTTCAGGCGTTCGCGCTCCTCCTTCAGCTCATGGGAGAGATTCTCGATCTCGATCGTCCAGAAGTCCCAGCCCTTCTGCCGCAATTCGTTGGTCTCGGCGGTGGGCTGACGCGCCGCCGCGGCCTTCGCGGCCTTGACGAGCAGCGGCTCCATGACGCGCCAGCTCAGGGCCGCGCCGAGCCCCACGCTCATGACGATGCTGAGGGCGGTGACGATGACGGGATTGATCAGCTTCGCGCTCATGATGAAACGATGGGATGGGGCTTCAGGCGGCGCCGGCCGGCGAACTCATCGAAGCCGGCCTGTTCCTCGCGGTTGATTTCCAGCCGGTGCACGGCGCGGGCCTTGTCCTCGAGCCGCTGCAGCACCTCGACCTGCCGGTGCGCGTCGAGGTACTCGGCGCGGCGGCGCTGCATCAGCTCGCGCGCGGCGGACAGTTCCTTCTCGGCGGCGGCCTCGGCCGCGCACTCGTGGCGATAGGCGGCGAGGGCCTCGGCTTCATTGGCGGCGGAAAAACTCCCGCGCCGGCCGGTCTGGAGCGCGGTTTCGAACATCAGCACGCGGGAGCGCATCTGGGCGAGCGCCTCCTCGGCCTGGATGAAGACCTGGATCGACGCGGCGAAGGCATCGCGCGCCTGCAGCTTGCGATGGTTGCGCAGCACCCCCACGGGACGGAGACTGAAATGAAAGCGTTTCATCCGATGATTTTTCGCAGCTGGGTGTAGGTATCCGCTCGTGCCACCATCTCCTGGGTGCCCTGCCGCAGGAACTGCCGCAGCGGCTCGTGCAGCGCGATCGCCTGATCGAGCGGCGCGTTGGATCCGCGCGTGTAGGCGCCGATCGAGACCAGGTCCTCGTTCTTCCGGTAGAGCGCCATCTGCTCGCGGGCGCGGGCCGCCAGCGCGACTTCTTCCGGCGAGCAGACATCGCGCGAGAGCCGGCTCACGCTTTCCAGCACGTCGATCGCGGGATAGTGATTGAAATGCGCCAGCTGCCGCGAAAGCACGATGTGTCCGTCGAGAATACCGCGCACCGCGTCGGCGACCGGTTCGTTCATGTCGTCACCTTCGACGAGCACCGTGTACAGCGCCGTGATTGCGCCCTGCTCCCCTGCCCCGGCGCGCTCCAGCAGCCGCGGCAGCAGGGCGAAGACGGACGGCGTGTAGCCCCGCGTGGCCGGCGGCTCGCCGATAGCCAGGCCGATCTCGCGCTGCGCCATCGCAAAGCGGGTCACAGAGTCCATCATGAAAAGCACGTTCTTCCCCGCATCGCGCCACGCCTCGGCGATCGACGTCGCCGTGTAGGCGGCGCGGAGGCGCAGCGGCGCCGGGGTGTCGGATGTCGCCACCACGACGATCGCCCGCTTCATGCCCTCGGGACCGAGATCCTTTTCGACAAACTCGCGCACCTCGCGGCCGCGTTCGCCCACGAGGGCGATGACCACGACGTCGGCTTCGGACGCCCGCGCGATCATGCCCATCAAGGTCGACTTGCCGACGCCCGAACCGGCGAAAAGACCCAGGCGCTGGCCGCGACCACAGGGCACGAACGCGTCGATGGCGCGCACGCCGGTCACGAACGGCGCCTTGATGCGCTGGCGCCGCAGCGGGTGCGGCGGCTGCGTGGAACGGCTCGCGCCACGCTCGATCGGCAGCATCGCGAGGCCATCGAAGGGGCGGCCGAGCGCGTCGAGGACGCGGCCCAGCATCTCCGGGCCCGTGCGCGGCAGCGGCGGACGATCGCTGGCGGCGACCTCGCAGCCGACGTGCAGGCCGGCGGTGTCACCGAGCGGCATGAGGAGCACCCGGTGCTCGCGGAATCCCACCACCTCGGCGCGGACGCTGAATTCGTCGCGCGACGAACGCACCTCGCAGAGCTCCCCCAGCCCGACGTTCGGGCCGTCGGACTCGATGATGAGGCCTTGCACGCCCGTGACCGTGCCGAGCCGCTGGACCGCCGGCACGTGGCGGATCTGCGTGCGCAGGACATCAATGAGCGGTGCGACCGGGGAATTCGTCATGGGACGAGGGCGTGTTCGAGCGCGCCGAGCTTGGTCGCGATCCGCGCATCGGTGAGTCCGAAGCGGCTGCGGACCTGACAGTCACCGGGCGCGAGGTTCGCTTCCGCCCGGATCCGCAGGCCGGGATAGCGGCGCAGCCAGGTCGGGTTCAATTTCTCCAGCAACGCGGCGTCGCGCGGCGCAAGGGCCAGCTCCAGGTTCTCGCGCTCCGGAAAGATCTCGTTCAACGCCTCCTCACAAATTCGCGCCACGACTTCCGGCGGCGGTTCGTAGCCCGCGAGCATCCGGCGGGCGATTTCGAGCGCCAGTCCGGGCAGCGTGTCGCGCAACTGCGCCAGCAGCGTCGGCTCGATGGCCCCCAGCCGCTTGAACACGCCCTCCCCCAGCGCCTCGATGTCGGCGCGCACCTCGACCATCTGCTGGTCGGCGAGCGCCCGAGACGCATCGACGCCGCGATGATAGGCCGCATCCTCCCGGGCGAGGACCTCTGCCTCCGTATAGCCCAGGCGCTTGGCGCCGGGGGCGGAAATGCCCGTGAGCGGGCGGTCGAAGGCGATGAGTTTGGCGAAGGCCACAGGGATGAAGTTGAGGTTGGCGGGCGAGGTTCGGCGGTTCGCTCAGCTCACCACGCTCTGCGCGCCTTCGGCTTCCAGCGAGATCTGCCCCTCTTCCTCGAGCCGGCGCACGACGGCGATGATCGCCTCCTGGGCGACGTCGACGTCCTTGAGCCGGACGGGGCCGAGCATCTCGATCTCCTCCTTGAGGCCTTCCGCGGCGCGCTTCGAAATGGAACCGTAGATGCGGTCGCGCAGCGTCTCGCTCGCGGACTTCATCGCGGTGGCAAGATTCGCGGAGTCGACCTCGCGCAGGACGCGCTGCAGGTCCGCCGCCTGCAGACGGATGAGATCCTCGAAGCCGAACAGCTTCTTGCGCACGGCGGCGGTGAGGGTCGCATTGCGCTCCTCCATGCGGGCGAGGAGATTCTTGCTCATTTCCTTGTCGAGGCGGTTCATGAGCTCGGCCACCGCGCGCACGCCGCCACTGTGATGGAAGGCGGTGCGTGTCTTGCTGTCGCAGTGCTTGCCGAGGCTCCGCACGATCTTGCCCACGAGCTCGAGCGAGGTGCTCTCGATCGTGCCGAGACGCTCGATCACTTCCTCGCGCAATTCCGGATCCAGCAGCGCGAACACCGCGGCCGACTTCTCGCTCTCGAGGTAGGAAAGCAGGAACGCGATCGTCTGCGGCTGCTCGTGCTTGATGAGATTCACGATCTGCCGCCCTTCCATCTCGGAGATGTCCTTGATGACATCCACCGAGTTGCCCATCGCGGGCCCGATGCGGCCCACGATCGCCGAGGCCTTGGAATCACCCTTGGCGATCTCGAGCGTCTTCTGGGCGTAGCCCAGTCCACCGAGCGCAGAACCGACGCTGCGGATCACGATCGGAGAGAATTCCTCGCACGACAGCCGCTGCACCTCGGACGGCACGACCGAGAACGCCGACATCTCGCGGCAAATCAGCTCAATCTCGGTGTCCTCAAACTGCCGCAGCACTTCGGCGGCCGCGTCCGGGCCGACGATGATGAGGAAGAGCGCGACCTTCTGCTGGCGCGTCAGCTTCCCGTAGTCGAGTTCGGTCATTGCCATATGCGTCCGATCTCAATTCTTGCCCGCGGGCGAACCGCCGGCAGCCACCCATTCACGCAGCGCCACGCCGATGTTGGCCGGCTTCTGGCGAATCAGTTCGTTGAGGAGTTCCGGCGTCACCGGACCATTGGCGGGCACCGCCCGGGAGGAGTTGTCCGCCGCCACCGTCAGCGCCTCGATCGGCACGACCTCGGGCTTCTCGCGCTTCAACATGCGCCAGAACACGAGCAGCACCAGGGCGGCGCCGGCGACGGCGGCCCAGCGGCTCGCGAGCTCGACGTACGTCTGCCAGCCCGGCTGGGCCGCCTGCGCGGCTTCCAGGCCGAGGGCGACCTGCGCGCTCGTGGAGAACTCCGTTTCCTGAATGGACACCAGGCTGTCGGGCGTCTGGCCCGCCACCGGCTTGAGGCCGAGCGCGTTGATCACGACCTG
>JAEUHA010000279.1 GCA_016793535.1 Opitutaceae bacterium | reverse complement strand
TTCTTCTTCACGATCTCGGCCTCCGCGTACGGCGGGAGGAACGAGCCCGAGTCGTCACGCGACATGCCGAGGCAGGTCTGCGTGAGATCGTTCGTGCCGAAGCTGAAGAACTCGGCCGTCTCGGCGATCTCGTCGGCGGTGAGGGCGCCGCGCGGGACTTCGATCATGGTGCCGACGGAGTACGCGATCTTCGTCTTCTTCTCGGCCATGACGGCCTTGGCGACGGAGTGCACGAGCTCCACCTGGAGATCGAGTTCCTTCTTGAAGCCGACGAGCGGGATCATGATTTCCGGCTTCGCCTTGTGGCCGGCCTTGTTGGCGTCGGCGGCGGCCTCGAACACGGCGCGGGCCTGCATGGCGGTGATCTCCGGATAACGGATACCGAGGCGGCAGCCGCGGAAGCCGAGCATCGGATTGAACTCATGCAGCTCGTGCACGCGGCTCATGATCTTCTCGACCGGAATGCCGAGCTTCTGCGCGAGATCCAGCTGCTGCTCCTTCGAGTGCGGGAGGAATTCGTGCAGCGGCGGATCGAGGAACCGGATCGTGGCGGGATAGCCCTTCAGCGCCTTGAAGATGCCGAAGAAGTCCTCGCGCTGGTAGGGGAGGAGCTTGGCGAGCGCGGCCTGGCGGGCCTCGAGCGAGTCGGCGAGGATCATCTCGCGCATCGCGTCGATGCGGTCGCCCTCGAAGAACATGTGCTCGGTGCGGGTGAGGCCGATGCCGACGGCGCCGAACGCGATCGCGTTCCGCGTCTGCTCGGGCGTGTCGGCGTTGGTGCGGACCGACATCTTCGTGACCTGCGAGCACCACTTCATGAGCTGGGCGTAGCTCTTGAACTTCTCGGTCTTCTGCGCGGCCGTGTCACCGTTGAGCAGGCCGGAGATGATCTCCGAGGGCGCGGTCTTGATCTGGCCGGCGTACACCGTGCCCGACGTGCCGTCGATGGAGAGGAAGTCGCCTTCGCCGAACGTCTGGCCGGCGATGGTGGCGGTCTTCTTGTCGTAGTCGATCTGGACGGCGGCGGCGCCGCACACGCAGACCTTGCCCATCTGGCGGGCGACGAGCGCCGCGTGCGAGGACACACCACCGCGGGCGGTGAGAATGCCTTCGGCGGCGATCATGCCGCGGAGATCCTCGGGAGAGGTTTCGACGCGGACCAGCAGGACCTTCTCGCCCTTGTCGGCGGCCTGGACGGCGCGATCGGCGTTGAAGTAGATCTTGCCGGTGGCGGCGCCGGGGCCGGCCGGGAGACCGGTGGCGATGACCGTGGCCTTCTTGACCTCGGCGAGGTCGAAGATCGGGGCGAGGAGCTGCTCGAGCTGGTCGGCGGGGTTGCGCATGATCGCCGTCTGCCAGTCGATCAGCCCTTCCTTCACCATATCGATCGAGAACTTCAGCGCGGCGGCGGCGGTGCGCTTGCCGTTGCGCGTCTGGAGCATGAACAGCTTGCCTTCCTGGATGGTGAACTCGATGTCCTGAACGTCCTTGAAGTGCTTCTCGAGGATCGCGCGGACCTTCAGGAGCTCCGCGTACGAATTCGGCATTTCCTTCTTCAGGTTGATCACGGGCTCCGGCGTCCGCACACCGGCGACGACGTCCTCACCCTGGGCGTTGATCAGGAACTCACCGTAGAATTCGTTGGTGCCGTTGGCGGGGTTGCGCGTGAACGCGACGCCGGAACCGGACGTATCGCCCGTGTTGCCGAACACCATCGCCTGCACGTTGACCGCGGTGCCCCACTCGGTGGGAATGTTGTACTTGCGGCGATAGACGATGGCGCGGTCGTTCATCCACGAACCGAAGACGGCACCGGCGGCGCCGCGCAGCTGGTCCCAGGGATTGTTCGGGAACACCTTTCCGGTGCGCTCCTTCACCAGGGCCTTGAAGCGGAGCACGAGCTCCTGCTGGTCTTCGGCGGTGAGCTTGGAGTCCTCGATGTCCTCGTGATAACGTTCGTGCTTGAACGCGTGAATCACGGTCTCGAACGGCTCGTGGTCCTCGCCCTCGCGCTTCTGCACGCCGAGCACGACGTCACCGTACATCTGGATGAACCGGCGGTAGCAATCCCAGGCGAAGCGGGCGTTGCCGGTGGCCTTGACGAGGGCCAGCACGGTCTGGTCGTTGAGGCCGAGGTTGAGAATCGTGTCCATCATGCCCGGCATCGAGTCGCGGGCGCCGGAGCGCACGGCGACGAGGAGCGGCATGCCGTCGGTGGCGCCGAACTTCGTGCCCATGATCTTCTCCATGTTCGCGACGCCGGCCTCCATCTGGGCCTGGAGCTCGGTCGGATAGGAGCGCTTGTTGGCGTAGTAGTACGTGCAGACCTCGGTCGTGATCGTGAAGCCCGGAGGCACCGGCAGGCCGATGCGGGTCATTTCGGCCAGGTTCGCACCCTTGCCGCCCAGGAGGGCCTTCATCGAGCCGTCGCCATCGGCGCGACCGGCGCCCCAGGTGTAGACGTACTTCGTGCCCTTGGAGGCGGATTTCTTGGCAGGCGAGGCGGACTTGGCCTTCGCGGCGGGTTTCTTGGCTTTGGTTTTAGCGGCCATGGGAGGATGAGTTGATCAGAAATCGAGTGCTGCGCTGGAGCGTGAAAAGTGAGAGGCAATAGAGGGGGCGGCAGGGCTGTCAACGGCGCATGGGGCTCGGAGGAGAAAACGGTTGAAACAGGCAGGCCGGGAAGACCGGGAAGGAGGGTATTTCCTTCCCGACGTCCCCGGGCGTCCTGATTGGTTCTGCCGGGATCCGTCGGTGCTCATCCGGTCGCAACGTCACATCGCGCTTCCGTTTTCTGAAAATCTTCCCACCATCCCGCTTCCCTACGTCCAGTGAGCCAGAAAAACGACCATCCCGAAGACCCCTACACGCCTGCCGAGGTGCAGTCCGCGTTATCGCCCCGGGAGCGGGCCATGGGATTCTGGGAACACGTCGAGGAACTGCGGGGCACGATCATCAAGAGCATCGTGGCGTTCCTGGTGTTCGCGATCCTGATCGGCATCTTCGCGGTCGAGTTCAACCAGGCGCTGCTGTGGCCGCTGCACCATGTCGCGAAGGACTACCCCGACATGGAGACGAAGCTGGGCACGCTCTCGATCATGGAGGTGTTCAACATGATCATCATGATGTGCGTGTTCGGTGGGCTCACGCTCGCCGCGCCGTTCATCCTGTTTTTCATCGCCCAGTTCGTGGCCCCCGCCCTGACGCCGCGGGAAATGAAGGCCGTGCTGCCGATGTGCGTCTCGGCCCTCTTCCTTTTCCTGCTCGGCGCCGCGTTCAGCTTCTTCCTGCTCATGCCGAGCACCATTCGCGTCTCGACCGAGCTGATGATCGCCTTCGAACTCGAGAACCGGTGGACGGCGGGGAACTATTTCAACACCCTCACCTGGCTGGTGGTCGGAGCCGGAGGCGTGTTCGAATTCCCGCTGGTGGTCATTCTGCTGGTGTGGCTCGGCATCCTCTCGACGGCGTTCCTGCGGAAGTATCGCCGGCATGCCATCGTGGTGATCTTCGTGATCTCGGCCATCGTGACGCCGACCCCGGATCCGATCACGCAGACGATCTTCGCCGGCCCCCTGTACGCACTCTACGAGATCGCGATCCTCGTTTCCACGCGCGTCGAGAAGAAGCGCGCGTCGAATCTGGCCGCGTAGTCCTGGCTCCCCGAGGCAGGGAGCATGCTGCTCGCGTACATTGAACTCAGCGCGAGCAACACGCCCGCGTGAATGACGCCACCGCGAGCATCTTGCTCGCCGGAAAGGGGAGCGACAGCGTCCTCACGCGAGCAGGATGCTCGCGCCGCGTCAGCTTCCGGCGGCCAGCCGCCTCACATGCCTTTTTTCACGAAGGCGATGTCGCTGTGCGTATCCTTGATCCGGATTGTCTTCTGGCCCTGCGTATCCTTGCCGA
>JAEUHA010000227.1 GCA_016793535.1 Opitutaceae bacterium | reverse complement strand
GCGTTCTGCGGCAAGATATCCGTCTGCAACAACCTCCGCCAGGCCGGGATCGCGTACACGCTGACGACCAGGCACGTCGTTCACCCGCTCGACGCCTCCTTCCGTTCCGACCTCGGGAATTTCGTTGCCGTCTGCCGGGTGGTCCGCGGCCTGCGCCGGGTGCGGATCGGCGCGGTCGGCGCCCGTCCCGGCGCTTTCAATACGGTGCGCTACTCCGAAAAGATCCTCGAGCGCCACGGCATCAGCGTCACCACCGTCGACCTCTCCGAAATCCTCGGCGCCGCGGCGAAACTCGGCGATCGCGACACCCGCCTCGTTGCCAAGATCGACGAAATCCGCGCCTACGCCGATGCCACCGCCGTCCCGCCGGCCAAGCTCGGGCAGATGGCGCGGCTCGGCGTGGTGCTCGACGACTTCGTCACCGCCCATCACCTCGACGCCACCGCCATCCAGTGCTGGACCTCGGTGCAGGCCAACCACGGGTGCAACGTCTGCACCTCGATGAGCATGATGAGCGAAAATTTCCTGCCCAGCGCCTGTGAGGTCGACGTCACCGGCGTGCTCACGATGTACGCGATGCAGCTCGCGGCGGGCTCGCCGTCCGCGCTCGTCGACTGGAACAACAACTACGGCGCCGCCGAGGACAAGTGCGTGCTCTTCCACTGCGGCAACTGGGCGAAGTCGTTTCTCCCCGACATCAAGATCCTCAACGCGCCCATCCTCGGCTCGACGCTCGGGATCGAGAACACCTGGGGCGCGCTCGACGGCCGCACGCCCGCCGCACCGCTGACCTACGGTCGGATCACGACCGACGATACGACCGGGCGGATCCGCACCTACGTGGGCGAGGGCGAGCTCACCAACGACGAGCTCAAGACCTTCGGCAACCGCGCCGTCGCCCGCGTGCCGCGGCTGCAGCAGCTCATGCAGCACGTCTGCCGCGAAGGCTTCGAGCACCACGTCGTGATGAACGCCTCGCGCACCGCCGGCGTCCTCGCCGAAGCGTTCGAGCGTTATCTCGGCTGGGAAGTCTACCACCACGCCGCCCCGCAGGACTGACATGACCGACCGCGACCTCGCCCTCAAATCCTTCGCCCTCCGCCGGCGCATGCTCCGTCTCATCCACGAGGCGGGCGCCGGCCACACGGGCGGCGGGCTTTCGTGCCTCGACCTCCTCAACGTGCTGTATTACCGCGTGCTGAACGTCTCGCCGCAAACGGTCGACGCCCCAAACCGCGACCGCTACGTGCAAAGCAAAGGGCACTGCGTCGAGGCGCTCTACACCGTGCTCGCCGACCGCGGCTACTTTCCCGATGCCGATCTCGACACGGTCTGCCACTACCAGTCGCCGTATGTCGGCCATCCGACACGGAAGATCCGCGGCGTCGAAATGAACACCGGCGCCCTCGGTCACGGCCTGCCGATCTGCCTCGGCATGGCGCTCGCCGCCAAGCTGGACGCCGCCAGCTTCCGCGTGTTCACGCTGCTCGGCGACGGCGAGCTCGCCGAAGGCTCCAACTGGGAGGCGGCCATGGCGGCCTCGCACCACCAACTGGACAACCTTGTCGCCATCCTCGACCACAACACGCTCCAGATCACCGGCCACACCCGCGAGGTCATGGCGAACGAACCGCTCGACGAGAAGTGGCGCGCGTTCGGCTGGGAGGTGCGCTCCGTCGATGGGCACGATTACGCGCAACTCACGGCGGCGCTCACGACGCCGCCCCCCAAGGGCAAACCGCTCTTCATCCTCGCCCACACTGTGAAGGGCAAGGGCGTCAGCTTCATGGAGAACGTCGCCAAGTGGCACCACGGCGTGCCCAGCGAGGCGGAACTCGCCCAAGCCATCACCGAGCTGACCGCGGCAGAAGCCAAGCTGAAGGAGGCCGCGTCATGAGCTGCGCCCCTCCGGTCCCAGTTCAAGCGCCCGCACCATTGAGCGCATGCCACCTACTCGCTACCCGCTCCTCGCTACTCGCTACTTCATCCCCATGAGCGCGCCCGCTCCTTCCATGTTCACGCCCGCCGCCCAGGCGATGGCCGCGCAACTCGGCTTGAAGCCGGGCCGCGCCAATCTCGAGGCGTTTGCCGAAACGCTGCAGACGCTTGCGCAGGCCGACCGCAACCTCGTCGCCGTGACCTCCGACTCGCGCGGCTCCGGCAAGCTCGCGCCCTACGGCAAGGCGCTCCCGCGGCAGATCATCGAGGTCGGCATCGCGGAGCAGAATCTCGTCGGCATCACCGCCGGGCTCGCCGCGTGCGGCAAGAAGGCGTTCGGCGTCTCGCCGTCGTGCTTCCTCACCGCGCGCTCCCTCGAGCAGATCAAGAACGACGTCTGCTACTCGAACGTGCCCGCCGTGCTGGTCGGCATCAGCTCGGGCGTGAGCTACGGCGCCCTGGGTTCGACGCACCACTCGCTCCACGACCTCGCCGTCTTGCGCGCGATCCACAACCTCACGATCATCGTCCCGGCCGACAACGCCGAGACCCGCGCTGCGGTCCGCTACGCCGCGCAGGCTACCCGCCCGGTTTTCCTCCGGTTCGGCAAGGCTGCGATGCTCGACGTCACGCCGGCCGGCGCGACGTTCACCGCCGGCCGGGCCGTCACGCTCCGCGAGGGCCGCGACGTCGCCTTCCTCGCCAACGGCGAGACCGTCGTGCACGCGCTGCTCGCGGCCGCGCTGCTCGCGGAGCAGGGCGTCTCCGCCCGCGTCGTCAGCCTGCACACCGTGAAGCCACTCGACACCGCCACCGTCCTCGCCGCCGGCCGGGAGTGCCGCGCCGTCATCACGGTCGAGGAACACATGCTCACCGGCGGCGTCGGCGAAGCTGTGGCGTCCACGCTGCTGCAGGCCGGCCTCGCGCCCCGTTTCAAGATGGTCGGCTTCCCCGATGAGGACACCGTCACCGGCGCGCAGGCGGATCTCTTCCGCCACTACGGCATCTCGATGGAAGGCCTCGCCGCCACCGCGCTCGCCCTGCTAGGACGCTGAGCCATGCGCTGCGTTCTCGCTGTCGACCAGAGTACGTCCGCGACGAAGGCGATGCTGTTCGCCCCCGACGGCCGGCTGCTCGACCGGGAGTCGCGCGACCACGCCCAACACTACCCACAGCCCGGCTGGGTGGAACACGACGCCGAGGAGATCTGGCAGAACGTGCTCGCCACCGTGCGGGCACTCGTGGCGCGCCACGCGGCCGACGACACCGAGATCATCGGCCTGAGCCTGACGAATCAGCGCGAGACCTTTGTCGTCTTCGAACGCGACACCGGGCGGCCGCTGCACCGCGCGCTCGTCTGGCAGTGCCGCCGCAGCGAACCGCTCTGCACCGCCGCCCTCGCCGCCGGACACGGCGAACTCGTGGAGTCCACGACCGGGCTGCGGATCGATCCGTATTTCTCGGGTTCGAAGCTCCAGTGGCTGATCCGTCACCGCCCCGACCTCGGTGCCCAACTCACCGCGGGCGACGCGCTCATCGGCACGATCGACGCGTACTTGATTTACCGCCTGACCGGTGGCGCGGTGTTCGCGTGCGACTCGACCAACGCGAGCCGCACCCTCCTCTACGACGTGCGCCGCCTCGCGTGGAGTCCGGAGCTCTGCGCGCTCTGGCAGGTTCCGCTCCACGCCCTGCCCGAGGTGCGCGACAGCGCGGCAGGCTACGGCACCACCACCGTACGCGGCGCGCTCGGCCGGCCCGTGCCGATCTGCGGGGTCATGGGTGATTCGCAGGCGGCCCTCTTCGCCCACGGCTGCTTCGCCGCCGGCTCGGCCAAGGTCACGTTCGGCACGGGTTCGTCGGTCTTGCTCAACCTCGGTCCTGAATTCCGGCGGTCCCACCACGGCGTCGTGACGGCGCTCGCGTGGACGCTCGGAGGCGTGCCCACATACGCGTTCGAGGGCATCATCATCAGCGCGGCGTCGACGCTGACCTGGCTGCGCGACCAGCTCGGGCTGGTCGAATCGCTCGCCGACGTCGAGGCGATGGCCCGCGCGCTCCCGGACAACGGCGGCGTTTACCTCGTGCCCGCATTCTCCGGCCTCGGCCTGCCCTATTGGCAACCCTCGGCCCGCGCGGCCATCGTGGGCCTGTCCGCGCACAGCGACCGCCGGCACCTCGTGCGCGCCGCGCTCGAGTCGATCGCGTTCCAACTCAACGACGCCCTCGACGTCCTGCGCCGGGATGCGGGGCTGGACCTCGCGGCGATCCACGCCGACGGCGGACCGACGGGCAATGCGTTCCTGATGCAGTTCACCGCCGACGTTACCGTCGCCGAGCTGCGGCTCGCGCCCTTCGCCGAATGCTCGGCCTGGGGTGCCGTGATGGCGGGACTGCTCGGGCTCGGCGTGCATCGCTCGCTGGCCGAACTCGCGGCCCTGGCGCGCCCGGGGCGCGTCTATCGCCCGGAGATGCCGGCGGCCGAAGCGGCAGTGCTGGTTCGGCGCTGGCGTCATGCCGTGCAACAGACCATCCTGCCGGCAACGCCCTGAAGCGGGATCCGCATGCCATCGGCATTTTCCCATCGCCTTCGTTTCCTGTCCGTCCTCGTCACCGTCACCCTGACCGACCTGCCCGCGGGCGAACGCGCGCTCATCGACCTGACCCGTTCCCCGCATGCGATCATGTACATGCCCGACCTGGCCGACGTGCGCTGGACCGGCGGCCTGCTCGGCGAGCGGTTCGACGTCGCCCGCGACACGATGGTCCCGCACCTCGGGCGGTTGATGAGCGATCCGAAGACCAGTCCGGCCTGGCGGAACTACCGCATCGCGGCCGGACTCGAGACGGGACGCTTTTCCGGTCCGCCGTTCAACGACGGCGATTACCTGAAATGGCTCGAGGCGCTCGTGCAGGTTTACGCCGTCACCCGCGATCCGAAACTGGACGCGCAGCTCGACGAGATCATCGCCATCATCGCGAAGGCGCAGCGCGAGGACGGCTACCTGCACACCAAGACCATCATTCCGCAACGCGCCGGCGAGGAGACGCGCGAGTTCGCCAACCGGGAGCACTTCGAGACCTACAACATGGGTCACCTCCTCACGACCGCGTGCGTGCACTTCCGCGTGACCGGCAAGCGCACGCTGCTCGAGCCCGCGATCAAGGCCGCCGACTACCTCGACCGCCTCTGCGCGGAGAAGCCCGCCGAGCTCGCCCGCAACGCAATCTGCCCGTCGCACTACATGGGCGTGGTTGAGCTCTACCGCGTCACCCGCGAGCCGCGTTACCTCAAGCTTGCGCAGCAACTCATCGAGATCCGCAGCCTCGTGCCGCCGGAGGAAGGCAGCGACCACAACCAGGACCGCGTCCCGTTCCGGCAGATGACTGAAGCGGTCGGTCACGCCGTGCGCGCGAACTACCTCTACGCCGGCGTCGCCGACGTGTATTCGGAAAATGGCGACCGCAGCCTGCTGCGGCCGCTCGAAGCGATCGCCGGCAATGTCGCCGACCGGAAGGTCTACGTCACGGGCATGACGGGGGCGATCTACGACGGCGCGTCGCCCGACGGCGTGGATCACCGCCAGCACAAGTTCATCCGCACCATCCACCAGGCCTACGGACGCAACTTCCAGCTGCCGAACCTCACGGCCTACAACGAAACCTGCGCGACGATCGGCTACGGCCTGTGGCTGTGGCGGATGCTCGCGGTCACGGGCGACGCGGGCTACGCGGATCAGTTCGAGCAGACGCTCTACAATGGCATCCTGCCCGGCATCAGCCTGGACGGGACGCACTACTTCTACGTCAACGCCCTGAAGAAACTGCGGGACTTCGATGTCCCGCTGCGCTGGTCGCGCACGCGCCAGCCGAACATCCCTGCCAGCTTCTGTTGTCCGCCCAACGTCGTCCGCACCCTCGCCGAGGCGCACAACTACGTCTACGCGCTCTCGCCGGACACCGTCTGGGTGCACCTCTATGCCGCGAGCCGCCTCGACTCACGCTGGCTCGACGGCACGCCGATCAGGTTGCGGCAGGAGACGGACTATCCCTGGGCGGGCGCGGTGAAGCTGGTCATCGAAGACGCCCCCGCACGGGAGGTGACCGTGAAGCTTCGTATTCCGAGCTGGCTGACGAGCGAAGCGGTCACGCTCCGGGTCAACGGTCAGCCGGTCGGCGGGGGCATCAAGCCCGGCACCTACGCCGACGTGAAGCGCACGTGGCGGAGCGGCGACGTGGTCGAGTTGGACCTCGCCTTCAAGCCCGCCTTCTGGGAAGCGAATCCGCTGGTCGAGGAGACGGTCGACCAGGTCGCGCTCAAGTACGGCCCGCTCGTGTACTGCGTGGAATCGAACGACCTGCCCGCCGGCGTGCGGCTCCAGGACATTGCGGTCTCGCTCACGGCGCCGGCGAGTTTCACCGCAACGCGCGAACGAATCGGTTCCGCCTCGGTGCTCATGCTCACCTTCGACGGGCTCGCGTTGCAGCGGCCGGCGTGGGATCCGGCTCGGTTGTACCGTCCTGTCTCCGAGCGCACGCCCCGCGCAGTCAGGCTCAAGGCCGTGCCCTACTACGCGTGGGGCAATCGCGGCGACACCGAGATGAGTGTCTGGCTGCCGGCGCGCTGAGCCGCCCGGCTGGCGCGATCCGACCAAGAAACCTATTGCAGAAGGCCCGGCTGTGGGAGCGGCTTTACGCCGCGACCGATCGATTCGCCTCACGTCCGGGCGCGGCGTAACGCCGCTCCCACAAGCGCCCGCCCTACCGCCAGCAGCGGTACACGTAGGCCGGGGGCAGGTTGCGCCAGATCACGGGCGTGGTTTCCACGCGGGAGAACTCCCGGAACATCAGCTTTCGAAAGCGCAGCGTGGTGGGAAAATAGCGCGCGTGGACGTAGGCGAACGCGACGAACTGTCCCTCCGG
>JAEUHA010000220.1 GCA_016793535.1 Opitutaceae bacterium | reverse complement strand
CGGCACCATGAGGCGTGAGGTCGGTGAGCACGGGCAGTTCAGGGCAACAGGCCGAATACAACCGCGACGGCTTCCTGCCGCACCGAGAGCACCGCGCGCAGTTCCTCCTGCGCCTTGGTCAGCTTGGCCTCGCTGTCCTTGCGCGTCTGGCGCAGCCGCTCGAGTCGCGTCTTGATTTCCGCGTCGGGCAGCTTGTCGCGCACCGCCGTGGACAACGCCGCCAGTTCGGGACTGCCGCCCGGACCGCGTCCGGGACCGCGGCCGCCGCGGGCGTCGCCGCCCTGGCCTCCGCCTCCCGCCGGGCCTCCCCCACCCGGGCCGCCGCCGCCCGGTCCGCCACGGCCGCCAAAGCCGCCGAACATCGGCACGCCGCCGCCGGTGGCGCGGCGCAGTTCCGACACCTTGGCGACACGCTCGGAAATCACCTTCCACTCCTCGTCATCCGTCACCTCGAGCCGTTCGCGCAACGCCGTGAGCAGCCGCGCCTGCATATCCTGGGGCGTCATGTTGCCGCGATCGCCCCGCGGGCCGCGGTCGCCGCGCTCGGCACCGGCTTCCGCGGGCGTGGCGTTCCGCCGGCGTCCGCCCTGGGCATCCGTCCCGGCCTTGGTGTCCTGTGCCACCAGCGACGTCGCGAGCACGCAGAGCAGGCCGGCGAGACCCAGCCGGACGCTGGCTCGGCTGTGGACGGGAGGACAACAGGGACCAGACGACGGAAAGCGCGCGAGGAGAGCGAAGTGGGTATTCATGGGTAACAGGGTAACAGGCGGGAATTGCACCTGCCATGCCATGGACGGATTCCCGCGCCAAAGGTAACAGCAAAGCCATTTGTGCGCATACCTTGCGCAACCGGCGACGATCGTGCGCAAATCTTGCGCAGACGGGACCCGTTGGCGGCCCTGCGGAATGAGTGGGCAACGCCGGGAATCCACGCTTTCATGTGCGGCCTCCCCCACCCGCATGAAACGTCGACATTTCCTCGGCCACCTTACGACCGGCGCCCTCGCCGGCTCGCTCGTCTCCAGTGCCACGACTCGCGCGCAGACCGCTCCCGCCGCCGGCCGGCTCATGCTGACGCCTATGGTGCTGATGGCGCCGCGGGCCGACGGTTGCGAGGCGGTGTGGGCCGTGCGTCAGCTCGCGAAGGGACGGATCGAGTGGCGGACCGACGACGGAACCCAGGGGGAGGCGGCGAGCGACGCGTTCGGCTTTGTGCCGCAGGGGCAGAAGATCCTGCGCGTCCGATTGAACGGCCTGAAGTCCGGCCAGACGTATCGCGTCCGCGCGGTCACGACCGCGACGGACACCGGTGAGACGGAGACAACGGACTGGAAGACGTTCCGCCCCCTCAACCCCGCGGCGAAGGGAACGTCCTTCGTCGTGTGGAACGACACGCACGTCAACAACGCCACGATCCAGCAGCTGCACGAGAAAACCCCGGCCGCGGACTTCCTGCTGTGGAACGGCGACACCTGCAATGATTGGAAGACGGACGACATCCTGGTGCCGACGTTGCTGCATCCCGGTGAACGCGACATCACGACCGGGCGCCCGTTGTTCGTCGTGTGGGGCAATCACGATGTCCGCGGCAAACACGCCTTCGAGATGCCGGGCCTGGTCGCCACGCCGGAGGGCCGCCCGTTCTACGCGTTCCGCTCGGGACCGGTCGCGTTCATCTGCCTGCACACGGGTGAGGACAAACCGGATACACACCCCAGCTTCGGCGGCCGGGTCGCGTTCGACCGGCTGCGGCGGGAGCAGGCGACATGGCTCACGGACACCCTCCGGCGTCCGGAGCTGCGCGACGCACCGTATCGCGTCGTCTTCTGCCACATTCCCCTGCGCTGGGTGGACGAGGGGCCGCAGGATTACGCCAAGGGCGGTTTCGACCGGCACAGCGGACGCAGCCGTGCCGCCTGGCACGACGCGCTGGTGGCATGGAAAACCCAGCTCATCATCTCGGGTCACACCCATCGCACGACCTGGCTTCCACCCACCGCGGAGTTTCCGTACGGCCAGCTCATCGGCGGCGGCCCCGCGCCTCAGGCCGCGACGTGGATGGAAGGCCGGGCCGACGCGGGCCGGCTGCAGATCGTCGTGCGCGACCTGGCCGGGGCGGTGAAGCACGACGTGACCCTAAAGCCCCTCGCCTAACCGTACCGGACGGGCGGAACAGGCCGCGCGCCAGCTCGCACGCGCTGCGCCGCCACCTGCGCCAGAAACTCCTTGGCGACGGCGTTTCCCTGCGTGACGCTCGACCTTCCATGCCGTTGCCCGATCTCCTTCCGCTCACTCCGTTCACCCGCCCCGCGCGCGGTGAAGTCGTGCTGCCCGGATCGAAGAGCCTGACCAATCGGGCCCTGCTGCTCGCCGCGCTGTGCGACCAGCCGGTGACACTGCAGGGCGCTTTGTTCAGCGAGGACACGCAGCTCATGGGCGCGGCCCTGCGCGCGCTGGGTTTCATCGTCCGCGAAGACACGGCACGGCACGAGATTCACGTGGAGGGCCGCGGTGGCGACGTGCCGGCGAATGCGGCCGATCTCTTCGTCGGACTCGCCGGTACCGCGGCACGGTTTCTGACCGCCCTGTGCGCCGCGGCGCCGCGCGGCGTATACCGGCTCGACGGCGTGCCGCAGATGCGCAAGCGGCCGATGAAGCCGCTCCTGGATGCGCTGCGGGCGCTGGGCGCGGACATCCGTTGCCCGGGGGTCGAAGGTTTTTTCCCGCTGGAAGTGCACGCCCGGGGACTCGCCGGCGGCGCGGTCGAACTCGACGCCAGCGAGAGCAGCCAGCTCCTGTCCGCGCTCCTGATGGTTGCACCGCTGGCCCGCGGCGACGTGCACGTCACGCTGCGAGGTTCGGTGCGCTGGTCGTATGTCGACATGACCGCGCACGTCATGCAGGCCTTCACGCCGGACCAGGCGTCGCTCGTCCGGCGGCGGGACGCCCAATCCTTCACGGTGACCGCCCGCGCGCGGCCCTTCCGGCGGGCTGGCGGCACCTACGCGATCGAGCCCGATGCGTCCGCGGCGAGTTATTTCCTCGCGCTGCCGCTCGTGACGGGCGGCCGTCTCACGCTCTGCGGGGCGCAGGATGCCGGGCAGGGCTTGCAGGGTGACACCGGTTTCGCGGACATCGTGCGGGCGGTCGGCGGCGGCGTGGTGGCGGGCGCACGCGGACTCGACGTGAGCTTTGCGCGCGGCGGGGTGCGGTCCGGACTGGATCGCGACTTCAAGCCGATCTCCGACACGTTTCTGACGCTCGCGGCACTCACTCCCCTGCTTCAGGGACCGACCCGCATCCGTGGCATCGCGCACACCCGCAAGCAGGAAACCGATCGCGTCGCCGGTATGGCGCGCGAGCTGACCCGGCTCGGCCAGCACGTGATCGAGACGGAGGACGCGCTCGAGATCCATCCCCGGCCCCTGCGCGCGGGCGAAACGATCGAGACCTATCACGATCACCGGTTCGCGATGAGTTTTGGGGTGCTGGGCTGTCATGACCTGCACGGCGACGGCCGTCCCTGGCTCACGATCCGGGATCCCGCGTGCTGCGCGAAAACGTTTCCGCACTTTTTTGAGTTGCTGGAGGCGTTGCGGCAAAAATCGTTGGCGGACTGATGGCCTCCACGCCGTTCATCATCGTCGCGATCGACGGGGGCGCCGCCTCCGGCAAGTCGTCGTCGGCGCGCACCCTGAGCGAGCGCTTTCACCTGTTGCACGTCGACACCGGCTCCTTCTACCGGGCGATCACGGCGGAGCTGCTGCGCCGGGGAGTCGCGGCGACGGATCTGGCGGGCGTGAAGTCGGCGCTGGCCGGGATCCGGCTCGGCACGCGCGTGGAAGGGCGGTCGGCGCGCATGGAGATCGGCGGTCGCGTGGCGGGCGACGAGATCCGGAGTCGCGAAGTGAACGACAACGTCTCCCACTTCGCCGCGATTCCCGAAGTGCGCACGGCGCTGCTCGCCTATCAGCGCGGGCAGGCCGTGGTGGCGCGGGAGCGGGGGTTTCGCGGGCTGGTGATGGAGGGACGCGACATCGGTTCGGTGATCTTTCCCGACGCGGACTTCCGTTTCTTCCTGCACGCGGATCCGGAGGAGCGGGCGCGGCGGCGGGCGCAGGAGGGGCAGCAGGACGCGATCGCCGAGCGCGACCGGCTCGACTCCTCCCGGAAGACGGCGCCGCTGGCCTGCCCCGTCGGGGCGGTGTCGATCGACACGACCCACCTGTCGCTGCCCGCCGTTGTGGAGCGGATGGCCACGGCGATCGCCGCCCGGCTGCCTGACTCATGAGCCGCGCCTTTCCGCAGCTGGAGATGCAGTCCGTGTATGGCTTTTGCCATTACGTGCTGCGGGTGATCTTCGACATGGTGTTCCGTGGCGAGGTGGTCGGCGTGGAAAACCTGCCCCGGCACGGCGGCTTCCTGCTCGCGGCGAACCACGCGAGCTTCA
>JAEUHA010000197.1 GCA_016793535.1 Opitutaceae bacterium | reverse complement strand
AGAGCACCGGCTGCGCGCCGGCCGTGCTGGCCAGGGCGCAGAGGGCGAGCACGACGCGCATCGCGCGACTGGGCGAAACGATCCGCGCCAGCCCGGAGCGGCGCGGGCGAAGGGAGGGAAGCGACGAGTTCATGCCTCCTGCTCAGGGAGGCGGGCGCGCGAGTTTCAGATTTTCTGCCGTGCCGGAACCGAAAGTCGCGGCTTCACCGGGTCGTGTCCTGCAGCACGCGGCCGAGGTGGCGGCTGGTGCTGATGGGCGCGATCGACGATGCCGGCACCGCTGCGAGCCCGCTCCTCGAGCGCCTCGGGTTCGGACACACTGAACCGCCTCGCCGCCGGCGCCGGCTCGGGCGTGCTCCCCGCGGGTAAACAGCAGGGTGTCCGGGCGAGGGCGGGTGCGTTCCGGCAGCGCGGCGCGCCAGAAGAAATCACGGCGCGGCGTAGATTTCCACCAGCGCTTCGCCGGTCGTGCCGTCCGCACCGCGGACCAGCGCCGTGTACGCGCCGGGCGGGAGCGTGACGAGCAGGGCGGCGTCTCGGCTGCCGAACGGAAGGGCAAACGCTCCCACGGCCGCGAACTGCGGGGCGATTTCCGCATTCCAGTTGTCGTTGGTCGCGACGACGGTGGCGCCGGAATAGAGTTCAAGCACTGGATCGGCCAGCACGCCCGCCACGCCGAAGCCGGCGAGCGCGGGCCCGACGGCTCGCACCAGCAGGCGCTGCGGGGCGCTGCCGACCAGGCTGAAGCCCGTGATCAACACCTGGTCGCCGGTCCCAACGTGGTTGCGGGCCGACAGGTTCACCAGCCGGGCGGCACTGGCGGCCCCCACGTCGTAGGCTTCGAGGAGCACGGCGCCGCCCAGGTCGCCGCGGGCCTGGATCGAGATCGTGCCGTCGAGGGTCTGACGCATCGCGGCGTCTCGGCTGCCGGACGGCAGCGGAAACGCGCCGACGGCGGCGAAGCTGGCCGCGAGCGCGTCCGGCCAGTTGTCGTTGGCCTGAATCAAGGTCGCGTTGCGGAAGAGTTCGAGTCGCGGATCGGGCATGGTGCCGCCGAGGCCGAACGTGCCTAGGCCCGGGCCGACGGCACGGACCACGACATCACGCGGGCCGCCCTCGACCCCGAGTCCGACGATCAGGGTCTGCCGGGCCTGCAGCGTCGTGCGCACCGAGAGGTTGGTCAGGCGGGCGGCGGGCACCGCGGGCCGGACGTCGAGGACGGCGGGCCGGCTGGCAATGGTCCCGCCGGCGCCCGTCACCACGACATGATACGTTCCGCTGTCCGCCGGCTGCGCGTTGCCGAGGCTGAGCGCAGCTTGCGTGGCTCCACCCAGGGCGACTCCCTGCTTGAACCACTGGTACGACAGCGGCCCGCTGCCGGTGGCGGCGACGCGCAGGACCGCCGTTTCGCCTGCGGTGACCGACTGGCTGACGGGTTGCAGGCCAATCGAGGGCGGGAGTGTTCCGGAGTCGCCCGGGGCGGCCGGGTTGGGTGGGACGACGGCATTGACCGTGATGCGGGCGTTCGCGCTCGTCGTGGTGCCGCCGGCGTTGCTGACGCGAACAAAGTAGCTGCCGCTGTCACTGGTCCGGGCGGCAGCGACCGTGTAAGACGGACCGGTCGCTCCGGGCAGCCGGGTCTCTGCGTTGAACCATTGGTAGGAGAACGGCCCTTCTCCCGAGGCGGTCACGCTCACGGTGAAGGAACTGCCGGCGGGCACGGTCCGGTTCTCGGGCTGGCGCACGATGACGGGGGGAGCCGCGGCGGGCTCGACTGTGACCAGGATCGCACGGCTCAGGGTCGTGCCCGCCGCGTTGGCCACCGCGATCGTGTAGGTGCCGCCGGTCGACGCGGTCACCGGAGTGATCACGGTCGCGAGTTCCCCGTCCTGCGGCTCGGCGAGCACCAGACTGCGCTCGGTGGGGCTGCCCTGATGGAAAATCGTGACCGTGGTCGGGCTGAAATCCGAGCTCACCCGGTAGCGCAGGCGGAGCGTGGTGCCGGCGCGCACGGTGATGTTCTGATCCAGCGGAGTCACGGTGGGAACCCGCAGGCTGCGGCGGACGCAGTTGTAGTCGGTGACGTACAGGTTTCCCCGCGCATCAAACGCGACGCCCTGCGGCTGATCGAATCCGGCCTGTCGGCCGAGTCCGTCAACCGAGTCGCGCCGCTCCGGCGAACCGGCCACGGTCGTGACCACGCCTTGGGGCGTGGCCTTCCGGATCAGGCCGCTGCCCGCATCCGCGATGAAGATGTTGCCCGCATCGTCGAGGGCGAGTCCCCAGGGCTCGCGAAACGCAGCCTGGCCGCCGGTGCCGTCGATGTCGCCGCGCCGCTGCCGGCTGCCGGCGAACGTGGATGCAGTCCCGTCGGGGGCGAGGACGCGGATGATCCCGGCCGACGTTTGGGCGAGCAACAGCCGGCCATCGGGGGCTGCGGCGAGACCGTTGACGTTATCGAATGTGGCGACCGCGGCGGCTCCGTCGTTGTGCCCCGGTGCCCCGGATCCGGAGAACGTGCTGACGACGCCGGCGGCGGTGATCTTGCGGACGCGGCGGTTGCCCCGGTCATACACGTAGACGTTCTGGTTGCGATCGACGGTGATGCACTCGGGGAACTGGAACCGGGCCGCAGTGCCGGTACCGTCGACATAGCCGGGGCTGCCGGCTGTGCCGGCGAACGTGGAGACGGTCCGATCCGGAGTGATCTTGCGGATCGTATGGTTCAACGAGTCGACGACGTAGATGTTTCCGGCGAAATCGATGGCCACGCCGCGTGGGCCGCGGAAGCGGGCCGAGGCGCCGGAGCCGTCATTGGATCCCGATTGCCGGGGCGTGCCGGCGAATGTCGTCACCAACCCGTCGGGAGTGATCTTCCGGATCGTGTTGTTGTCGTAGTCGGACACGTAGGCGTTGCCATCCGGGGATACAGCCACCGCGTAGGCGCCGTAAAACGAGGCCGCTCCGCGGAAGCCGTCGGCTGACCCGTCGTCGATCTGACCGGCGAGGGTGACGATCGCGAGCGGTTCGGCGGAGTTGGGGGCCTCTGCTGCGGTCAGCTGATCCGTCGCGAGGGCGACGAGCCAACGGGCCAGGAGGGAGGTGGCGCGAAGGAATGGTCTCATGCCCTCCTGCTCAGGAAGGCGACCGCGCGAGTTTCAGGGAAAATGCGCGGGCGGGCGCATTTCCCCAGGTCACTTCGCCGTGCCTTGCAGGACTCGGCCGAGATAGGCGAGCTCGTCGTCGACTTCTTCGGGCGAGGTCACGGTGCCCGCGATTTCACGGCGCAGCCTTTGCCGGAAACGGTCGCGCAGCCGGTGTACCTCGGTCTTGAACGTGGCGAGGCCGAGACCCAGCTTCGCGGCCGCTTCTTCGTAAGGGGGCGGCGCGGCGCGGCCGGGCAGATAGGCGGCGAGCACCGCGTAGGCTTCGGCGCGGCCGGCCTTGGCGTAGTCGGCCTTCAAACCTTCGAGCGCCAGCTGCAACATCTGGGTGGCCCAGGCGCGGTCGAACGTGGCCTCGTCGTCCGGTGCAACCGTGGGCATCGCGGCCGCGAGGTCGGGTTCGTCGAAACTCAGCGGCACCTGGCCGCCGCCGCGCTTCTGCGCCGTGCGCTGGTAGTAGGCGTCGCGGAGAAACCGCACCAGCGCCCCGATCAGGAACGAGCGAAACCGCCCGCGCGCGGCGTCGGCGCGGCGCAGGGTCGACTTCTCCATCACGTGCAGCAGGAAGTCCTGCGTGAGGTCCTCGGCCTCGGCGGGCGACACGCCGCGCATCCGGACGAACTGCAGCACGGGCTCGCGGTAGCGGCGGCAGAACTCCGCCAGCGCGGCGGCGGCCGCCGCTTCACCGTTCAGCGTGGCTTGCGCGAGCAGGCTCCACTGGGTGGCGGGGAATTCCATGTCGGCAGCAGAGCGAAATGCCGGCCGCGGCGCGAGGCGGATCTGGCCGGAACGATCGCGCCCGCACCGGGTTGGTGCGGGCGCGCGGACACCTCCTACGGTGTCGCCCCGGAGCGGGGTTTGGGCTTCAGCGGGTCGCTTCCAGCGCGGCGAGCGCGCGCTTCTTCCCTTCGAGGCGGGATTGGGTCACCCGGATCTGCGACTTCAGCGCTTCCAGTTCCGCCCGCAGCTCCTCGGCGCGGCGCCGCTGGGCGATCTGCTCGCCCGCGGCGTAAATCCGCGGATCGATCTTGCTCCGGGTATCCACCCGCTGCACCGGCTGCGGGGATTCGGAACGGGCCGCAGGCGCCTGCAGCTGGAGTTTCTCGGCTTCACGCCGCCGGCGCTCGGCTTGCTGTTCGGCGTTGAGGAGCTCGCGGTGGAGCGCGTTTACCTCGGAGCGCAGGGTGTCGATCCGGGCCTGGCGCGACGCGGGGGTGTCGGCGGAGGCGACGTTGACGGTGCGGGCGGAACCGGACGCCGCGGTGGAGGCGGACCGGGACGGGGCAGCGCCGAGGGCGCTGGCGGACAGGAGGGCGAGGAACAGGGGGAGGTAGTGATTTGTTTTCATGACATCGGATTCTCAGGGGAGGGCGGACGGAAGTTTCAGCGGACGGAGAATTTTTTGCTCAGGGCAGTTCGTAGATCTCCACGAGGGCCTCGCCGGTGGTGGCGCCGACGCCGCGCACCTGGGCGGTGTACGAGCCCGGCGGCAACTCGACGACCAGCGCGGCGTCCCGGCTGCCGGGCACGAGGGGAAACGCGCCGACGCGGGCGGCCGCGGCGGCGAGATCCGCGGACCAGTTGTCGTTCTCGGCGATCTGCTGGGCGCCGGCGAAGAGGGCGAGCACCGGATCGCCGAGCGTGTCCGCCACGCCGAAGCCGGCCAGGCCGGGGCCGACGGCCCGGAGCAGGAGCCGCTGCGGGCCCGTGCCCGCGATGGTGAAGCCGGCGACGAGGATTTCCTCGCCGGTCCCGACCCGGTTCCGGGCGGACACGTTGACGAGCCGCGGCGATCCGCCCTCGCCGAAGTCGTACGCCTCCAGCAGCAGGATGCCGGTGCCGCTGCCGCGCGCCTGGATCGAGACGGCGCCGTCCACGCTCTGCCGCAGCGCGGCGTCACGACTGCCCAGCGGCAGGCCGAAGGCGCCCACCCGCGCGAAGCCGGGCGCGAGCTCCGCCGGCCAGTTGTCATTGGCCAGCGTGAGCGCCGCGCCGCGGAAAACCTCGAGGCGCGGATCGGCCAGCGCGCCGTTGACGCCGAAGGGCGCTAGCCCGGGGCCGACGGCGCGGACGAGGACGTCGCGTGCTCCACCCTGGACGGCGAGGCCGACGATCACGGTCTGGTCCGCCGCCACGCTGGTGCGAATCGAGAGGTTCGACAGCCGGGACGCGGGCGCGGCCGCGGGTGGCGTGGAGTCAGCCGCGGCGGGTGGCGGGGTGCCGCCGGAATTCACCGGCGGGGTCGCCGGAGCTTCGGGCGCGACGACCACGGTCGCGGTGCGACTCGTGACGGAGCCGGTGGCGTTCGAGACGACCACGTGATAGCTGCCGGCGTCAGCGGGCTGGGCGCTGCCCACGCTGAAGGTTGCGGCCGTCGCGCCGGCGAGCGGAGCGCCGTTCCGGAACCACTGGAAGCGGAGCGTGCCGGTGCCCGTGGCCGCGACGGCGAGGCGGAACCCGCGGCCCGCGGCGACCGTGACGTTCGCCGGCTGCGTCGTGAGCGCAGGCGCGGCGGCGGCGGCGGTCACGGTGAGCGACGCAGACGCGCTCGTGACGGTGCCGCTGCTGTTGGTGACGACGACCGCATAACTAGCGGCATCCGTCGGCGCGACGGTCGCGAATGAGAGCACCGGGCCCGTGGCACCCGCGATCGCGCTGCCGTTGCGCAGCCACTGGAACGTGACGCCGGCCGGCGACGCGCCGACGCTGAACTGCGTGAACCCGCCGGCGGTCACCGTCTGGCTGGCCGGCTGCGCGGTGATGACGGGTGCCGGCACGGCGACGACGAGATTCGCCGGCTGGCTCGTGACGCTGCCGGCGGGATTGGTGGCGACGAGGGTGTAGACACCGGCGTCGGTGCCCTGGACGCTGGCAAAGGACAGCGTGGCGGTTGTCGCGCCGGGGAC
>JAEUHA010000192.1 GCA_016793535.1 Opitutaceae bacterium | reverse complement strand
GGGCGGCGGAACCGTGGGACGCGCGCCGCTTCGCGACGGTGCTCGGCTCGCTGGCGGCCCTGGTCGCGGCGCTCTGGCTCTGGGCCATCTTTGGCCGGGAACGCTGGCAGGCCTGGCGGCGGCGCCGGGGCCCGCGGCGCGACGATCCCGTGCGGCGGGAGGCGGGCCACTGGCTGCACTTGCTTTCTGGATACAGGGCACGGGATTCCGAATGGACCGCGGCGTGCGCCGAGTTGCAGCGGATCCGTTTCGGCGCCCGGGCCACGTGGCCGCCGCCGGAGAAGGCGTTTCGCCGCGCGCGGCAGACTCTGCGGGCGGCGCGCCGGCGCGAACGCGCGGCAGGAGCGGCTTCACGCCGCGGCCAAACGTTCGACGGGACGTGAGGTCGCGGCGTGAAGGCGCGCCGCCGGCGGGTCGGCCTTGCCTTCAGACCATGCGAGCTTGTTTCTGCGCCTGTGGCTAAAATCCGCCCATGCGTTTTGACCGCTGATTTCGCTGATGGCGCGGATGTTTCCTTATCCGCGTGATCGGCGTAATCCGCGGTTAAGTCGGGAAGCGTGGGACGATTGCCATCACTCGGAGCGGAAAAGCACCGGGGGAGCGTTCAGCGGGCGGCTGCGTTTCTCGACCCAGGTCTTGAAGACTGCGTGCGCGACCGGCGCGGCGTAGAGACCGCCGCCGGTTTCCTCGCCGGGCGTGTCGCCCTCGATCGCGACGGCGATCGCGATCTGCGGATTCTCGAGCGGGGCAAAGCCGATGAACCAGGCGAAGTTGATGATGCCCCTCTCCGTCTGCTTCTGCGCGGTGCCGGTCTTGCCGCCAATCCGGAGCCCGGGGATCTTCGGCAGCATCTTTCCTTCGGTGAGGATGCGTGCGGTGCCCGTCAGCGTCACCTGTTCCATCGCGCGGAGGAGCGCGGCATAGTGGGTCGGACTAAGCCCGATCGGTTCGGAACGCTGCCGCGGCCGGTTGGGGTCGTGCAGGATGGTGGGCTGCGTCCACACCTCGTTGCGCGCCACCGAGGCGGCGAAGGCCGCCATCTGGAGCGGGGTCACCAGCACGTCGCCCTGGCCGATGGCCATCTGCACCGTGTCGCCGCCGACCCAGGGCTGGTTGCGCGTGGTGCGTTTCCAGTCCTCGTCCGGGATCACCATGCGGCGCGTTTCGTCGAGCAGGTCGATGCCGGTGGGCCGGTCGAGGTGGAAACGGCGGCCCTCGGTCGCGATGATGTCGGCGCCCATGTCGTTGCCGAATTTGTAGAAGTAGACGTTGCAGCTCTTCTCGATGGCGCGGGTGAAGCCGATTTCGCCGTGGACGTGGCCGTCGTGGCAGCTGAATTTGCGCCCCATCAGGAAGAACCCGGGGCAATTCACCGTGCTGTCCGGGGTGATGTAGCCCGAGCGCAGGCCGGCGATCGCGGTCAGGATCTTGAACGAGGAGCCGGGCGGGTAGGCGCCCTGGATCGCGCGCTTGTACCAGGCGCCGCGGGCGGTGATGTCGGCCGCGACGTCCGTGCCCAGGCGGGGAACGAACTTGGAGAGATCGTAGTCGGGTTTGCTGGCGAGCACGAGCACCTCGCCGGTGGCGACATCGAGCACGGCCGCGGCCCCCGCCATGCCGGAGTCGGCCATCTTCGCCTCCGCGGCGAGCTGCAGGTCCACATCGAGCGAGAGCCGCAGGTTCTTGCCCTGCTTGGGAAACACCTGCTGGATCGGCGGGTTGATGCGGTTGCCCGCGGGGTCGACGCGGAAGATCGCGCCGCCGGCCTCGCCCTGGAGCACGGGATCGAAGCGCTTCTCGACGCCCTCGCGGCCCATCGTGCCCTTCATCTTGAACGTGCGCAGGTCCTCGCCCGGAAAATCCTCCAGCTCGACGTCGTCGGTGGCGCCGACGTATCCAAGGGTATGTGACGCCGCCGACCCGTACGGATAGTGCCGCGTGCTGAAGGTGTAGACCTGGGCGGGCGAGTTGACCGGCAGCCGTTCGAGCAGGCGCGCGTACTCGGAGGGCTCGAGGTCGTCGATCAGCGTGTAGGGCAGGAGCAGCTCGCGCTCGAAATGCTTGTTGAGGTCGTCCCCCTTGACCTTCTCGAAGCGGCCGATGATCGCGTTCACCCGGTCGAGGTAGCGCTGCACGACGGTGGCGCGGGCGATCTTCATCCGCTGGGTGTAGGACGGGATGTCGGCGTCCTCGGCGGCCGCGTAGTTCTTGCGGATGCGTTCCTGTTCGCGCCGGAATTCCGGCCCGAGGGCGTCGAGCAGCAGCCGCACCGAGAAGCGGGCGCGGTTGCCGACGAGCACGCGGCCCTCGCGGTCCTCGATGTTGCCGCGCGGGCCGGGGTAGAGGATGCGGCGCTGGGTCTGCTGGCGTTCGGCGTCGGCGTATTCCCCGACCTTGCGCAGCTGCTGGTACGCGAGCCCGCTCACGAGCGTCAGCAGCATGGCGCCGAGCATGAAGTAGAAGAACACGATCCGCGGATCGTAGTTCTTGTACGCCTCGACGAGGTTGCCGGAGCGGTCGGCGAGATTCGTGTCGGGATGGGCCATCGCGGCGAAAACGGCGGCGCGCCGGTCAGACCGTGTCCTCACGCGGCAGCCGCGCGAGCGCGAGCGCGCCCGCCTGGAGGGCGAAGAACCAGGGCGTCACCAGGGTGAGGAAGATCTGCGACCACAGCAGGTCGGACAGCAGCCGCGGCCAGACCGCGGCGGGCGCGGGCGAGGCGTGGATCTGGGTGAACGAAAACACGAGGAAGAGCGTGAGGTTGGTGAACAGGACGACGACGACGGCGGCGATGTTGTCTTCGCGCGGGAGGCGTTCCCGCAGGTGAAACAGCGTGACGTGGCCCGCCGCGAACAGCAACAGGTGCGTGCCGAAAGTGATCGGCGCGTTCGCATCGCAGATCAGCCCCGCGAGCATCACCGCGGCGAGACCGGCGCGCGGCGGCTGATGCAGGGCGGCGTACGCCACGAACAGCCCGCCGGCGAAAACGTACACCCGCAGCTCTGACAGCGCGTCGTTCAGGACCGCCACCAACGCCCACAGGAGCAGGAGCGGAGCGAGGAGGACGAGGGGGCGGCGCATGGAGGAGCCTTCGGCTCAGTTGAACGTTGAAGGTTGAAAGTTGAAAGTGGGGAAACGCCCTGGGCGTGTGAACATCCGTGAGGTGAGTCTCCGTGTCGGCGTGGTCATGCGTCTTTCAACTTTCACCTTTCAACTCCGGCCAGGCTCACAGCGGCACGAGCACCGTGACCTCGGCGAGCGAGCCCAGGCGTTCGTCGAGTTTCACCTCGCCGGACTGGAACAGGCCGTCGCCGCCCATCGAGGCGCGGGTGATGGTGCCGATCATGAGCCCGGGCGGAAACACGCCGCCGAAGCCCGAGGTGACGAGCCGCTTCGGCGCGGCGGGCGAGGCGACGATGTCGAGCGGGACGAACTCGACCACGCCGGTGGGCGGGGCGAACGTGGGGTTGACGCCGCCCTGGAAGCTGATCGGACGCGTGTCGCCCTCGACGACGCCGGCGAGCCGGACATTCGGGCTGCTGATGAGTTCGACCACGGCGGTGGCGGCGTGCACCTCCGTGACGCGGCCGACGACGCCGCCGGTGAAGACCACGGGGGCGCCGACCGGGATGCCGTAGTTGCGGCCCTTGCGAATCACGATCCGCTGCCACCAGCCGGAGAAATCGCGCCGGGCGACGCGCGCGTGCTCATAGCGGTAATTCGTGAACGACGGCAGGCGCAGCAGCGTCTCGAGCCGGGCGATCTCCGCCTGGAGCTCCGTGTTGCGCTGCACGCCGAGTTCGTACGAGGCGTTGAGCCGGGCGAGGTCGCGGCCGGCGGCGATCAGGTCGTCCTTCGAGTGCAGCCGCAGCGACCAGAATTCCTGGAGGTCGCGGACCCGCGACGCGGCGAGCGTGACCGGCGCGGTGAGCTCGAAGAAGCTCACGCGCAGGATCGCCTTCACGCCGACGGGGACCAGCAGCCACGCCACCACGATCACGGCGAGCGTGACGAAGGGTCGGGCCTGATCGAGGCGTTTGAAGCGCACGGTGGAGGAGGGAAGTAACAAGTATCAGGTCACAAGTATCAAGAGTTCGAGCCGCGGCGGGCGCTTCTTGTTACTTGTTCCTTGGTACCTGGCACTTCGCGCCACCGGCGCGTCACACGTTCTGCACCAGCCACGACAGGTCGTTGAGGACGGCGCCCGTGCCGTTGGCGACGGCGGAGAGGGGATCCTCGCTCACCGTGACGGGCAGGCCGGTCTTCTCGCTCAGCAGCTTGTCGATGCCGCGGATCAGCGCGCCGCCGCCGGCCATGACGAAGCCGCGGTCGACGAGGTCGGCGGAGAGTTCGGGCGGGCAGCGCTCGAGCGTCACGCGCACGGCGTCGACGATCGCGGCGATCGTATCCGCCAAAGCCTCACGGATCTCCTGCGAGGTGATGTGGATCGTCTTGGGCAGGCCGGCGACCGAGTCGCGGCCCTTGACCTCCATCGTGAGCTCCTCGTCGAGCGGATAGGCCGAGCCGACGCGCATCTTGATCTCCTCGGCGGTGCGTTCGCCGATGAGCAGATTGTACGCGCGCTTCATGTAGTTGATCACGGCGGTGTCGAGCTCGTCGCCGGCGACGCGGATCGACTTCGAAAACACGATGCCGCTGAGCGAAATGATTGCGATCTCCGTCGTGCCGCCGCCGATGTCGACGATCATGTTCGCCGCGGGCTCGTCGATCGGCAGGCCGACACCGATCGCGGCCGCCATCGGCTCCGGGATAGTGATCACATCGCGGGCGCCGGCGTGCATGGCCGATTCCTTCACCGCGCGCTTCTCGACCTCGGTGATGCCGGAGGGAATCGCAATCACGACGCGCGGCGGGGCGCGGAACGCATTGCTCGACACCTTGCGGATGAAGTAGCGCAGCATCGCCTCGGTGACGTCGAAGTCGGCGATCACGCCGTCCTTCATCGGGCGGATGGCGGTGATGTTGCCGGGCGTGCGGCCCAGCATGCGCTTCGCATCTTCGCCGACGGCGCGGACCTTGCGCGTCGCGGTGTCGAGGGCGACCACGGACGGCTCACGCAGCACGATGCCCTTGTCCTTGACGTAAACGAGAGTGTTGGCGGTGCCCAGATCGATGCCGATGTCGTTGGAGAAATAACCGAAGATATTCGCCATGTTGCGAGTGCGAGGGTGTGGCGGTTCCGCGACCGCGGGACCGCGTGAAACGAATCGCCGGCGCCGAAGGGTGTCAACGCGGTAAATGCCGGAACGTTGCGGGTTAGCGCCCGTGGCGCGCCTGCCGGACACCGGGCGGCGCACGAATTGCCGGCCGGGGGGCTTGACCCCGCCGGAGTTCGCCCCGTTGTCGAAGCACCGCGCATGCAGGGTATCCCGCTCATTCAGGACCTGGCCATCCTCCTCGTCGTTGCGGGCGTGGTGGGCTGGCTGTGCCAGCGGCTCGGGCTTTCGGTGATCGTCGGCTTCCTCGCGGCCGGGCTGCTGGTGGGGCCGCATTCGCCGGCCCTGGCGCTCGTGGGCGACGTCGGCCGGGTCGGGGCGCTGGCGGAACTCGGGCTCGTGTTCCTCATGTTCTCGATCGGGCTGCAACTCAGCCTGCGCCGGCTGCAGCGGCTGGGCGTGAGCCTGTTCCTGGCCGCCTTTGCCGGGGCGATCGTCGTTTTCCAGACTTCGCGCCTGCTGGCGCTCGCGCTCGGCTGGAGCGGTCGCGAGGGGCTCTTCCTGGCGGCGATGCTGATGGTGTCGTCGACGGCGATCATCAGCCGGATCCTGCACGAGAACGGCATCAATCACGAGCGGCCGGGACAGCTCGCGCTGGGGGTTTCGGTGCTCGAGGACGTCCTGGCGGTCGTGATGCTGGTGCTGCTCGATTCCGTGGCGCATCTCGGCCAGGTCGGCGCGACGCGGGTGCCGGAGTCCCTGCTGATGCTCGGAGCGTTCGTAGCCGTGGCGAGCATTGCCGGCCTGCTGCTCGTGCCGTGGCTGCTGAAGCGGATGAACGTGGCGGCGGACGAGGAATTGCAGACATTGGGCATGGCTGCGCTGCTGTTCGGGCTGGCCGTCGTGGCGCATGGCGCCGGTTTCTCCCTCGCGCTCGGCGCCTACCTGCTCGGGGCGATCGTGGCGGAAACGCCGTACCGGCACCAGGTGGAGCGGACGTTCACGGGCCTGCGGGGGGTGTTCAGCGCGGTCTTCTTCGTGGCGATCGGCATGCAGATCGACGTGCGGGAACTGGGGCGCGAAGCCGGGCTGATCGCGGGCATCGCCGCGTTCACCGTGGTGCTGCGGCCGGCCGCGGTCACCGCGGGACTGGTGCTGATCGGGACGCCGCTGAAGGATGGGTTGCGGACGGCGCTGACGGTGACGCCGCTCGGCGAGTTCACCTTTATCATCGCGCAGCTGGGCGTCACGTCCGCGGTGGTCCCGGCGCGCTTTTTTCCCCTGGCGGTCGGCGTCTCGCTCCTCACCGCGCTGGCCGCGCCGCTGTTGACGCGGCGTTCGGAGCAGATCGCGGGGGGCGTGGTGGCGCGGCTGCCGCGCGGGGTGACGACCTGGCTGCGCGTCTATTTCCAATGGCTCGAGAAACTGCGCCGCCGGCGTGCGCGCAGTCGGCTATGGCAGCTCAGCCGCAAGCGGATCGTGCAGGTCGGGGTGGGCATGCTGTTCGTCACCGGGCTGGTGTTGTTCTCGGGCCAGCTCTTCGCGGTGGTGGACGACGGGCTCGGCCGGCATTTTTCGCCGAAGGCGGTGCAACTCGGTTTCTGGATCGCGCTGACCCTTGTGATCCTCGCGCCGCTGGTGGCGATCTGGCGGAACCTGTCCGCGATGGCGCTGCTGTACGCGGAGATTTCGACGAAGGGCCAGCCGCGGGCGAAGCGGCTGCGGCCGCTGATCGAGGCGGCGTTGAAATTCGCCGCGGGCGTGGGCCTGTTTGCCTGGCTGACGGCGATACTGCCGGTGGGCGACACCACGTGGTGGCTCCTGGCGGTGAGCGGTGTCGTGGCCGTCGTGACCCTGCTGGTGCTGCGTCGGAAACTGATCCTCTGGCACAGCGAGATGGAAATCGAGATCATGAGCACGCTCGAGACCGGCGACGGCAAGATGAGCGTCTCCGCGGCACCGTGGCTGCAGCCGCACACCAAGTGGAACCTGCGCATGGTGGACTGCACGCTGCCGGACCTCGCCGACTGCCAGGGCAAGCGGATCGCGGAACTCGACCTGCGGGCGCGGCTGGGCTGCACGATTGTGGGCATCGAGCGGCAGGGTTTCATGATCCCGCTGCCGTCGCCGGACACGGTGCTTTATCCGCAGGACAAGGTGCTGCTCATGGGCACGGCGGAGCAGGTGCGGGCGGGTCGCACGTTTCTCGGGGGCGTTTCCGGGCTGCCGGTGACGGATTCCGTTTTCGGCGAGGTGCGAATGGAGTCGATCGTCCGGCCCGAGTGGAGCCGCGCGGCCGGCCGCGCGCTGGGCCAGTCGCTGCAGGGCCAGGACCATGGCGTGCAGATTGCCGGCGTGCACCGCGGCGGCTTGCGGATCCTGAACCCGGGGGCGCAGGAAGTGCTGCGGGTGGGGGACGAGATTCTCGTGCTGGGGACGCCGGTGCAGATCGCGGAATTTTCGGCCTGGGTGCGCGAGCGGCCGGAGGAGAGTCCGGACGTGAAGGCGGACTAAACGGACAAGAAAAAAGCGCGCCGGTTGGCGCGCTTGGAGTGAGCGACGGAATCGCGGGCGTTCAGTTCGAGCCGTGGCGAACCGTCGGTTCGGCTTTCTTGACTTCGGGCGTCTTCGCGGGCTCCGGCTCGGGTTCCGCGTCGTCCTTCGAGGACTTCTTGAACTCCTTGATCGACTGGCCAAGGCCTTTGGCCAAGCCGGGGAGCTTCGAACCACCGAAGAGGACGAGCAGGATCACCAGGATGATGATCAACTCGGGCATGCCGAGGCCGAAGGCGGCGAAGAAGCTGGTCGAAGTCATGATGAAGAAAACGTAGGCTGGTCGGTTGGCCTGTAAAGCGGCAAATGGGTTTTCCTGACCGGGTCTGGACCGGTCCGGCGGGAGCAAAGGGGCACGTTTCCGAAGGTCCTGCGCCGTGGCGCCCCGGTCGTCCGGCAGGTCCGGGCGGGCGGCGCCCGGTGCGAGGTCAGGGCGCGAGCCACACAACCTCGTCGTTGGGTGCGGGTTGTCCGGCCACGATCGTCGTGCCCACCGTGCGGCCGCGGACTTGCCGCGAGACCCGGATGCGGCCGGTTTCCCTGAGCTCGAGCGTGCGGGTGATCCACTCGCTGCCTTCGGCGAGGGCGGGGGTGGGGGCGTCCGCACCCAGTTCAACGAAGGCGAACCGCCGGGCCGGATCGAGCGCGACGATGCGGCCGACGATGAGCCGTGGGCTGGGGACGAGGGCGTCCGCGCCGAGCAGCGCGGGCGCGGCGGGCGGCGGAGGCGCGGCCGGCGGAGCGGGGGCGGTGCTGCGGGCGCAGCCGGCGAGCAGGAGTCCGGTGAGCAGGAGGAGCAGGGCCGGCGTGGACCGGAGAATGCGCCTCATCGGTGGAACGGCGCGGCCGGGAGTCAGGCTCCCGCCGCACGCACAGGTTACAGTTTCGGGAGCGGGAACCCGAGGCCGCCAGGCAGGCTGCCGGAGCCGAGCGGGCCGCCGCCGGTCCCCGGAGCGGGCGCCGGGCTGGAACCAGGGGCGCCCGGGGGGCGGGCGGTCGCGGCGACCTTGAGCAGGTTCTGCGCGTTGTCGATCTGCTCGGCGTCGAAGAAACCGTGCAGCTGGCGAATGCGCGTCGGGTGCCGCATCTTGCGCAGCGCCTTGGCCTCGATCTGGCGGATGCGTTCGCGAGTCACCTTGAACTGCTTGCCGACCTCCTCGAGCGTGCGGCTGTAGCCATCGACCAGGCCGAAGCGCAGCGAGAGCACCCGGCGTTCGCGCTCGGTGAGCGTATCCAGAACGTCGATAATCTTCTCCCGCAGCAGCGAGTAGGCCGTCATGTCGTACGGATTCTCCGCCGACTTGTCCTCGATGAAATCGCCAAAGCTCGTGTCGTCGCCGTCGCCCACCGGCGACTGGAGCGAGATCGGCTGCTGCGCCATCTTCATGATCTGCTGCACGCGCTCGACGGGGAGGTTCATCTCGTCGGCGACCTCTTCCGGCGTCGGCTCGTGGCCGTATTCCTGCAGGAGCTGCTTCTGCACCTGCATGACCTTGTTGAGGGTCTCGATCATGTGCACCGGGATGCGGATGGTGCGCGCCTGGTCGGCGATCGAGCGGGTGATGGCCTGGCGGATCCACCAGGTCGCGTAGGTGGAGAACTTGTACCCGCGGCGGTACTCGAACTTCTCGACCGCCTTCATCAGCCCCATGTTGCCCTCCTGGATCAGGTCGAGGAAGGAGAGGCCGCGGTTGGTGTACTTTTTCGCGATCGAGATCACGAGGCGCAGGTTGGCCTCGACCATCTCGGTCTTCGCCTTGTGGGCCTCGCGCACGTGGACCATCGTCTGCTGGACGACCTTCAGCAGGTCTTCCGGCATGATCCGCTGCTGGGCCTCGATCTGCTTCAGCCGCGCGTGCACCGCCCGCGTGTCGATCGCGGCGTCCTTCTTGGTCTTCGGATGCCGGGCGCGATCCAGTTGCGCGTGGAGCACGTCGATCTCCTCGAGCACCGGCCGCAGCTGCTCGAGGTATTCCTCGTACACCTTCAGCTTGAAATAGAACTTCCCGAAGTAGGAGCGCAGGACGTTCTCGCGCTTGCGGAATTTGGCGTGGACTTTCTTCCGCTCCGCCTCGCCGCGGGCCTTCAGGTATTCCTCCCACGCCTCGGCGACGAACGCCTCCGAGGACTGCGTGTTCTCGACGAGCTTCTGCAGGCCCTTGAAATACGCTTCGCGCGACTCGATCTTCTTGTCGATCACGACGCGGTCGAAACGCTCCTCGCGATTGAGCAGCTTCGCGCCGAGGCCGCCGATGTAGGCGCCGATGGCGGAGGCCTGGAAAAGCGCTTCCTGCGCCTTCAGTTCCGCGGTTTCGATCCGCTTGGAAATTTCGACTTCCTGCTCGCGGGTCAGCAGCGGGACCTGGCCCATCTGCTTCAGGTACATCCGGACCGGATCGTCCAGAATATCGTTCTGCGACGTCCGTGATTCCTCCTCCTCCGCCTCCTCCTGCCGCTGCTTGTAGTCCTCGACCTGGTCCGGCTCGAGAATCTCGATCTCGAGGTTCTGCAGGATGGAGAGGACGTTGTCGATTTCCTCCTGGTTCTCGACCGACTCCGGCAGCGCCTCATTGATGTCGTCGAACGTCAGGTAGCCCTGCTCCTTCGAAAGGCGGATCAGGTGCCGGATCTTGTCGTTGATGCCGCCGGCGGGAATCTGTTCGGTGCCGGTGGCGGCGCCCTCCGCGGCGTGCGGGGTGGTTTTGGCCAGCGCGGCTTCGACGGCTTCGGATTGGGCGGTATCGGCGGAGGCAGACTTGGACTTGCGCGACATGTTTTGAAAGAGGTCTCTATATCACGACGAAAGACGGCAACAAACTGCGTGGGGCACCCGAAGGCGTTAGACGGCCGAAGCGAGGACGAGCGGCGAGCGGAGCTGGCGTTGCAGTTCTGAGCGTTCTTTCAAGAGAGAAATTGGGTCAGAATCACTGTCCGCATGGGGGTTGGCCAAAGCAAGTTCTATTTGCCGCAAACGGGGTTCCAGCGCGCGGGCGCGGAGCTGTTTCAACCC
>JAEUHA010000327.1 GCA_016793535.1 Opitutaceae bacterium | reverse complement strand
CGCCGAACGTGCCATTGCCGCCGACGTCGCCGAGTGCGGGCCGGGCCCGGCACGGTGAAAGTTTTCTTTCGGACTCCGTAGCGAAAAACGCCCTCCCGTCCGACATACGTGTGCGGGCTTCGCGCCCGGTCACCCCCATGTCGTCCTCCCCGCTCGCCCGTCGCGACTTCCTTCGGACCGCCGGTTCCGCCGTCGCGCTCCCGCTTGCCGCCGCCGTGCCGACGGCCGGCATGGCGCGCACGCCCGAACTGCCGTTCGTCGAACTCGCCGTCGCGACCATCTGCACGGACGGTTTCGCCAACCGGAAGCACGAGCCCGCCTTCCGTCTGCTGCCGCAGCTCGGGGTCCGCCACGTCGAATTCAACCTCTGGTTCCCCGACGTCATCACGCCGAACTACATCGCCTCGCTCCAGACTCGCTGCGCCGCCACCGGCCTGACGCCCGTCTGCGTGCAGGGCACCGGGTTTGGCGCCGAGGGTCGGCACGGCGTGCAGAAGGATGTCGGTCACAAGCTCGCCCTCATGTACGCCGCGCGGCAGCTGGGCTGCCGCCGCGTCAAGTGCACGGGCGCGGCTCGTGGCACCCAGGGCGGTCTCGCCGCCGTGATCGAGGTTTGCCGCGAACTCGCCCCCGCTGCCCGCGAGCTCGATCAGCTCATTCTGCTCGAAAACCACGCGAAGAACGTCCTCGAGTTCATCTCCGACTACGAGGAGCTCTTCGCCGCCGTCGACTCCCCGCATATCGGCCTGTGCTGCGACGTCGCCCACTTTGAAGGCTCGGGCGTCGACCTGCACGCCGTGGTCGAGAAGTTCCACGCGCGCCTCCTCCATGTCGACCTGAAGGACAATCGCACCCGTGGGCAGGGCCACGACACGGTGCCGTACGGCGAGGGTGTCACCGACTTCAAGGCCTTCCTTTCCCACCTTCTCGCCCGAGCCTACCGCGGCTATCTCGTCCTCGAATTCGCCGCGGCGGAACCCCGGGAGCCGATCATCGGAAATCTCCGGCGCGGTCGCGACCTGTTCCAGCCCTACGTCCGACCCGCGCGATGAAGCTGCCCCCGCTTCTCCTGGCGCTGGCGTCCACCCTGGTCGGCGCCGAGCTGCCGCTCGAGATTCCGCGTCCCTCCGACGGCCGCTTCGAGGTCACCCTTTACGCCGCCGACCCCGCCATCGTCACGCCGATCGGCGCGGCGGTCGACGCCCGCGGCCGCCTCTTCGTCCTCGAATCGCACACCCACCTCGCGCCGCGCGGGTATGCCGGGCCTCGGCGCGACCGGATCAAGGTCTTCGCCGGGACCGGACCCGATGGTCGGGCGGCCAGCGTCTCCGTCTTCGCCGACGACGTGAACGAGGGCATGAACGTCGCGTTCGCGCCGGACGGCACGCTTTACGTCTGCGCCGCGCAGGAGGTCTTTGCCCTGGCCGATCGCGACGGCGATGGTCGCGCCGACTCCCGCCGCAGCGTTCTCCGCCTCGAGACGCAGCAGACCTACCCGCACAGCCAGCTGCTCGGTCTCACCTTTTCTCCCGATGGCTGGCTCTACGTCTCGCGCGGCAATGTCGGCGGCCTGCCCTACGCCTGGGTCGGCGCCGACGGCACGCGGCTTCCCGGCTACGGCGACGGCGGTGACATCGTGCGCTGCCGACCCGATGGCACGGAACTCGAGCGGATCGCCACCGGGTTCTGGAATCCGTTCGACCTGAAGTTCGACGCGGCCGGCCGGCTGCTCGCGGCGGACAACGACCCCGATTCCCGCGGGCCCAACCGGCTCGTCCATGTCGTGCCGGGTGGCGACTACGGCTACCGCGCGCTCTATGGCACCACCGGCCTGCATGCCTACCAAGCGTGGGACGGCGAGCTTCCGGGCACGCTGCCCTACGCCGCTGCCCTGGGTGAATCGCCCTCGGGCCTCGTCGACACCGCGTTCGCCGCTTTCCCGCGCGACTTCGTCCATGGCATCCTCGTCACCGTGTGGGGCGAGCACACGGTGACACTGCACCGCCTCCGCCCGGCCGGCAGCTCCGTGCGCGGCGACGCACAGATTTTTCTCCGGGGCGGCAAACACTTCCGCCCGGTTGCCCTGGCCGCCGCGCCCGACGGCGCGATCTTCATCACCGACTGGGTCCTCAGCGATTATCCCAACCACGGTCGCGGGCGGATCTGGAAACTCGTTACGCGGGCGGGGGTGCCGACGGCTCCGCCGGCGCGCCCCGCGGCTGCTGATCCATCGCCCCGGCTGGCCGCCTTGTTCGCCGCGCGCCCCACCGATCTGCCGGCGCTCCGCACGGCCCTGGCTGACGCGGACCCCTTTGTCCGCCACGCCGCCGTCACGGCGCTGGCGCGACCGGCGTTTCGCGACGTCGCGCTCCGGGATCTCACCCATGCCGACGCCTCCGTCCGCCTCGGCGCGCTGCTTGCCCTCCGCCGCATGGCCTTCGCCGAACCGGTCCCGCTGCTCCGCGCGCTCCTGCGCGATCCTGACGCCGGCGTCCGTCAGGCGGCGCTCCTGTGGACGGGCGAGAACCTTCTCACTGCGCTGGAGCCCGAGGTCGACGCTGCCCTGTCGCTCCCGGGGCTTACGCCTCAGCTCTTCGAGATCTGGCTCGCGACGGTGCAGATCCTCCGGTCCGACGCCGCGCAGCTCCAGGCCGCCCGCGTTCCTGGCGCCCGCATCAAGCGCGCGCCGGCGCCCGAGCTCCTGGCGTCGCTGGTGGCCGATGAACGCCGCCCGACGCTCGCCCGCACGCTCGCGCTCGCCCGGCTCGGCGCCGCGGCGCCCCACCGCCCGCTCCTCGTGGGACTCGTTCGCTCCAGCGATCCCGTCCTCCAGCTGCGCGCCCTGGCCCGGCTGGCCGCCGAGCCCGACGCCGAGATCATTCCGGTCCTGCGCGCCCTGGCGCTCGACCGCACGCAACCCGCCGAGGCTCGAGCCACGGCGCTGACGGGTCTCGACGCGGTCGCGGCCGATTTCCTTCCGCTCCTCGACGACCCGGCTCCGGCCGTCCGAATCCAGGCCGCGCGCACGCTTCGATCCGCCGCGGCCGACCCACGGGTGCGCGCCGCGGCTGCGCGGCGCCTGGCGGCCTCCCCCGATCCGGTCCTCGCGAGTGAGCTGGCGCATCTGCTCGATCCCGCGCGCAGTGGGCGTCCGGACACGCTCGCGGGCTGGCAGCAGCTCATGGCCGACGGCGGCGATCCGGCGGCCGGTCGCCGGGTCTTCTTCTCCCGCGGTTCGCTGTGCAGCCAGTGTCACCGTCATGACGGCCGGGGTGGCCAGGTCGGACCCGATCTCTCCGTCATCGGTCGCACCGCCGGACGTGCGCAACTCGTCCAGTCCATCGTCAACCCCTCGGACGACGTCGCCCCGCAGTTCCAGGGTTGGGAGATCCGCCGCAAGTCCGGCGAAATCCACACGGGCCTCCAGGGCCACTTGCGCTCGGGCAAGGGCATCAGCCTGCTCGGTTTCGACGGCGCCGAGCTGCTGGTGCCCGAGGCTGAGGTGGCCGACTTCGGGGCCATGGCGTCCTCGCTGATGCCGGCCGGCCTCGAGAAACTGCTGTCACCGGAGGAATTTCGCGACCTCGTCGCGTTTCTCGCCGCCAGCCGATGACGCCTGCCCCGTGCGCCCGATCCTCCCCACTGGCCGCGTAGATCGGGCTTGAGCCCCGCCTTCACCCCGCGCCAACGTCCGCCCGTGGATTCACCCCAATCCGACCAAGCCCGCTGGTTCACGGAGGAAGTGCAACCGCACGAAGCCTCGCTCCGCCAGTGGCTGCAGCGCCGGTTTCCCTGGTTGCACGAAGTGGACGACATCGCGCGGGAGTCCGTGATCCGGCTCTGGCACCGCCGCAACTCCTCCACCCGCGGCGCGATCGCTTCGCCCAAAGCGATGCTTTTTGCGATCGCGCGCAACGCCGCCTGCGATCTCGCCCGCCGGCGGGGCATCGCGAAAATAAATGCCGTAGCGGAAATCGAGTCCCTGCCCGTCTTGGACGAACACACCGATGTGGCCGAGCACGTCAGCACACGGCAGGAACTCGAGTTCCTCGCCGAGGCGGTTCGCGACTTGCCCGACGGTTGCCGCCAGGTGCTCACGCTCTGCAAAATGTACGGATACACGCCCAAGGAGGTCGCCGCCCGCCTCTGCATCTCGGAGCACACCGTGCGCGCCCAGATCGCCAAGGGCATGCGCCGCTGCGCGGCGTACCTCCGACACCGGGGCATCGACGGGAGGCACGAATGAACGCTCCTGACCACCCGCGCCGATCGACGTCGCCCGCTGAGGCCGAGGCGATCGAGATGGCCGCTTCCGAATGGCTCGCCCGGCGCGAAGAGGGGCCGCTCTCGCCTACGGAGCAGACGGCGTTCGATGCCTGGCTCGCCGCGGACCCCCGTCATGCGGCCGCGGTCGCCGAGCTCGCCGCCGCGTGGCAGACGTTCGATGGACTCCGCGGCTATCCGCGCGCGGCCGCGCCCGCCGATCCCGAGTTCTTCGCGCGGCCGCCTGCCTTCCGCCGGCGACTCGCCGTCTGGACCGCGGCGGCGGCCGCTGTACTCGTCCTGGGTGCAGCCATGTTCGTCTTCCCGCGCGGCTCCGGTCCAGACACCACTCCCGTGGCCGTTGCCCCGGCGAGTCGCGTCCTTCGCCTCGCCGACGGTTCCGAGATCGAGCTCAAGCCCGGCAGTCGCGTCGTTCCCCGCTTCACGGCGGCGGAACGCCGCGTGGACCTGGTCCAGGGCGAAGCGTACTTCTCGGTCGTCCGCGACGCCGCCCGCCCGTTTATCGTCGAAGCGCGCGGCGTGGCCGTCCGGGCCCTCGGCACCGCCTTCAACGTCCGTGTCGAAGCCTCGGCCGTCGAGGTGCTCCTCACCGAAGGCCGGGTCCAGGTCGCCGGGCCGAACGACTCCGCGTCCGCGCCGCCACCCGTGGTCCTCGTGCCGGGCCAGCGCACGCTGGTCTCCACGGCCGCGGCGGTGACCGTGCCTGCCGTCGAGTCACTCGCCCCCGCCGAGATCGACCGCGCGCTGGCGTGGCAGACGAGCCGGCTCTCGTTTGACGCCACGCCGCTCGCGGAGGTCGTCGCACAGTTCAACCGCCACCACGGTCGCACCGTCATCACGCTCGACCCCGCGCTCGCCTCGCTCCCGGTCAGCGGCCGCTTCCGCGCCGGCAACCTGGAGAGCTTCGTCGAGCTCCTCGAGTCCGGCTTCCATCTCGCCGTGGAACGCCGCAGCAACGGAGACGTGTTCCTCCATCGCGCGGGCCAAAAATAGGCGTAACGAAATTCCGCGGTCTGTCCGTCTGAGGGGTGCGGTGCTGTTTCGCCGCGCCATCCCCTCGACCCCATGACGACCGTCCTTCGTCTTCTCGTCCTACCCCGGTGGAGCATCCTCGGCCTCGCCGTTTTCGCCCTTGCTCTTGCCGCCAGCGCGTTGGCCGCCGATGCCACCGCGCGCAAGCGCTTCGATCTTCCCGCCGGTGATGCCGCGAGCACCCTGAAGCTCTTCGCGGAGCAGTCCGGCCAGGAGATCATCTTTCTCCCGGAGACACTCAAGGGAGTCCGGACCAACGCCGTCCGCGGCGAACTCACCGCCCGCGCCGCGCTCGACGCGCTGGTGGCCGGCACGCCGCTCGCCGTGGTCGAGTCCAAATCCGGCGCCCTCGCCATCAACCGCGCCGCCGACCCAAACGCCGCAAGGACGGTGCCGACTCCGGCCGCCGTCCGCCCGAGCGCAAATCCGAACCGTGAACCCGCGGCGTCCGCGTCCGCCCGCGCCGGCGACGAGGTCGTGACGATGTCCGAGTTCATCATCAACGCCGAGACCAGCCAGGGGTATTTTACGGCCAATTCGATTTCCGGCACGCGCATCGCCGAGCAGATCAAGAATCTCCCGATGAATGTCAGTGTCCTCAGCGCGGAGTTCCTCCGTGACGCTGCGATCTACGACGTCGACAGCATCCTCCAGTGGACGGCCTCCAACACCGGGCCCAACAACCCGCGCATCCGCGGCCTCCAGTCCAACACCCGCGTCAACGGTTTCGACGGCAGCGAGCGCGACGACGCCATCTCCATCGGCCGCGTCGAGGTGATCAAGGGTCCGGGCGCCATCATCTCCGGTTCCGGGGCGCCGGGCGGCATCGTCAACGTGCTCACCAAGCGCCCCACCGGCCGGGACCGCGCCGTCGTCGCGCACGCGCTCAATGACCGCGGCTTCCACCGTACCGAGCTCGACGTCGACCGCCGGTTCTCCCCGCAATTCGCCGCCCGCTTCGCGATGGCGCACGTCACCGAGGACGGCTTCAGCTCGCAGCGCCTGAAGCAGAGCTTCGACGACTACCGCAAGACCGAGACCACGTACTTCGGTGTCGTCGAGTGGCGCCCGACGCCGAAGCTGACCCTCACCGGCGACTTCACGTACCTCAAGCAGGACCGCCCGTTCCGCGACCAGCCCAATGTCCGCTGGGACAGCTACGGCACGATCGCGCCCGCGGCCGGCCAGCCCGCCGTCTACCTGATCGAGGCGCCGTTCGGCTACTCGAAGGCGTTTGGTCTCAGCGGTCCCGATGCCATCGACGACATCCACAACACGCTTTTCAACGTGGAGGCGGTGTACCAGTTCTCCGACGCGCTGCAGTTCCGCGGCGTCGTCAACGGCAAGCGCCGCTCGCGCCTTATCGTCGGCCCGGCGTCGACCGGCCTCGCCACCGCCAACGCCGCGCTCATTGCGGCCAATCCCGGCCAGGGCCTCGTCGCGGGTGAACGCTATCTTTCCGTCCGCTGGGATTCGAGTGAGCAGGTCAACCCGCAGGCCTGGAACTACGAGTTCAACCTCCTCTGGAAATCCCGCGTTGGCGAGGTGCTCGAGAGCAAGGTCCTCTTCGGGGGCAACTATGGCGAGAGCTTCTTCTGGTCGCAGAACGGCCGTGGCCGCGCCGCGGGCACGAACGCCGAACAGCGCTACTATTTCCGCCTCGGCGACAAGGCGCCCAACACGCGCCGCCCCACCGACCTCAACCTCGTCTACGACCCGCGTTCGCCGCGGAGCACCACGGAGCAGCGCAATGCCTTTCTCGTGCACCAGGGCAAGTGGCAGGGCGGCAAGTGGCACACGATGGCGGGCCTCTTCTACTACGATTTCTTCAACGACCAGTTCACGAACAACCGCCCCGTCGTGTCCGAGCAGCGTGGATACAATCCCCAGCTTGGCGTCGTCCGCCAGGTAACGGACTCCCTCAGCGTCTACGTGTCGTTCGCGAAGTCGATCCAGGGCCAGTCCCGCCGCAATTCCCGCGGGGAAATCCTGGCACCGTTCAAGGGCACCAACTACGAGACCGGCCTGAAGCTCGAGACGCCGGACAGCCGCTACAGCGGCACGGTGAGCCTGTTCCACACCGACTTCACCGGCCGGCAGTTCAACGATCCCAGCGTCCCGGACATCACCGGCAGCATCAACCCGGGCGAAATCGTCTCGAGCGGCAAGGACCGCAGCCGCGGACTCGACACCGAGTTTGTCGTCACGCCGTTCCCGCGCTGGCAGATCATCCTCGGTTACGCCTACCTCGACACCGAGATCGTCAAGGACGCCTCCAATCGCCCCGAGCGCGTCGGCCAGCGGTTCAACAATCACGCCTTTCACAACTACTCGCTCTGGACGCGCTACAACCTCGGCCAGGGCGCGCTGCGCGGACTCTCCCTCGGCGGCGGCATCCGGGGCGACAGCGGCGCCATCCGCCAGTACGTGACGATCGCGGGCGTGCCTGTCGCCGCCGAGGATACCAAGGATCCCTACGTCGAACTCTTCCTCGGCTACGAATTCAAGGTCGGCAAGGCGCGCGTGATCTCGACGCTCAACGTGAAGAACCTCACGAAAATCGAGCGTTACTCGAGCCCCTTCCGCGCCGGCACCAACCAGCCGTACTTCATCTGGCGCGATCCCGTGGAGCCGTTCCTCCGCGTCGCGCTCGAGTTCTGAGCGGGCTTCTCCTCCTCCGCGTCATGATCCTGTCCTCCCGTCTTGCCGCCGGGCCGCTCCTCGCGTGCGCCCTGCTGGGTTCCACCGTATTCTCCGCCGAGTCCGCCCCGCCGCCGGAGCGACTCGTCGTGCGTCACGCCCCTCACGTCCACGTCGAGCGCGACGGGATCATCGCGATGGAGTTCGAACACGCCGCCGTGCTCAACCAGTGGCGCGAGGTTCCCGGCGTCAGTGGCATCGCGTTGCAGGCGCCGCGCAACGCCGGCCACAGTTTTCGCGGCGAGGCGCGCACGTTCGCGCGCTTCGTGATCCATGTGTCACGGCCCGGCCGGTTCACGTGGTACTCGCTCGGTCGCGCCGGCAAGCAGGACGACGGTCATCCCGGCAACGAGTTCAACGTTCGCCTCGATCCCGACCTCGGCGAGCCCGATGCCGCCGTCCGTCCGAGCGTGGGCGAGCCTCCCATCGGTTCGTTCAAGAACAACTCGCCCACGCCCGAACAGCTCGCCGATCCGCGCACGCAGGCGTGGCTCCGGCGCATGCCGGTCGATGCCGCCGGCGTGCGGTTCACGCGGCTGCGTTCCGGCGACTCCGAGGAATTTCGCTGGCTGTCCTGGGCCAAGAGCTCGCGCCCGGTGCAGAAGAAGATGCCGGTCGAGCCGCTCGCCTTCGAAATCAGCCAGCCGGGGTTCCACACCCTCGAGATCACCGGCTCCGGCGAGTACGGGTGGGTCCTCGACAAGCTCGTCCTCATCCGTGACGGCCGCACCGCGCCGACGGGCCCGGGTCCCGCCGAGACGCTCGTGAAGCTCGCGCCATGAGTCTGCTCCGCTGCGCCGCCGTCCTCGTCGGCGTCATCACCACGGCCGCCGCCGCGCCGTTCGCGTGGAACGGCTGGCAGTTTCACGAGCGCAACCTGCCGAAGCTCGAGGAAGCCATCGCCCGCGCCCCGGAGTACGGCGTCAACTTCGTCGTGTTCTCGCACGAGCTCTTCCGCCACATCGAGCGGATCCTGGCCGATCCCTCCTGGGTCGCGGAGCTCAATCGCGCCGGGGCTGCTGCGCAGAAGCAGAAGATCCCATTTTACCTCTGGATTCACGAGCTCAACGAGATCCCGGACCGCTTTCTCGTGGACGGTCGCGCGCAGCTCGATGATCCCGCGCTCCAGACGTATCTCGACGACCGATACGAACGGCTCCTGCGGGCCATTCCCGGCACCGCGGGGTTCGTGCTCACGTTCCACGAGACGAGCCACCACGTCTTCCGCGACTCCCGGGTCGCCAGCCGCCTCCCCGTCCCCGAGCGCATCGCGCTCGTCACGCGCACGGTTCACCGCGTCTGCCAGCGCCATGGCCTGAAGCTCATCGTCCGGAACTTTTTCTACGAGCCGTACGAAATGCAGTGGTTCCAGGATGCGATGCGGCTCCTGCCCGACGATGTGATCGTGATGCGGAAGGACACCACCCACGAGTTCAACCCGTTCTATCCGCCGGATCCGTTCCATGGACAGAGTGGCCGCACGGAGCTGATCGAACTCGATCTCGGGGTTGAAAAGGCGCTCGGCTACGACGGACCGTACGCGCAGACGGCGTTCCTCCGCAAGATGGTCAACCGGGCCCGCGACCGCCGGCTCGCCGGCGCGATGGGACGCGCGCGGCTCCTTGCCGACCGTCCGTTCGACGACCTCCACGAGGTCAACCTCTACGCCTTTGCGCGCTTCATGGCCGATCCGGCGCTCGCGCCCGAGACGGTGCTACGGGACTGGGCCGCCCGCCGCTACCCCGCCGAGGCGGTCCCGTTCCTCGTCTCCGCCCTGCAGCGCACCGAGTTCATCCACCACCACGGGCGCTATCACCTCGGCTGGTGGTTTACGAAATGGATCGGGGAGGACTGGGACGACTACGCCTACTACTTCGGCCGAGCCCGCCTGCGTTCCAACGCCAAGTGGACCCAGGACCCGCGGGACGCCGAAACCGAGACGCTCATCTACGCCCCCACGCCCGATTTTTACCGCCGCGTCCTCGCCGAGAAGGATGAAGTCCTCCGCGCGATCGCGGCCGGCGCCGCCGAGGTCGAACGGGCGGCCGTCCACCTCACGCCCGAGCAAGCCCGCGTTTGGCGCGACGGCTACCGCGCCCTCGACGATGCCGTCACGCTGCTGCGCGAGTGGGTCCGCGCCTACTTCGCGCACCGCATTTTTCTCCTGCACGGTGACACCGACTTCCGTGCCATCGCCCGCGACGCGCTGGCCCGGCTCGAGGAACTCGACCGCGATCCGTCGCGTCCTTGGGGCCGCGTGGCCGATTCGCCGCACCGCTACTTCATCGACAAGTTCGCCCTCGAGCTCCGCTGGCGCATGGCGAACCGCACCCGCGCCCTCAAGGACGACGAACGCATCCTCGCTGACGCCGCCAAGCTCATCGCGCCCGACGTCGGGGCGAAGTAACGCATGCTCTTCGCCGCGGCGGGCAGCGATTGACGTTCACCTCAACGGTTCAGAAACAACCCCGAGCCCGGGCCCATCGGAAGCTGGAGCAGGATCCAGAGGATCAGCAGCCCGGTCCACGAAATGATGAACGCGATCGAGTAGGGCAGCATCGTCGCGATCATCGTGCCGATGCCACCCGCCCTGGGCGACGCAATGCGCCGCGACGGTGACGAAAGGCGGGAAGAAGGGCACGGGCGGAGGCCGGTCGTATCCAGCGAGCTTGGACCGCGCGGCGGGCGCGGGTTGCGATTCCCTGTAACTTTGGGGACGGAGCGGGGTATTCTCGGCCATCAACTCGTCATTCCTGCCATGAAGTCACTCGTTCCGTTTTCGTTCATCGCGACGTTCGTCGCCTTTGTGCTCCTGCCGTTCAGTTTTGAAATCGGCGCCGCCGCGCTGGTCTCCGCCGGTCTCCTGGCGATCGCGGTCAGCGACTATTCCCGCCGCTTCCGTCCACTGCCGGTGGAAGTTCGGGTGCCGTCGCCACGCCGGGAAAAACTCCGTCTGGCCGCCTGACCGCGGCAGGCCGGCTCCCTCGCCATGGCCCCGCGCACGCGCGCCGGGGCCATGGCGTTTAACGGGGCAGGAACAACCCCGAGCCCGGCCCCATCGGAAGCTGGAGCAGGATCCAGAGGATCAGCAGGCCGGTCCACGAAATGATGAACGCGATCGAGTAGGGCAGCATCGTCGCGATCATCGTGCCGATGCCGGTGCGCGACACATAGCGGCCGGCGAAGGTGATGATCAGCGGAAAATACGGCATCAGCGGCGTGATGATGTTCGTGCACGAATCACCGACGCGGTACGTGCCCTGCACCAGCTCCGGGGAATAGCCGAGCAGCATGAACATCGGGACGAAGATCGGCGCCATCAGCGTCCATTTCGCGGACGCACTCGCGATCGCGAGGTTGATCAGCGCCGTGAGGGCCACGAGCGCGACCATGAGCAGCACGGGGCTGTCCTGCAGGTGCAGCGCCCGGATGCCTTCGGCGCCCTTCACGGCGAGGATCGTGCCGAGGTTGGTCCAGTTGAAGTAGGCGAGAAACTGCGCCGCGAAGAACGACATCACGAGGTACGACGCCATCGTGGCCATCGACGCATCCATGCCGCGCACCACGTCGTGGTCGCTGCGGATCGTGCGCGCCCCGAGGCCGTAGGCGAGGCCCGCGACGAGGCCATAGAAAAAGATGAAGAAGATGATCCCGCGCATCAGGTACGAGCCGAGGACGGTCGGATTCTTCGGATCGAGCAGGAAGCCGTTCGGCGCCAGCACGCCCCAGGCGACCACGCCGGTGAGCGCGAGCACGGCCCAGAGCGTCCACCACAGGCCGCGCTTTTCGTCGGCGTTGAGCGGCACGAGCGGCTCCGGCTTGGCGTCGCCGGCGTAGGTGCCGAGCCGGGGCTCGACGATGCGCTCCGTCACCCAGGTGCCGACTCCCACCAGCAGAAAGGTCGCGGCGATGAGAAAGTAGTAGTTGGCCGTCGCGGGCACCTGGATGCCGGGTTGCACGACCACGGCCGCGGCCTGCGTGATGCCTGCCAGCAGCGGGTCGACCGTGCCCAGGAGCAGATTGGCGCTGAAGCCGCCCGAGACCCCGGCGAACGCCGCCGCGAGGCCCGCGAGCGGGTGTCGCCCGACCGAGTGAAAGATCGCCGCCCCGAGCGGAATCATCAGCACGTAGCCGACGTCGCCACCCGAGTGCGACATGATGCCCCCGAAAATCACGATCGGCGCGATCCAGCGCCGCGGCGCCGCCAGCACGATGAGCCGCAGCGCCGTATTGATCAGGCCGGTACGCTCGGCCACCGCGATGCCGACCAGGCAGGCGAGCACCGTGCCGAGCGGGGGAAACGCGATGAAGTTGGGCACCACGTTGAGCAGCATCCGGTGCAGGCCCTCGAGCGAGAGGAGGTTGACGACCGGCACCGGCTGGCCGGTCGCCGGGTGCGTGACGGAAACGCCGAGCGCGCTCAGCCAGCCGGACAACAGCACCACGACGCCGGCCAGCAGGGCGAAAAGTGTGGAAGGATTCGGCAGGATGTTGCCGATCCGCTCGATCACGTTGAGAAAACGCTGGAAAGGTGAGGGACGGGCCGGGGTGACGCTCACGACCCGACTAGGGGCGAAACCGCCGCGGGGCGTCAATGCCGGTCACGGCTCGGAGGAGTTCGGGTCGCGACTGTGGGACCGGCTGTAGGAGCGGCTTTGCGCCGCGACCAGACGTTTGGTCTTCCCGCCCGTCGCGGCGTAAAGCCGCTCCCACAGCCGCAGCGTGCGCGAACGGGCCCGTCGTTCACCGCCTCAGTCGAATTCCGAGACGCTGATGGCCTGGAAGACGACTTTGCCCGCGGTGCCCTCGGACTTTTCCGTGAGGGTCGTGCGCTTGGGCCGCGGGGTTTCAGCGGCCACGATCAGTTTGCGAAGCAGCCCCGAGAGGGTCGCCCGCTCCGGGATGCTCAGTACGTCGAGCCATTGTTCATTGCGGTCCAGCTGGTCGGCGATGATCCGGTCGGCAACCTGGCGGCCCCGCTCTGTCAGCCGAAGCAGGGTGCCGCGCCGGTCGGCCGGGTCGCCGTCCCGCCGCAGGAGCTCGCGGCCTTCCAGTTTGTCGAGCACCGCGGTAACCGCACCGGAGGTCAGGCTCGTGGCCGCCATCACCTGCTTCGGGGTCGTCGGCTCCGGTTCGTACCACCGCAGAGTCACCAGCGCCTGCGCCGGTCCCGCCACCAATCCGGCGGCGGCGGCGATCTCATCGAGCTCCCGCCGCAGAATTCCGCCCATCCGCATGAGCCGCAGAATCGCCTCCTGCTCCCGGAACTGGGTCCGCGGCGGCGAAGCCCGGTCCCACTGGGCGATCATGCGATCCACGAAATCCGGCGCGGGCGCCTTGCCCTGAGTGGTGGTAGGCATAGCAAGATACATTATAGCAAGTATCTTGATGGCAAGAGAAGATTCCGCTTCGCGTTCCGGCCTCGGTCGGTCGGAATGATATCCATCGCCCAAAGCCTTCAGAATTGATCGCGGAGTGCGCCGCGCGCGGGGGTTGGGGGATAGTCCGCGCCACCCGCGCGATCCGCAGTCGATCGGCGGGTTCGGCCTCCCGGTGCGGCGAAACCCCGGGGACCGCTGGGTGGGACGCGCGCTCCGGACCGGTGAAATGGACGGTTCCCTCAATGCTGCGGCGGAGACGGCGCGCCG
>JAEUHA010000110.1 GCA_016793535.1 Opitutaceae bacterium | reverse complement strand
CATCCAGGCTGCCGGTGACGGAACGTACCACTGGAAAGTCGGGCGGAACGGCACGCCCGAGGCGATCACCGCCGCCGAGATCGGCTCGAAACTCGCGCACTACAAGACCAGCGTGGCCGTGCCGCGGGTGATGGTGCGCAGCGATCGCCACGCCACGATGCGCACGGCGGTGATCGCCCTCGACGAAGTGCGCCGCGCCGGCATCAAGCAGGTGGCGGTCGAGACGCTGGTGTCGGCTCCGGGCAGTTGATCCCGGCGGCACCGCAGAAACAGGAAGGCCGGGAAGAGCGGGAAGATTCGGACGTGCCGACTTCCCGGTCTCCCCGGCCTTTCTTTTCCAGCGCGGGCAGGGCTCAGCCTGCGAACATTTCCTTCAGCTCCTTGAGCAGGCGCGGCACGGCGACGGCGGAATCCTCCTTCGCCTCGTACTCGAGCGCGACCCAGCCCTGGTAGCCGCCGTCGCGCAGGAGCTTCGTGAACCGCTTCAGGTCGGCGGGCTTCGTCTTCTTGCCCGCGCCGTCGTGGATCTCGACCTTGTACTGGACGTTCAGCGCGTACGGAACGCACTCGGCGAAATCCTTGTAGACATCGGGCGTCCGGAAATTGCCGGAGTCGAGATTGATGCCGACCCACGGACTCTTCACCGCCTTCACCATCGGGATCAACGTGGCGGCGCTGCCGATCGAATCGTGGTTCTCGAGGCCGAGGAAAACGCCCTTCTTGCCGGCGTACTCACAGCATTCCTCGAGGCAGGCGACGACCATCTTGTCGGCGTCGGCCCGGGAGAAGTCCTTCGGCTGCACGCCCGCGAACACCCGGATGTGCGGCGCGCCCATCAGCGCGGCGCGGTCGATCCAGGCCTTGGTGTAGGCAATCTGCTCGGAGAGCTTTTCCCCCTTCGGCAGCGAGAAATTGTTGCCGATGGCCGTGCCGCTGATCGCGATGCCGCGCAGGTACGCGTGGCGCTTCAGGTCGATCATGTATTGGTCGGACTCCGAATCGAAGAAGTAGCTCGTCAACTCCGCGCCGTCACAGCCGTGCGCCGCACAATAGTCGATGAACTTGAACATGTCCGTCTTCCGGCCCGGCGCCATCTTCGTGTTGGCCTTGCCGCGCATCAGCGCGAAGTTCTCACGGAACGAATACGCCGCGAGGGAGAGACGGAGCCGCGGCTGGCCCGGCCGGTGGAACGGGCCGGGGGAGGTGGCCGCGAGCGCCGCGACGGGCGCGGTGGCGGCAGCGAGGCCGGCGATCGTTGAAAGTTTGATGAAATTGCGGCGGGTGACGTTTTTCATGGAGGTTGGGTGCGAAAGGACTGGGGTGGGGGCGAATGAACGGGCGGAATACGATCTGCATCAGGCCGGGGGAGGAAGCCAGCAAATCCCGGCGGCGCCCAGGGGCCGTTGTGCCGGCGGGAAGGGATTCGGTCGCGGAACGAATTGCCGATACCTCAGGGGTGAGTTGCACGCCGCCATTGCTTCCTCCGCTCCGGTCGATTCCGGCCGCTCTTGTCCTCCTGCTTGGGCTCGCCGTCTCCGGCTGCTCCACGGCACCGGAAGTGCCGCGCCTCGCGACCGACTGGCGGGACGCGGAGATCGCCGTGTCCAATCTGACGGCCCACGCCTGGCGCATCGCCCTGCGGGCGCCGACCGGTGAGGAGGTCAAGGCCATCGAAATCCGCCCGCGTGAATCGCTGGCGCTCGTGGTGGCCGGAGGTGAATACACGATCGAGCAGACCTTGTTCGCACCGGCGCCCGTCGGGGCGACCACCCGGCGGTTTCCGGGACGACTGGTGTCCGGCGAGCGCTACCAGTGGACGCTCGCGACGCTGCTTTCCGCCGAGGAGGCGGTGACGCCATGACGCCGGTCAGGACGATGCGACGGGCCGTGGCCAAGATCCGGCACGATGAGGCCGCGGATGCGATTCCGCACATCGGGCACAAGCAGGTGCATCAATTCTGGCCGCTGCTGTCTCCGTGCTTCCGGGAGGTGCTGGTGGCGCCGCATCATCGCACGGACGAGGATGCCGTGACATGGACCTGGCGCGAGTCCGAGGATGCCGAGCCGCCTTCGGCCGCCGAACTGGACGAACTGCGACGGCGTTTCGAGTCGGCCCTGGATCGCTTCTCCCGCGATGTCGCGGCCGGCAAGGTCGGGCGCGGGTCCGGTTCGTCCACGGCCGGGGCCGCCGGCAACGCGGAACAGCTCGAGGCGGTCATGACGACCGTCGTGAAGGAATTCGTGGGTCGCTCCGACGCCGACCTGAAGCGCTACGTCTGCCGGACCGAGCACGGCCTGCGGGTCCACAGCTGGGGCGCCGGCGCGCCCGCGCGTCCCATGTATCCGGATACACACGGGCTCGAGATCGCCGGCCGCGTCCTGGTGGCCGGCCAGCCCGCGCGGCACGACGTCGTGCTCGAGAGCACCGACGGCGAGACGATCGCCGAGGTGCCCAGCGACGAGGCCGGCGAGTTTTCCTTTTCCAAGCTCAGCCCGGGCGAATACCGCCTGCGGGCGCGGTCGGTGCGCGGCACCTTTCCGCCGAACGGCCTGCCGGTGGAACTGCAGCAGCGTTCGGTGAAGGGGCTCGTGCTCGCCGATACCCGGACGGAGTCGGAGTCGCCCCTCGTGAGCGCCCGCCGTGCCGCGGGCCGCCGCTCCCGGCGTCTCATCCCGGTGGCCGTTGCGACCGTCCTGGCCGCAGGTGGCGCCTGGTGGGGTTGGCGCACCTTCAACGCGCCGGACGGGCGGGGCGCGGCGGCGACGCCGGCCGCGCCGGCCACCGCGACCAGCCGCGCCGACCGGACGGAGCCGCCGTCCATGGCCGCTGCTCCGGGACGCGTGGAAACCCCGGCTCCGGCCGGATCCACGTCGGGTGCGTCCGCCGCCGGACCGGCCGGCGGTGGGATGAATTCCCTTTCCGCCGCGGGCGGGTCCGAACGCCGGGCGCTTTCCGTCGAGGGACGGGAACCCGGGTCCGGCGCGCTGCCCGGTTCGTCGGCGGGAGTCGCGGCCGGCGGCTCCGTGCCGCCTCCGACCGGTTCCTCCTCGGGCGCCACGCCGGCCGGTGTCCCGCCGGTGGCGAGTTCCAACCTGCGTTTGCCCACGCCGCCGTCGGCCCAGGCGTCCGTCGTCTCCGCCGGCGGAACGCCGTCCGGTCCAGCGCCGGTGGCCGCGGCCACCGCTGCGCCCGCGCCGAGTGCCCGTCCGCCCCTGCCGGCTCCGGCCGCGCCCGCTGCCGCCGCTCCCGCATCTGCCTCTCCCGCTCCCGCCGCGCCTGCGGCCGCGCCGGCCGTTGCCGCGGCGTCGAAGCTTGAACCTTCGCCCGATCCGATCGCCCCGACGGTGGTGACCGCCAGTCCGGCGGAGGCGCCGGTCCCGCCGGCGGACGTGAAACGTCCCGCTCCGGATGGCGCGGACGGCGACGTCCGGCGGCCCGAAGTCTCCCGCGAAGCCGCGGAGTCCGTTTCGTCTTCGGCGCGGGTCGTCGTGTCCGAGACCGTACCCGAAAAGGTGATACCTGCCACGCCCGTGCCGGCCGTGGTCATCCCGGCACCCGTGGTGGTGACCGTGCCGGTCCCGGTAAACGTAAGACCGGTGAACGCCCGCCCCGCGCCGGTGCCGCTTACCCGGACGGTCCGGGTGCGGGTTTCGCCCTGGCGCTCGCGGCTGCTCGCCGACTCCATTTTGCCCACGGCGCCGACCCTGATGAGCCAGCCGGAACCGGTCGCGGTGCTCCGGGCGCGCCTGCTCGCCGAGCAGGAGGCGCGGCTGCCGCAGGCGTTTCGTGACGTCGACGGCCGCTTCGGCGTGACGCTCGAACTGGACGCGGACATCGCGGACGAAGCGCTCACGTGGCTCGACGAAGCCGGCTCCCCGGCGGAGAACGCGCGCGTGGCGGGGCAGCAGGCCGAGATTCTCTGGCCAGCGTCGGCGGACGAGACCGAACGCGTCTATCGCCTCACCCGGCGGGATGGCGGTATGGTCGCCGAAGTTCGCGTGACCGGCAATGGCCGGGATTTTTCGCTGCGTGCGATCGAGCAGTCGCGCGCCTGGCTCCGGCTGGCGGTGCGGGTGACGCCGTCCGCGGCAGCGTCCGCTGCAACCAGCCCGGACGCCAAGGGCATCGAGTGGCGCAGCGCCGCCGCGGGTCCGCTGCCCCCGGGGTGGCGGGACGCGCAGGATCGCGGCGCCGCGGATGAGCGGAGCGTGGAAATTCCCCTGGGCAGCGTCCAAGGCGCCGCGGCCCTGCAGGCGGGCGCGTTGTTCGATTCCGAGACGGGCTGGGCCATCCTCGCCGACGTGCGCCAGGCGGCCGATCGCCCGTTGGGGCAGTAACGTTTCTTGCCACCGGGGCCCGGACTGGCGATTCGGAGTAATAATTATTCCGTCCGCCTCCGTTTTACGGCGGGAACGGAGCTTCGTCTGCGCTGCCGTAGCCGCCTTTGCTCCAGTGATTTTCGCGCGTACGCTTTCCGTGCAGTGGCTCGGAGTCGGAGAGGATCGCCCGAGGTGACAGAGAATGCGCTGGATTTCGGCGTCCGCGCCGCTAGCCCAAAACGTTCAAACCGTAACTCCTCAAACCCCGTGCGACCTCACGGGGTGCGGTTTGGACCTAACCCTGCCTATGAACTCCCACTCTGACTTGCTGCGCCGGCGCCGCCCTTCGCT
>JAEUHA010000084.1 GCA_016793535.1 Opitutaceae bacterium | reverse complement strand
CGTGCGGTCGGTCTTGCGCCGGGCGTTGGTGCTGATCACCGACGAAGCGGCCCCGTTCGCGCTCTGCGCGAAAGTGCGATCGAAACCGAGTGGCCGAGTGTTGGTCGTACCCGTGAGCGAGGTCGTCCACTGCTCGATGTTCTGGTGCATGTCGGCCGAGCTGTACTGGGTGCCGACGGTGAGCATGCCATGGCGGCCGACCTTCCAGTCGACCGTGGTGCCGATCGAAAGCCGCTCCCAGTGGGTGGGCTGGTCGCGCACGGAGTGCGTGTTGAGGAAGGGATTCTCCGCGGTGGCGAAGGTCGAGGCGCCGTTGATCGGCCGCCACGTCGGTGTGGTCATCTGCGTGCCGCTGTAACGCTGCGTGTAGAAGCCGTTGAAGGTGACACCGAAGGTTTTCGTGATTGGCGCAATGTAGGAGAAATCGACGCCGGGCAGGATGCGGCGGCCGGTGGATTCGGGCTGGCCGCCCGGCAGTTCGGCGAACGTGAGCCAGTTGCTGTTCATGATCGCACTCAGCCGGTAGGTGAAGAGCGGGCGGCTGCGGTCGAACGCGCCCTTGTTGATCACATTCACGGTGCCGCCCATCGCATTGGCGGGGGAATCGGGCGTCGGGGTCTTCGAGACTTCGACGCGCGAGATATTGTTCATCATGAGTCCGCCGACCTCGACGTCGCGGGTGACGCCGGAGGAGGCGGCGCTCGCGAACGGATTGCCGTCGACGAGAATCGGCGTGGTGTGCGACGGCATGCCGCGCACCGAGATGGTGCGGGCGTCGAACGACGAGTAGTTCACCGTCACGCCGGGCACGAACTTGAGGAACTCGCCGAGATTGCCCTCTCCCGCGTCACCGTAGGCATCGGCGTCGACGACGTTCTTGATGTTGGCGGCATAGCGCTGCTCGTTGTTCGCGATGTCCGCAGCGTTCATCTCGCGGCTGTTCGCCACGACGAACTGGTCGAGTTTCAGGACAGAGCCCTCCTTGGTTCCGGTGCGCGAAAGCGTGAACTCGTGCCGCGCAATCTGTCCGGCGGTGACGCTGACCGTCGCCACCTGCGCCTGGAGGCCCGTGAACATCGCGCTGATGCGCGCCTCGCCAGCCGGCACGCCGCTGAGGCGAAACTCGCCGCTCTCGTTGGTGAAGGCTTCGATCCGCGTGCCGTCGACAATGACACGGGCGTTGTTGAGATAGCTGCCGCTGGTGGCATTCAGCACGCGCCCCTCGATGGTGCCGGTGGGGCTCTGCGCCAGAGCGGGAATCACCAGCAAGGCGAGCCAGCTGGCCAATACGGAGACGGAGTACCTGATCTTCATCGCAAGGAGGGCAAACGGTCGAGGACGGGGGTTGGGGCGAAGCCGCACGAGCGTACGACGGGCGCGGGAGACACTCGAAGGAAAGCCGCGCCTGTCGAGTGCGATTTCCCTGCCCTGGGAGCGCGGACTTCCTCGTCCGCAGCGGCACTCGACCGAACCGCTCGAACAGCGGACGAGGACGTCCGCGCTCCAAAGAGCAGGAACTCGTCGATTGACGCGCTTGACGCGGGCATTTGAGGTCGTTGCGGCTCCGCTCCCGTCGTCCCCTACGTTGCCCATGAACCGCCGCTTCTTCCTCGGTCTCGCCGCCGGCGCCGCCGCCGCGCCGTACTTTGCCCGCTCCCTCCACGCCGCCGATCCGGTCGTGGACAACCCCAAGATCGCCGCGGACCGCAAGGCCGCCCTCGACATCCTCAAGCCTTCGGCGAAGGACCTGCAGCGCGGGCTCGAACTGCACGCGGCGTCGGTCGTGCTCGACACGTATGGTTTCGGGCCCAACGCGTCGGTCGACAACGCCGTGCTCGCGAAGATCATGGAGTCCGGTGCCTCCGAGTGGGAGATCGCCGACGCCCGCGAGGACATGGCGATGACGCGCTTCGTCACCGATCCCGCCGAGCAGAAGGAGTACGAGAGCGCATGGGCCGCGGCGGGCGTGACCTGCATCGTCCGCAACGCCGGCGAGGAGGGAAACAACCCGCTGCAGCTGATGAAACGGCTGGCCCGCTGGATCCACGCCACCGACCGGCTGCCGAAGTTTCCCAAGGCGGTGAAGGCGGACCAGATCGTCGCCGCCAAGAAGGCCGGCCACCACGCGATCGTGCTGACGACGAACGGCGTCCCGCTCGTGCAGCAGTGGCTCAACACGCGCGACGAGGTGAAGTACATCCGCGTCTTCGCCGAAATGGGCGTGCGCATGATGCACGTCACCTACAACCGGCAGAACCCGCTCGGCAGCGGCTGCGGCGAGGCGGTGGACGGCGGGCTCACTGATTTCGGCCGCTTCGCCGTGACGGAACTGAACCGGCAGGGCGTGCTCCCCGACGTCTCGCACAGCGGACTGAAGACGAGCTACGACACCGCCAAGGTCTCTCAGAAGCCGATGGTCGCGAGCCATTCCGCGGTACACGCGATCAACCCGCACATCCGCTGCAAGACCGACGAGGTCATCAAGGCGATCGCCGACACCAACGGCCTGATCGGGATCTGCTGCATCAACGGCTTCCTCGGCCAGACGAACGACATCAACGCGTTCCTCAACCACATCGACTACGTGGTGAAAAAATTCGGCATCGACTACGTCGGCATTGGCACCGACGTCGGCTACAGCTCACGTCTCCGGCCCAACGATGCAAAGCTGCCTTCACGCCCGCCCGGCCGCACCCGCTGGGAGGCGCTCTGGCCGCCGGGCTCGCTCGGCAGCGGCACCAAGGACCCGCGCGCGGCCGCCTCGATCGCGTGGACCAACTGGCCGATGTTCACCGTCGGCCTCGTGCAGCGCGGCTACCGCGACGCCGACATCCAAAAAATCCTCGGTGGAAACATGCTCCGCGTGCTGAAGGCGAACGAAAGCTGAGGCAGGATAAAACCACGAAACACACGAAATACACGAAAGCTGCCCGACTCTTTCGTGTATTTCGTGTGTTTCGTGGTTAATTCCTCTGCTTCCTGGCGCGCTCGTCGTTGCGGAGTTTGAAGCCGGACTGGCTGCGCAGCAGGAACGGCGGTTCGACGTCCGCGGGCAGGCCGGCGAGCACCTGTTGCAGACGCTGGCGGGCCGCGACCAGCGGCGCCTCGGTGCGACGGGCCAGGTCGTGCTGCTCTTCGGGATCGTTTACCGCATCGAAGAAGCGCCCGTCGTTGTAGAGCTTGAACTGCCGGTCGCGCACGACGCGCGTGGTGTGATACTCGTTGAGGATCCACTCGCGCGGCGCGACGGCCCCCGGTGCGCCGCGCAGGAACGGCGCGAGCGACACGCCGTCCGGCCGGTGCCG
>JAEUHA010000080.1 GCA_016793535.1 Opitutaceae bacterium | reverse complement strand
GCCGAAAGTGCCGGGTAATCTGCCCCACCTGGGAGCGCGGACGTCCCCGTCCGCATCATCCGGAATGCGGACGAGGGCGTCCGCGCTCCCCGGTGGGGAAACCCGCCCTCAGGCCGCCAGGTACGGCAGTTTCGCCGCCGTCGCCTTCATCGCGGTCATGCCGTCGAGCAGCTCGCCGATGGCGTCCCAGCGCCCGTTGACGAGGGCATCGCGCGCCGCCGCGCGGACCTCAGCCTTCACGGACTGGCCGCCGAAGCGGATCTCCTGTTTAGCGACGTCGACGACGATCTCCAGCGCGGGATTCTTTTCGATCGCCGCGGCGATCTTCGCGATGTCCTCGCGCGCGGCGGTCGCGCACGGGATGCCCAGCGTCGTGCAGTTGCCGAAGAAGATCTCGGCGAAGTTTTCCGCGACGATCGCCCGGAAGCCGTACTTCTGGATCGCCTGGGGCGCGTGTTCGCGCGACGAACCGCAGCCGAAGTTGGCGCCGGAGAGCAGCACGGTGGCGCCCTTGAAGCGCGCCTCGTTCAACGGATGCGGCTTGTCGGTACCGTCGGCGTTCTTCCGCACGTCGAAGAACAGGAACTCGCCGAGTCCGTCGAACGTGACACACTTCATGAAGCGCGCCGGGATGATGCGGTCAGTGTCGATGTCGTTGCCGGGGACGCACACGCCGCGGCCGGTGATGGAGGTGATTTTTTCGAGAGCCATGGGAGGCTGCTTTGCAGCAGTTGAGAGTTGGGCCCACGGAACACACGGATCACACGGAAAAGACTCCGACTCGCTTCCGTGTAGTCCGTGTGTTCCGTGGGCAATAATCGGGATTGCTTCAGTTATTGACGTGAAAGACCTCGCGCGCGTCGGCGACGGCGCCGGTGACGGCGGCGGCGGCGACCATGAGCGGGCTCATGAGGATCGTGCGGCCGGTCGGGCTGCCCTGGCGGCCCTTGAAGTTGCGGTTCGAGGAGCTCGCGCAGAGCTGGTCGCCGATGAGCTTGTCGGGGTTCATCGCGAGGCACATCGAGCAGCCCGCGGCGCGCCACTCAAAGCCGGCCTCGGCCAGGATCTTGTCGAGACCGAGCTTCTCGCACTGGAGCGCGACGATCTGCGAACCGGGGACGGCGATGGCCTTCACGCCGGGCGCCACTTTGCGGCCCTGCATGTACTTCGCCACTTCCTGGAAGTCGCTCAGGCGGCCGTTGGTGCACGACCCGAGGAACGCGACGTCGATCTTCGTGCCCTTGATCGGCGCGCCGGGCCGCAGCTTCATGTACGCCAGCGCCTCCTCGATCGAGGCCTTCTCGTCGACCGCCTTCGCCGTCGCCGGATCGGGAATCGACTCGGTGATCGAGATGCCCTGGCCGGGATTGATGCCCCAGGTGACCGTCGGCGCGATCTCCGCGGCCGGAATCGTCACGACGTCGTCGTAATGGCAGCCCGGATCGCTCGCGACCGCCTTCCAGCGCGCGACCGCGGCATCCCATTCCGCACCCTTCGGCGAATAGGGCCGGCCCTTGAGGTAGGCGAACGTCGTCTCGTCGGGATTCACATAGCCGGCGCGCGCGCCGCCCTCGATCGACATGTTGCAGACCGTCATCCGCTCCTCCATCGTGAAGCGGTCGAAGACCTCGCCGCCGTACTCGTAGGCGAAACCCGTGCCGCCATTCACGCCGAGCACGCGGATGATGTGCAGGATCACGTCCTTGGCGTAGACGCCCGGCCGGAGGCGGCCGGTCACGTTGATCCGGCGGACCTTCAGCTTGCCCAACGCCATCGATTGCGTGGCCAGGACATCGCGGATCTGCGTCGTGCCGATGCCGAACGCGATCGCGCCGAAGGCCCCGTGCGTGCTGGTGTGCGAGTCGCCGCAGGCGATCGTCGTACCCGGTTGGGTGATACCCTGCTCCGGCCCCACGATGTGCACGATGCCCTGCTTGCCGGTCGCGCGGTCGAAGAACGTGATGCCGAATTCGGCGCAGTTCTTCCGCAGCTCGGTCATCATCGCCTGCGCCAGCGGATCGTGATACGGCTCCACCAACTGGTCGGTGGGCACGATGTGGTCGACCGTCGCGAACGTGCGGTGCGGCATGGCCACCTTCAGGCCCAGGTCGCGCAGCATGCCGAACGCCTGCGGGCTCGTGACCTCATGAATGAGGTGCGTGCCGATGAGCAACTGCGTCTGGCCATTGGCCAGGGTGCGGACGCTGTGGGCGTCCCAAACTTTTTCGAAGAGGGATTTGGGCATGGGAGAATTGGAAAGGGGTTATGGGTGATGGGTCAAAGGTGATGGGTGACCACCGAAGGATAGCCGAGCGATCGAGTGGAGAACTCGGCCTGCACCCATAGCCCATGACCCATGACCTATAACCGGCGGCGGAAACCTTACCCGAACATTGCCATAACCGGAAATACTTCCTTAGCCTCCTGTGATGCCGCGTGAGTATCAGTACGCGTTCGAGCTGCGCCACCTGGTTTATTTCCGGGAGGTGGCCCGGCAGCTCCATTTTCGCCGGGCCGCCGAGACGCTGGCGATTGCCCAGCCGGCCCTGAGCCGGGCGATTGCGCAGCTCGAGGCCGGCCTCGGGGCGGACCTGCTCAACCGGACCCGCCGGGGCGTGGAGCTCACGCCGGCCGGCCGGCTGCTGCTCGAGCGCACCGAGCCCCTGCTGCGCAGCCTCGCCGCCATCCCGGCCGACCTCGCCGCGCTGGCCGGCGGCCAGGTCGGGCAGGTGCGGGTCGCGTTCACCGGGCTCGCGATGGCGACCGTCCTGCCCCGCATCCTGCGCGAGTTTCACCAACGGCACCCCGGGATCCGGCTCGAACTCACCGAGTCCCCCACGTCGGCCCAGCTCGCGGCGTTGCAGGCCGGCGACATTGCGTGCGGCTTCTTTCATCCCGACGCCCCCACGCCCGGGCTGCACACCCAGATGCTCCTGCGGGAGCGCAACGGCGTCCTGCTGCCGACGTCGCATCCGCTGGCCCGGCCGCCGGGCGACGCGCTGCGGCTGCGCGACCTCGCCTCGACTCCGTTCGTGCTCTTTCCGCGGACGCACAATCCGGGCTTCTACGACCGGATTCTCGCCGCCTTCGCCAGCGCCGGCGTCACGCCCCGGATCGCCGAGGAAATCTGGCCCCGGGCCAACGGCGTCGGCCTCGTCCGCGCCGGCCTCGGCGCGACGTTCATGACGCCATCCGAAGCCCAGAACCTCCCGCCGGAGGTCGCCTTTCGTCCGCTCGCCGGCCCCGCGCCCGAGAGCCGCCTCGTGCTCGGCTGGCGACAGAATCCGGCTCCGGAGCCCGCGCTGGCGGCGTTTCTCGCCGTCGCCAGCCGCGGCGAAGTCGGCCCGGCGCCCGGCGGAACCCGGGCCCGGTCGGCCGCGGCCGGTCCTACGTAGCCATCACCCGCGCCCGACGGCCCGCCGGCGTTGACCGTTCCAGCCGGCGGATTTTCCTGACGCCATGGACCTTGCCCGCCACGCCACCCGTGCCCTCGCCTTGCTGGCGGGGCTCGCGGCCTGGGGCGCGGAGCCGGCGCCCCCGGCCGACGAGGCGGGCCGTCCGGTCGTCCGCAGCTTTCCACCCCAGGACTACCAGGGCCACAACCAGGTCTTCCATCTGACCGAGGGCGCCAACGGGTTCATCTACGTCGCCGTCTACGGGCAGGTCGGGGAGTTCGACGGCCGCACCTGGCGCCGGATCCCGGTATCCACGTCCTGGATTCGCTGCCTCGCCGCGGACCCCGGAGGCGCGATCCACGTCGCGGCGACCGACCAGCTCGGCATCTGCCGCCCCGGGCCCGATGGCGCCCTGCAGTTCGAGTCGTGGCTGCCGCGGCTCCCCGAGCGCCTGCGTCCGCCCGGCCCCGTCTGGAGCGTGGTCTGGCACGACGGCGCCGCGTGGTATGCCGGCAGCCGCTTTGTCGCCCGTTTCCGCGGCGCCGAGGTGCAGGTCTGGGACTTTCCGGACTCCGCCCGCGCCGCGCTGATCCGCGCGGGCGACACGCTGCTCCTGCGCCGCACCGGCGAGGCGCTTTACCGCTGGGACGGCGCGGGGTTCGCGCGCTGGCAGACCGAGGCGGACCTGGTGGGGCCGACCTTTGCGGCGTTCGTGGACGACGGTACCCGGGGGATCATCGGCCTGACCGAGCGCGGCCACGGCTTCCGGCTGGACGGTGACCGGCTCGAACGCTGGCAACCCCCACTCGCGGCCGAGGTCGCACAGCGCGGCCTGCGGGCCATGCTGCGCCGGCGGGACGGTTCGCTCGCCGTCGCCACCTTCGACTCCGGCGTCCTGCTGGCCGACTCCGCCGGCAACGTGCGCGAGCGCCTGACCGCGAACGACCACGGGCTCGTCAGCGACGTGACGTACATGCTGCACGAGGATTCCGCCGCCGGCCTCTGGGTCGCCACGTTCGCCGGCGCCTCGCGCGTCGAGCTCGAACGCGGGCTCACGCTCTTCGACCAGCGCAACGGGCGCGGTCCGACGAACGCGCAGGATCTGCTGCGCTGGCGCGGGGCGCTGCACCTCGGGACCTCCGATCTCCTCTACCGGCTCGAACCCGCCCGCGCCGGCCAGCCCGCCCGGCTCGTGCGGCTCCCGCACCGGACAACCTGGTCCCGCCAGCTCGAACGCTTCGGCGACGACCTCCTGACGGTCGATCACAACGGCGTGCTCCGGATCCAGGGCGACTCCGAGATGACCCTGGTCTTTCCCACGCCGACCTCGCCCGGCGAGCTGCTGCGCTCCGTCACCGATCCCACCCGTTTCTTCGTCGGCACGATTCACGACGTGCGGACGTATCGCTTTGACGGAGACACGCCGGTCGCGGAGGGGCCGGTCGCCGGACACCAGGCCGAGACTCAGTCGATGCTCGAGGAGCCCGACGGCACGCTCTGGCTCGGGACGACGCAGGACGGTTTCGTGCGGGCGCGCCGCCGGCCCGGCCGGACGACCTGGCAGGACGCGGAGCTGCTCGCCTTCAAGCCCGGAACGCGCGGGCTGCCGTCCGATCCCGGCTGGTGCCGCGTGGGGCCGGGCCTCGACGGCCGGCCGCTGTTTTCCACCGGCCGCGGTGCGTTCGTGCCCGATGCCGCCCGCGAACAACTGGTGCCTGCGCCCGCGTTCGCCGCCACCGGCAAGGCCGGGCTCTATTCGCATCCGCTGCTCGCGGTGGAACCCGACACGATCTATGCGCAGATCGGCGAGGCCGACGCGCTGGACCAGCTCACGCTCGGGCGCTTCGTTCGCCGGGACGGCCGCTGGGCCTGGGAGGCGTTGCCGCAGGCGGTCACCGCCCACGCCGGCTACCTCGGAGCCTACAGCCTGCACCACGAAGCCGACCCGGCGGGTGGCGGCGGCGTGCTCTGGGTGAGCGGCCGCGACGCCCTCGTGCGGGTCGAGGTCGATCCGCTGCTGGCCCGCCGCTCCGCCCCACCCGCCGCCCGGCTCCGCAGCGTGCAGCAGCGCGGCATCGGTCGCTGGAACCCCGGTTCCGGCCGCGCGGACTCACCGCTCCGGCTCGCCTTCAACCGGGAGCCGATCGAGTTCACCTTCGCCGCCGCGCGTTTCGATGCGGCCGCCCGGCTCACCTTCCAGACCCGGCTGGTCGGATACGCGAACGAATGGTCGGATTGGTCGCCCCGGGGCGAACAGAGTTTCACGAACCTCTCGGGCGGCCCCTTCACCTTCGAAGTGCGGGCGCGGGACGCCGACGGCCAGGTCGGCCCGGTCGCCGCGTTCACGTTTGCGGTCGCCCCGCCCTGGCACCGCAGCCCCGCGGCCTTCGCGCTCTACGCCGCCGGCCTGCTGGGGCTCGTCTACGCCCTGGTGCGCTGGCGCACGCGCCTCGACGCCCGCGAACGGGCGCGCCTCGAGCGCCTCGTCGCCGAACGCACGGCGGAACTCAAGGTGGCCAAGGACGCCGCGGACGAGGCCAACCGTGCCAAGAGCGCGTTTCTCGCGCACATGAGCCACGAGCTGCGCACCCCGTTGAACGGCGTGATCGGTTACGCGCAGGTGCTGCAGAAGTCGCCGCATCTCCATGCCGGCGACCGCGAGCGGCTCGAAATCGTGCAGACGAGCGGCGACCACCTCCTGCGCATGATCAACGAGGTGCTCGATCTCTCCAAGATCGAGGCCGGCAAACTCGAGCTGCACCCGGCGCCGTTTCATCTGCCGCAGCTGCTCGCCGACATCGCGGCGAACCTG
>JAEUHA010000026.1 GCA_016793535.1 Opitutaceae bacterium | reverse complement strand
TATCTTCGCCCCGCCGACCGATCGACTGCAGGTCACCGTCAACGGCGTCGAGTGCTTCAACTCCCCGGTGAGTCATCACCTGCGCCTGCCGGACCGGATCTGGTTCGCGACCAACCCGATCGGCGGGACGGCGTGCGACGCGAACCTCCAGGGCACCCTGCGGCTCACCGACGGACGGGAACTGCGCGGCAGCCCGACGCCGCTCTTGTCGTTGTCCGCGCGAACCCACGCCTGGCTCACCATCTCGCGCTGGCAGGCGGTCTTCGCCGGCCTGCTGGGGCTGCTCACGTATCTGCTCTGGCCGCGACTGCAGTGGGCCGCCTGGTTCCGGGTCGCAGCCCTCGCTGTGCGCGGCCCGCGGACCCTGGCGGCGGATCCGGCCGGCGCCCGGCTCCTGGCATTCGTTCGCGCCCACCGCACCTTTGCCCTCACCGCGGCCCTCGCGACCTTCGCCTTCACCTGGATGGTGACCTACGGCACGCTGTCGCTGATCGCACCGGAGACGTTCGCCAACTTCTACGACCACCAGGCGACGAGCCTGCTGCAGGGCCGGCTCGATGTCCCGCGCGAGGGCATCAGCGGCGAGGCCTTCATTCACGACGGCAAAGTCTACGGCTACTTCGGCCTCACGCCCGCGGTGCTGCGCCTCCCGTTCGTGATCTACAACGCGGCCTTCGGCGAACTCACCCGCGCCTTCATGGTCGCCGGCTTCGCCGCGGCGCTGGTCGCGTGCCATCTGCTCCTGCAGGCGGTGTATTCGCTTTCCGGACACGCCCGCCCGCCCGCCTGGGCCACGATCGGCCTCGTGACCGCCACCGGGCTGGGCAGCACGCTCTACTTCCTCGGCAGCCGGGCCTACGTCTACCACGAGGCCATCCTGTGGGGCATCACGTTCGCCCTGTTCGGGGCCTGGGCTGCGGTGCGGCATCTCGGCGCGCCCGGCGGCCGCTGGTGGGTCGGGTCGCTGGCGTGTGGCGTGCTCTCCGTGCATGCCCGGCCGCCCACCGGGTTGTTCGCGCTCACGCTGCTGGGCGTCGTCGCGCTTCTCCTGCTCATCCGCGACCGCCGCATCGCAGCCCTGGCGCGGCGTCACGTGCTGATCGGCGCCCTCTGCGGAGCCGGCGTGTTCAGCTTCAACGTCGTCAGCTACCTGAAATTCCGGACCTTCGAGGGCTGCCCGCTGCGCTACAACGTCCAGTACGACGCCGCCCGGCTCGCCCGCATCGACGGAAAGCAGTTTCACCTGGCCAACATTCCGATCGCGATCGAGACCTACCTGCTGCAGCCGAACTTCCGCTTCGAGGCGGGATTCCCCTACTTCTACATCGAGCGCGGCCTGCCTTCGGTGCCATGGCTCGAAACCAAGATCGACTACCACGACAACACGCTCGGCTTCCCCTTCGCGATGCCGGCGCTGGTCTGGCTGGCCGTCGCCGGCGGAGCGATCGCCCTCGTCCGCGCGCCGGCCCTGCGCGCCCCGGTCCTCGCCACCTGGGCGGCGGGCGGGCCGATGACCCTGGCGATGTTCGCCGCGATCGCGATCACGCACCGCTACACGGCGGATTTCTGTCCGTTCCTGATCGTCGCGGCGGCGTGCGGCCTCGCCGGCGGAGACAGCCTCAACGGCGCGTGGCGGCGCGGATTTCAGGCGGTGACAGTGCTCGCCCTCGTGGCGAGCGTGCTGGTCACGCTGGCCATCACGCTCCACCACCAGGGCCAGGAGGTCTGGGGCGTGCCGGATGAAATCAAGGCGAAGTACGCCGCGCTGCGCCAGGGCATCGACCTCGCCGTGGGCGCCCTGCGGCGCTGACCCGATCGCCGCTTGCGCTCGACGGCGGACTCGATTCGCCTCCGTCCTTCCATGCAACACGTGTTCGTCACCGGCGCCGCCGGTTTCATCGGTTCCTCTCTCGTCGACCGCCTCCTCGCGGACGGTGCCACCGTCACCGGCTGGGACAACCTGTCCACCGGCCAGCTCCGGTTCCTCGAGGGCGCGCAGCGCCACCCGCGGTTCCGCCTCGTGCGCGGCGACAACCTCGACCAGCCGGCGCTGACCGCGGCGATGAAGGGCGCGGACTTCGTCTTCCATCTCGCGGCCAACGCGGACATCCGCGACGGCTGGAAGCATCCCGAGCGGGACCTGCAGCAGAACACGATCGCGACCTTCCACGTGCTCGAGGCGATGCGGGCCAACGGCGTGAAGCGGATCGCATTCTCCTCGACCGGCTCGGTGTACGGCGAGGCGCTGGTGACGCCCGACAAGCCGACGCCGGAGAACGACGTGTTTCCCATCCAGACCTCCCTCTACGGCGCCTCGAAGACCGCCGGCGAGGGGCTGCTGGCGGCCTACGCCGAGGGCGCGCAGATCGACGAGGCGTACATCTTCCGCTTCGTCTCGATTCTCGGGGAACGGTACACCCACGGCCACGTCTTCGACTTCTACCAGCAGCTCGTCGCGCATCCCGACCACCTCCGGGTGCTGGGCAACGGCACCCAGCGCAAGAGCTACCTGTACGTGCAGGACTGCCTCGACGCGATGTTGCACGTCACCCGCGCCGGCACCGCGCGCACGGCGAAACACCACACGCAGATCTACAACCTCGGCACGCCGGAGTTCGTGCAGGTCAACGACAGCATCCGGTTCATCTGCGGCGCGCTCGGCCTGCAGCCCAGGCTCGAGTACACCGGCGGCGACCGCGGTTGGATCGGGGACAATCCGTTCATTTTTCTGGATACGAAAAAAATCCAGGCGACCGGCTGGAAGCCGAAGCTGACGATCGAGCAGGGCATCGTGCGCACGCTGCGCTGGCTCGAGGCGAACCGCTGGGTCTACGAGGCGAGGCACTGAGGGCCTGCGGGCAGCTGAAAGTTGAATGATGAAAGTTGAAAGTCCCAGCCGGACCCGCGCCCGTGGCTTCTCCACAGTTCCGGTGCCAGCTTGGCCACGTTCAACTTTCAACTTTCATCTTTCAACTCCAGCGCCCCTCCCCCACCGGCGACCATGACGCCCCGCTTCCCACCCCTCCTCCGCTCGCCCGCCTTCTGGCTGCTGCTCGGGGTCCTCGCGGCGGAGTTCTGGGCGTTCGACCAGGCGGGCGCCCGGCGGCACACGGTGGTGTATCCGCGTTTCAATGACCAGATCCAGTACCTGACCGAGAGCTACACCGGCTACGAGTTCGCCCGCACCCGCGGCGTCGTCGCCGGCGTGCTCAACGCCCTGACCAATCCGTCGGCGCAGGGCACGCTGCACGACGCGCTCGCCGTGGTGGCGTTTCACGTGACCGGCCCTTCGCGCAGCGCCGCCCTCGCGCTGAACATGCTCGCGCTCATCGGCTGGCAGCTGGCGCTCTTCCTCGCGGTCGCCCGGACGTCGGGTTCGCGCCCCCTCGCCTTCGCCGCGGCGCTGCTGCCGGTGGCGCTCGCCGGCCCGTGGCAGAACGTGCCCGGCTCGGCCTTCGACTTCCGGCTCGACCACCTCGCGATGTGCGCCCTCGGCCTCACTGCGGCGACGGCCGTCCTGGCCGACGGGTGTCATTCCCGGCGCGGGTCGTCGTGGTTCGGGATTGCGGTCGGCCTGACGCTCGTGACGCGTTTCCTCACCGGCACGTACTTCGTGCTCATCTTCGCCGGCTGCGCGCTCTGGATCCTCTGCGACCGCGGGCCCGACCGCCGGACGCGTTTCCTCCACTTGCTGCGCGCCGCGATTCTCGCCTTCGTCATCGCGGGACCGATCTTCTGGCTGAACTACGAGACGGTGCGGGAGTACTACTGGATTGGTCACTACGTCGGTCCCGAGAGCTCGATCCGCAACCAGCACTTCGGCTTCATGCGCTCGCTGCAGTACGTGTTCGGCCATCTCGGCGAACGCCACCTCGGTCCGGTCTTCGGCGCCATCGCGGTCGCCGGCGGCGCAGTGTTCGCAGTCTGCCGGAACGCACCGCGGCAGCCCGCCAACGGGGACGTGGGAATCATCGGCGCGATCTTCCTGCTCGCCCCGGCCGCAGTCCTCATCCTGCACGTGCAGAAATCCGAGGCCGTGCTCGGCGCGCTCGCACCCGGCGTCATCACGCTGGTCGCCTTCGGCTGGAGCTGGGCCGCGCAGCGGGCAGGGCCGGCAGGCCGCTCGGTCGTGGCCGGCGGGATCGCGCTCGCCGCCCTGGTTTTCTTCGCCGGACAACAACACCGTCCCGCCTTCACGCCGGAGCAACTCGCGGAACTGCGGCAGGTGAACACGTTCGCCGACCGGATCCACGCCCGCTGGCTGGCCCGCCCGCGGACCCCGGGCGAGCCGGCCCGCGGTCCGCGGGTGGCCGTGGACTACATCACGGATGCGCTCGACGCCCAGGTGCTGAAGGTCGTGATCTACGAACGGCACGGCGTCCTCATGCCCCTGGAGATGACGCTCCCCACGGGGATCGCCGAACCCACCGAAGCCGAGGTCTCCGGGCGGCTCGCCGGCAGCGACTTCGTCTTCGTCACCGAGGGCGAGATCGCGGGACCGTTTCCCTACGACCGGAAACTCGCGGCCCTGCGGCCGAACGTGCACGGCTGGTGCCTGGCCAACCTCCGGCCGGCGGAACGGTTCACGCTGCTCGGGCGCCGCATGGTGCTTTACCAGCGGCGCGACCTGCCGTTCCCTTGACCTGCACATGCACCTCGTCCTGACCGGATCCAGCACGGGCATCGGCCGCGCCCTCGCCGTGCGCCTGCTCGCGCGCGGCCATCACGTCTGGGGCCTGGCGCGCTCCGACCAGTCCGACTTCGCCGCGCAATATCCCGCGCACTTCCGCGCCGCGCGCTGCGACGTGGCGCAATGGCCGGACGTGGAGCGCGCCGCCGCAGAGGTCACCGCCGCCTGGACCCAGCTTGACGGCCTGATCACCTGCGCCGGCGTGCAGGGAGAGATCGGCCGCACGCTCACCGCCGACCCCGGCCGTTGGTCCGCCACCGTGCGGGCCAACCTGGACGGCACGTTCCACGCCCTGCGCGCGTTCGCACCGCTGCTGGCCCGGGCGCCGCGCCGCGCCAAGATCGTGTGCTTCTCCGGGGGCGGGGCGACCAAGCCGCGGACGAACTTTTCCGCCTACGGCGTCGCCAAGACCGGCGTCGTGCGCCTCGTCGAGACGATCGCCGAGGAGGAACGGGAGCGGCCGCTGGACATCAACGCCGTGGCGCCGGGCGGGATCCACACCCGGTTAACCGACGAAGTGCTCGCCCTCGGTCCCGCCGTCGTGGGCGCGGGCGAGTACGCGGCCGCGCAGAAACAAAAAGCGGCCGGCGACGCGCCCCTGGAAAAGGCCCTCGGTCTTGTCGAGTGGCTGCTCTCGCCGGCAAGCGACGGCATTTCGGGCCGGCTGCTCGCCGCACCGTGGGACCCATGGCCGACGCTCGACCGGCACGCGGCGGAGCTCGCGGGCTCCGACATTTACACGCTGCGACGGATTTTGCCGGAAGAGCGCGGCAAGTCGTGGACGTGAGCGGGGCTCACGCGATTGCCGCTCAGGGTACCTTCGTCCGCGCTTCCGTCCTATCCGGTACATCCGGTCATCGTGTCCATGCTTTGACACGGTGACCGGATGTACAGGATGGGGCCGTTCGACTACACGCCGCTCGCCCGCAGTCGTTCCGAGTCGTTTGGACGCTCCTCGCCCCTTATCGCGCCACGGAATTTCTCTGAGTGAGCGCGGCCGGGAAATCACCGGAACACCCGGAAATTCAGCAGCAGGAACACCACGATGGTCGAGGGCGGGATGGCCCACAGCGTCGCCCAGGTGGGGCTCAGTTTGAATTTGTTCCGCAGCAGCTTGAACGCGCCCAGGTTGATCACGTAGCTCACCGCGACGGCGAAGAGGTACTCGCCGAGCTGCTGCGCCGCGTCGTCGCGGGCACTGGGCAGTGCCCAGAAGCGGTTCGCCAGATAGTGCGTGGTGGTCGACACGACCCACGAGACCGAAAACGCCCAGGTCTCACCGATCCGCGGGCGCAACGAACGCAGCACCGCCACCTGCACGAGCGCGGACCCCGCTCCCACCGCGAGGAAGCGCAGCAGGCGCAACTGCGTTTCGCGGTCGGTCAACAGGGAGTCGAACATCGGAGCATCCGACGAAACCCAACCCGGCCGCCGCAACCTCATTCGCGCGCCGCACGCGTCACTGCGAGCACCTGGCCTGTGAAAGCCGGTGCGCCGCTGGTCCCTCCGACGGGATTGCGGCCGACGAAAATCTCGCCCGCCTCCGCCGGATAGAACCACGACTCCTCGTCCCACACGACCGCGCCATTCACCGTCACTCGCACCCGGCCCGGCGGCTCGGCGCCAACCAGCGTCGCGTCGGGCACGACCTGGAGGCAGCGCATCGTCACAAGCACGTCGAGCGGCTCACCGGCCGGCAACGCAACCGGCGGACTCAGCCGCAGCGGCGAGCCCCAGTGGTCATGCGCGAAGCGAACGCGTCCGTCGGCCAGATATTCGACCAGCAGCAGGTCAGCGGCCCCGGTCGTGCCGGTCACGATCAACGGCTCGCGCTGGCCCGGACGGCCGGCCGGCAAACGCAACCGGAGCCGCAAGGTGTCGCCGGGACCGTCGAGCGGAGCGCGGTCCGCGACCGCCGCCGGGGTCAGCGCCATCCGTTCCACCCGCTCCACGCTGCCACGGAATCGTGGATACGCCGGCTCGCCGAGCGCCCGCCCTCCGGCACGAAGGCGGCCGGCCGCCGTGGTGAGAAAGCGGCCGTATCCGGTCAGGACCGGCACACCGTTCAACTCGATCCGCATCTGGCGCACGGCCCGGACGATCTCGTCGTCCCGCCAGCCGGCAAAATAGGGATGCGTGACCGGCGGCAGCAGCGACCCCACCGCGACGCGCACGTCGTGCGTCGCGTTTCGCTCCAGCGTCAGGACCTCACCCGCCAGCTCCGGCGCGCCGGCGCGCACGACGCCGAACTGAAAACGGCCGTCCGGCAGCTCGCGCAGCACCACGCGATCGACCTGGGGCGCATCGCCGATCGAGAGCAGGGTTTCCGCGCCCGGGCGCGACAACGCCGGCAGGCGGAGCGCAAACGTGACCGGGCCATGCTCGTGGCCCGTCAGCCGTTCCCAGGCTGCCGGGATCCGGTTCAGCTCCCGCGCCACCGCCCGCTCCAGCCGCGGGTTCTGTTCCCGCAGCAGGCGATCGAACTGCAGGCTGTAAAGGACCCCGAACCCCACGGACGCCACCGCCGCTCCGATCCAGGCGACGCGGATGAGCCTGCGACCCGTCCGGCCGCACACCCGATGTTGCCAGCGTTCGAGGGCCAGCAGTCCGACGACGGACAGCAGCGCGAACGCGGGCGCGAACTCCGCCTGATAGCGGGCGAGCGCGCTGAAGAACGACAGCATCACCGCTGCGATAAACGCGAAGAGCAGCGCCACTGTCCCCAGCCAGGCACTGAGTGCCCACCGCTCGTCCGCAGTCCGCCGCCACAACGCGAGCGGGGCGAGCAACGCGAGGCAGGTGATCGGGAGATTGGCCAGGAGGCCGTAGACGTCACCACGATGAATCGTGTACCCGACGGGCGTCGGACCGAGTTCGGGCCGGCCGATGAAAGGAAAATAGCGCGACCACTCCGCGAGCGCGAGAAAGTGGGCCCGCAGGTTGAACGGGACATAGTGCAGGCCGAAGTGGGGCTGCTTGGATTCGTAATCGAGGCTGAACTGATACGCCTGGCCGAACTGGAGCGGGTCACCGAAGCGCGCATAGTTGTGCCAGGCCATGAGACCGCCAATGACCGCGAGGGGAAGCGCGGCGCGCGCGACCCACAGCCACGGCACGCGGCGTTCGCTCCGCCACCACGCGACCAGCGGCGCCACGAGGCACGGACTCGCGATCAGGTACGTCGGCCGCGACGCGATCGCGAGACCGAGGCAAAGTCCGGCCGCGGCGAACCAGAGCTCGCGCCCGCGCCCGGCGTGCAGGCTTTGCCACACGCAGCCGAGCATCAGCATCGAATAGCAGGTCCCGCCGGCGATGGGCAGCTCCCACATGTCCGGCCTTCGCAACAGCACGGGCCCGAGGTTGCCGATCCCGAGCACCAGCAGCGCCGCCATCGCCACTCCCGGGCCCGCCTCCGGAAAGTAGCGCCGCTGGGCCGCGCGCCAGACCGCGGCGCTGGCGAGGAAGCCGCCGTAGACGAAGACCAGCACCGCGACCGGCTGCGGCAGGTCCATGCCCGTGAGCAGGCGAAACGGCAGCATCAGGGTCACCATCGGCGCCGCGCCGAAGTAGAGGTAGTATTTGCCCTGGTAATACGAGGCGTCGTGCAGCCCGAGTCCGGGCGGCCGTTCCGCGGGGTCGTAGGGATTTTTCAGCGCCCGCAGGGCCGCCGGCACCTCGACCTTCATGTGCAGCTGCCCCTCGAGCCAGCCGTCGATCAGCCGGTTGTAATAGTCGCGCTGTTCCTCGCCGAAGCTCCACGCGTCGTTGGTCGAACGGATCGTCCACAGGTGAAACGCGCCCACGAGGAGCGCCATCGCCACAAAGACGAGTCGATGCGTGGTGCGCATCAGCGGTGAAGTCGGGCCCACCCGGGGAGCGCGGCCGTCCTCGGCCGCAGTTGGACGAAAGCGGCCGGGGACGGTCGCGCTCCCAGGGTGGATGCAATCACCCCGTTCATCGCAAAACCTCACTTGCGTCACCGCGCCGCTTCGCTTCGCCTTCCATGTTTACACTCACGGAATGAACCGCGCCAGTTCCGAGCAACCACTTTTCGCCCTGATCGGCTGCGGCCTCATCGGTCGCAAGCGCCTGGGCGCCCTCGGCCGGAACCCGCCGGTCCTCTACACGTGCGACCTCGACGGCAAGCGGGCCGCCGACCTCGCCCAGCTGGCACCGGGGTGCACCGCCGTGACGGATTATCAGACGGTGCTCGCGGACCCGCGGGTCACCGCCGTGATTGTTGCGACGCTCAACGCCGCCCTCGCCCCCATCACCCATGCGGCCGTGCTCGCCGGCAAGCACGTGCTGGTCGAGAAACCGGGCGCGCTCAACGCCGCGCAGCTCCGCACCATCCAGGAGGCCGCGCGGTCGACCGGCGCCCGCGTCCGGATCGGTTACAATCACCGCTATCATCCGGCCCTGCAGAAGGCGCGCGAGCTGATCGACGGCGGCGCCCTCGGGCCGCTGATGTTCCTCCGGGCGCGCTATGGTCACGGTGGCCGCAAGGGCTATGACCGCGAGTGGCGCGCCGACGCAGCCCTGTCCGGTGGCGGCGAACTGATCGACCAGGGCGTCCATCTCATCGACCTCGCCGGCTGGTTCCTGGGCGATTTCCCCACGGTCGACGGTCATGCCGCGACGTATTTCTGGGACATGAAGGTCGACGACAACGCCTTCCTCTCGCTCCGCACCGCGGGCGGCCAGACCGCCTGGCTGCACGTCAGCTGCACGGAGTGGAAGAACCTGTTTTCCCTCGAGATCTATGGCCGCGACGCGAAGCTCGCGATCGACGGACTCGGCGGCAGTTACGGCGTGGAGCGCTTGGCCGTTTACCAGATGCGACCGGAAATGGGCCCGCCCGACACCACGATCCACGAGTACCCGCGCGGCGACGAATCCTGGGCGGTCGAGACGCGCGCGTTCGTCGACGACATCCGGCTGAACCGCGAGCCGTCGCCCGGGCTGGCCGAAGGCATCCGCACTCTCGAGATCGTCGAGGCGGTTTACCGCCACAGTGGTTTCCCCGTCAGCGAGGCGGGATTGTGACGCCCGATTGTCGATCCCACCTGCACACGCCTGACGGACAACCCAGACCGGCGCCGTGCCCGGAGTCCCGCTCCCCCTCACTCCCTTCCTCCCTCATCTCCCTGCCTGCAGCATGATCATCACGCGTTCCCCTCTTCGCGTCTCCCTCGGCGGCGGCGGCACCGACCTGCCGTCCTACTATCGTGAATACGGCGGTTTCCTCGTGGCCGCCGCGATCGACAAGTACGTCTACATCACGAAGCACCGGACGTTCCAGCAGGAGATCATCATCAAGTACTCGAAGCTCGAGCGCGTCGAGAGTGTCGACCAGGTCGAGCATCCGATCATCCGGGAG